>JBFYPZ010000010.1:0-27477 GCA_041303035.1 Flavobacteriaceae bacterium
TTCATAATTATTATTTACTTTTGAAAATTCAAAAAAGTTAATAATATGCAGTTAATCCTGAGGTCTTTTGATCTTAAATTGAAACATACTTTCAAAATTTCCAGATATTCCTTTGATATAAAACGAACCCTGATCGTAGAGTTAAGAGATGGCATTTTCAGCGGTTTTGGTGAGGCTTCCGAAAATCCATACTACAACAAAACCATAGAGGTTATGGTAAATGACCTATCTCTTCACAGGGAATTCATTGAAAATCTTTCTGATGAAACCCCGGAAGAGGTTTGGACAAAAATGGTTCCCCTTTTAAAAGACAATATGTTTGCCTTGTGTGCACTTGACCTCGCATATAATGATCTCTACGCCCGTAAAAGAGGCAAAAAACTGTATGAATTGTGGGGCTATAGAACAGACAACAATCCGCTAACCAATTATACAATAGGAATTGACACGATAGAAAATATGGTTCTTAAAATAAAGGAGACGCCCTGGCCGATATATAAAATTAAGCTCGGCACAAAAGAAGACCTGAAGATCGTGCGGGCCCTGCGTAAAGAAACTGATGCTGTTTTCAGGATAGATGCCAATTGTGCCTGGGGTGTGGATGAATCTGTTTACAATGCCAAAGAACTGCAAAAGTTAAATGTTGAATTTATAGAGCAACCCATGCCTGCGGAAGATTGGGAGGGTGCAAAAGTTGTTTATGAGCAGTCCGTTTTACCTATAGTTGCCGATGAAAGCTGCCAAATTGAACAGGATGTGGAAAAATGTGCAGGCCATTTTCATGGTATAAACATCAAGCTCGTAAAATGTGGTGGCTTAACTCCCGCCAGGAGGATGATCAGACTTGCCAAAGAAAAAAATCTCAGGACCATGGTGGGTTGTATGACAGAATCTAATGTAGGTATGTCCGCCATAGCACATTTGCTGCCGGAGCTGAATTATGTTGATATGGACGGATCCTTATTGCTGAAAGAAGACATTGCCGAAGGAATAACCTTGGAACATGGAAGAATTATTTATGCAGATGAAAATGGTATTGGCAGTAAACTTAAAAATATAAACCCTAAATTGATCATAAAATGAAACAGGAAATAAAAACAAGATGGGAGGGAAATATGCTTTTCCATGCAGAGAATCCCGGTGGGAGTTTAAAAATTGATGCTGATGTGGCCAACGGTGGCAGCGGACAGGGTCTGAGGCCAAAAGCCCTGATGCTGACTGCCCTGGCGGGTTGCACAGGGCTGGATGTCACTTCGCTTTTTAAAAAAATGCGCATAGTTGTTGAAGGAATTGAAATTGATGTTCAGGCAGAACTTACCGAAGTACAGCCCACCTATTACAACAAGGTAAAAGTGATCTATAAATTTTACGGCAAAGATTTTGAGAAGGAAAAAATAGAAAAGGCGGTGAAACTATCGCAGGATAAATACTGTGGGGTAAGCGAAATGTTTCGGAAATTTTCTGAACTGAGTTATGAGATCTTGTATTTTGAAAAATAAAAAAAAGCCGGCAGTTTTTGCCGGCTTTTTATAACAAATTTTAACAGATCCTTAATCGATATTGAGTACAGCAACCACTACAGCCGACAAAGAAATAATCAAGCCGATGGCACTTATAATAACTCCTGTATCAGCACCGATTGATGAGTTTTTTGCCCTGGTTTTATTTGGCTCAACATAAACCACATCATTTTGTGATAAATAGTATGCAGGCGATTCAAATAAATTTTTGTCCTTTAGATTTACTCTGGTAAAGGTTTTTTTGCCATCGTAGTCATGGATTACCAATACATTTTCCCTTTCCCCGTAAATCGTCAGATCTCCGGCCAATCCAAGTGCGTCTATCAGTGTGATCCGCTCATTGGTAGCGGTATAGGTTCCGGGTCTGTTTACTTCGCCCAATACGGTGATCCTGTAATTTAAGGTTCTGATATTTACAATTGGGTCCTTGATATAGTCTTTTAGTTTTTCTTCCATGAATGCAGTAGCCTGATCCCTGCTCAAGCCGGCAAGTTTAAGTTTACCCAAAACAGGGAAGTCTATTTCTCCTTTAGAATCAACTATATAGGTTTGGATCCGTTCCTGTCCACGCGCAAAATTGAGCTGTTCGGAATAGGAAACCGCAGTTTGATTAAATGGCCGTGCCGCTTCTGCGTCTATGGCATTTACAACAATAAGCAACTCATCACCAATGTGATAGGTCGGCATATAGGAGTCTATACCAACGATATTATCTGCCGGGTTGATACCGTTAAAATATACAACATCTTGTTTCGTCGCGCAGGAAAACAGCATGATTGCGATTGAAAGTAAAAGGACTATCTTTTTCATGAAATTAAGTTTATTAGGTTTTTTTAGTTTTTAAAGGTTTCTGATATTTTAATATTTTTTACGCCGATCTGATAATATTCAAACCCTCTGTCTTCGAGATCGAAACTGCCGTACTGGTTTCTGCCGTCAAAAATAACAGGCTGCTTCATCTTGCTTTTCAATTCTTCAAAATCAGGTGAACGAAATTCCTTCCATTCGGTTAAAAGCAACATGGCATCAGCACCCTTCACACAGGCATACTTGGAATCGAAATAGCTTATATTTTCAACATCCTTTAAATAAAAATGTTTTGCCTCTTCCATAGCTTTTGGATCAAAAGCATTTATTTTAGCCCCTCTTTTTACCAGATCTTTGATTATGTATATGGCTGGTGCTTCACGCATATCGTCTGTGCCCGGTTTAAATGCGAGGCCCCATACAGCAAATGTCTTGCCGCTGAGATCTTCGCCAAATCTTCTGACAATCTTTTTCGCCACCACGAGCTTTTGTTTGTCATTTACCTGCTCAACGGCAGATATCAGTTTGGTCTGATACCCGTTTTCTTCAGCAATTTTCTTAAGTGCTTTTACATCTTTTGGAAAACAGGAGCCCCCGTAGCCACTACCGGGATATATAAAACTATATCCTATGCGGGTATCTGATCCGATACCAATTCTAACCTTATTCACATCTGCACCGACCAGTTCGCAAATATTGGCAACCTCATTCATAAAAGAGATCTTAGTCGCCAGCATCGCATTTGCAACATATTTGGTCATTTCAGCAGATTTGATATCCATCGTGATAATTCTGTCATGACTATGGGTAAAAGGATGGTACAGGTCCCTCATCTTTTTAAATACCTCCTCATCTTCCGCACCGATCACTACCCTGTCAGGTTTCATAAAGTCTTCAATGGCAGCTCCTTCTTTCAGGAATTCGGGATTTGATACTACATGAAAGGGAATTTTTACGCCCCTCTTGTCCAGTTCTTCTTGAATAGCCTGCTTTACTTTTTCTCCGGTTCCTACCGGAACTGTTGATTTATCAACCACGATCAGTGGTTTCTTCATTTCCTGTCCCAGTTGTCTTGCTACACTGGTTACATATTGAAGGTCTGCTGATCCGTCTTCCCCCATGGGCGTTCCTACCGCTATGAATACCATCTCAGCTTTTTCAAGACCATCTTTAAGCCGGGTGCTAAAATGAAGGCATTTGTTAGCCATATTTTTGATCACCATGGCTTCCAATCCCGGTTCGTATATGGGAATTATCCCTTTTTTTAAATTTTCGATTTTTCGCTCATCAACATCAATGCACATCACATTGTTGCCCATTTCAGAAAAACAGGTTCCGGTAACCAATCCGACATATCCGGTTCCCACCACAGTTAAATTCATTGTTTGATATATTTTGAGGGATGCTACAATAACTCCCAAATATTAAAAATAGTATAATTATTCTCTTCTAAATTTTTTCAAGATGGTTTAATGGTATATCCACACTAAAGCAACTGCCCAGGGAATCGATCTGTACAACAACCCTGTGTTTATTTCCGTCCTTGATACAAACTCCTATTAAACCGGCAAATGAACCCTTCGACACCATAACCGCATCACCCTTGCCTACTTTATCAACACTTATAATATCGCTGGCATCTGCGTTATCGCTTAAAATTTTTAAATTATCTATTTCGCTTTGCTTTACTTTGGCGGGCTTCCCCAGGTGCTTGAGTACAGCCACCGTTCCGGGATATGGCAGGACTTTATTCAGGTCCTTTTCATTCATATGGACGAAAACATAAGAAGGTATCAATGGGAGCTGCACGTATTTTTTTCGGTCGCTCCATTGCCTTAAAGTTTTCACCAAAGGCAAAAATACTTCTATTTCACCTTCTTCTAATCGCTCTACTACCTTTTTTTCGGCACGCGGTTTTGTAAAAACTGCATACCAGTTTTGCTCGGTTTCTGATTTGGTCAATTCCATTATTTATTGGTAATAATCAAATACTAAGGGGAATATTAAGCCTTCTTTTTAAGTAACAAATATAATATTTAATAACTTTATCCGCGCTTTGATGTCTCTTTATTTCATTGAATTTCACTCTGTCTTGACAATCAACTAAAATACCAGCCTGTGCAAAGAATTATTGTTTCCGTTAGTAATGACCTTGTCACAGACCAGCGCGTAAAAAAAATCTGTCAGACCTTATTTGATCTTGGCTATGAGGTGAATTTAATTGGCCGGCTGCTCTCAAATAGTTTACCGCTTAAACGACCATACCAAACCCATAGGATGCAATTGTTCTTTAGTAAGGGTTTTCTTTTTTATGCGGAACTCAATATCCGTCTGTTTTTTAAACTGCTTTTTGGAAAACCTGATATTCTTCTGTCCAATGATCTGGATACACTTTTGCCGAATTTTCTCATTCACAAGATCCTTAAAGCAAAACTGGTGTATGACAGCCATGAGCTTTTTACAGAGATCCCTGAATTGAAAAACAGACCCGGAATTAAAGAAATATGGACCACTATTGAAAAATCCATACTGCCAAATGTAAAAAATATGTACACCGTAAACAGCCAGATAGCGGCCTATTACCATACAAAATATAAAATCCCTGTTCAAGTGATCAGAAATCTGCCATACAAACAGGAGGCAGCCAACCCGGAAAAAGCGTTTAAAGGCCGGATCAAACAAAACCGGAAAATGATTGTTTTGCAAGGTACAGGCCTGAACATGGATCGCGGTGCAGAGGAGGCTGTTTTAATGATGCAATTCCTTCAAAATACAGTATTATATATAATTGGGGGAGGTGATGTGTTTGACAAGCTTGCCGGCCTGATCGAAGATCATCGATTGGAAGACAAGGTATTTCTGCTAAAAAAGATGCCTTATGAGAAACTCTTGGAATATACTTCTTTGGCCGATCTCGGTCTTTCTCTGGATAAGAACACCAACTTAAACTATGAATGGAGCCTGCCAAATAAACTGTTCGACTACGTGCAATGCCGGGTTCCGGTACTGGTATCTGACCGAAAACTGGTAGCAGAATTTGTAAAAAATAACGATATAGGATTTGTTACAAAAACTTTTGATCCCATGCTTTTAGCACAAACAGTTTCGAGTATATTTGCAGATGAAAAAACTTACCAGATCTGGAAGGAAAATCTGGACAAAATCGCTCCGGAATATACCTGGGAAAACGAATCAAAAAAACTAAAAAAAATTTATAAAAACCTTGTCTGACTGCCTGCATTTAGTTTCTTTTGAAGTCCCTTACCCCGCCAATTACGGCGGTGCAATTGATGTTTTTTACAAGGTAAAAGCTCTCAGGGACCTGGGGATAAAAATTTATTTACATGCCTTCGAAGGCAGAAATACAAAAAGCGAAGAGCTCAATGCATACTGCGAAAAAGTTTATTATTACAAAAGAAAAAAATCGAACCTGAAGGCGCTTTCCTATTTGCCCTATATCGTATCGACCAGAGCGAGCAAATCCCTGGTCAAAAACCTGAAATCCGTTAAGGCTCCCATCCTGTTCGAAGGATTGCATTCTACTTTCCCTCTGTTCAAACACAAATTTGAGGACCGGATCATCCTTGTTAGAACACATAACATCGAACATGACTATTACAAGGGTTTGGCCGGATCAGAGACCAACTTCGGAAGACGTTTGTTGTTTTATGCAGAATCTTTCAAACTTAAGCTTTACGAAAAGGTATTGAAAAGAGCTGATTATATACTCCCCATTTCACAAGCTGACCACGCATATTTCCAGGAGCGGTACAAAGTTCCCTCTGTTCTTATTCCTCCCTTTCATGCCAATAAGGCTGTAAGAAAACCCTCAAAAAAAGGATATTTTGCCCTGTATCATGGCGACCTCAAGGTTCCAGATAATCAAAAAGCTGTTGAATATTTGTACAAGGTTTTCAAAAGTGTGGATTATCCCCTTGTAATAGCCGGTAATCTTGATTATTCGCCTATCGATGCAAAAACCTGCAGGAATAAAAAGATATCGTTTATTCAATTGGAGAATGATGAGCAATTGCTGGAACTTTTTAAAAGAGCACATGTCAATGTCCTGCCAACCTTCCAGAATACAGGAATCAAATTGAAACTGATCAATTCTTTGTTCAACAGCCGGTTCATTTTATGTCACCCAAATATGGTAAAAGGCACGGGGCTCGAAAATTTATGTCTGGAGGCAAACAGCAAATCTGAATTTATCAAACAAATGTACCGTTTGATGGAACGGGAATACGCAGAAGAAGATATAGCCCTCAGGGAAAGCACACTGGAAGGTTTCAAAACAGAGGCAAATGCACAAAAAATAAAGGATCTGATCTCTTAAACTACTTCAAAGAGTATGCCTCCCTCGCACTTGATGGTCTTATGGGGAAATTTTAAAATGAGGGCATAAT
This sequence comes from Flavobacteriaceae bacterium, assembly GCA_041303035.1. Classification (GTDB taxonomy): domain Bacteria; phylum Bacteroidota; class Bacteroidia; order Flavobacteriales; family Flavobacteriaceae; genus Namhaeicola. Next base: position 6,734 of record JBFYPZ010000010.1, read on the forward strand.
CGTGTGTCGCCATCAGGATCGTGATCCCTTGTTTGTTGATCGCCTCAAGTACATGCATGATCTCGATGGAAGTCTTTGGATCCAGGTTTCCGGTAGGTTCATCTGCGAGGATCATTTCAGGATTATTCAATAGGGCTCTTGCGATGGCAACCCTTTGCTGTTCCCCTCCCGAAAGTTGGTAAGGCATTTTAAATCCTTTGGTTTTCATATCAACTTTTTCTAAAACAGTGTTGATCTTGTTTTCAATATCTGCAGCATGCTTCCAGCCTGTGGCCTTTAACACAAACAAAAGATTGTCATAAACGCTCCGGTCATTCAACAGGTTAAAATCCTGAAAAACAATCCCGATTTTTCTCCTTAAAAACGGTATCTCCTTTTCTTTCAGTTTTACGAGATCAAAACCAACCACTGTTCCGCTACCGTGCAATAAAGGGAGGTCGGCGTACAGCGTTTTCATCAAACTGCTTTTTCCGCTCCCGGTTTTACCGATCAGGTAATTAAATTCTCCTTTTCTTATGTCTAAATTAACCTTTGAAAGAATCAGGTTTTCCCTTTGAAAAATCGAAACATCTTTTAACTGAATCATACAAAATATTTTGGGGATAATTTTCCGGATACAAACTTACAGTTAATATTTTAAATTAGGAAGAAAGCACATCTTGGTTAACAAATATACTTGCCTTTTAGAAGGCTCGGTTGATTTTATTTGTGATTAATTTAACTAACTATTCAGGTTATATTTTATGGGTCTCTGTTTAAATTTTTATCTTTGGCCAAGAAAATTATTTCTGATGTTTTTGCGAAAATTTCTGTTTTTACTCAGCTGCTCCCTCCTTTTCATGCAGTGCAAAGAAGAAAAAAAACCGGTTTTTTTAAAAACGGGATTTTGGAGAGGAACAATAGAAACCCAGAATCAATCCATCCCATTCAATTTCAATATCAGTAAAACCGGTGACCGCATACAAATAACCCTGATCAATGGGAAAGAAACAATAAACATTGATGAAGTTTCTCTACTCGACGACAGCCTCAGTTTTACAATGCATATTTTTGATGCAGAAATCAAAGCCAGAATATATGATGACAGCCTGAAAGGGTATTACAAAAAAAACTTCACCACAGGTTACAGCTTGCCCTTTGAAGCTGTACATGGCAAAAACACCAGATTTGATCAGGTAAAAAACAATAATGATTTTAACGGGAAGTGGGAAACCCTCTTTACAAATTCCGAAGGCGATCAAAACTCAGGTATTGGCCTGTTTGAATTGAACGATACAACTTTTACGGGCACATTTTTGACAACAACCGGAGATTATAGATATCTCGAAGGTTATGCTCTGCAAGATACAATGTATCTGTATTCTTTTGATGGTGATCATCTGTACAAATTCCGGGGGGTAAAATCAGCAGATACAATACACGGGGAGTTCTGGTCCGGCAAAACCGGCTATAAAAAATTTAAAGCCTTTAAAAATGAAAGTATTGAATTGCCGGATGCCTATGGCCTGACTTATCTTAAAAAAGGTTATGAAAAAATAGATTTTTCTTTTAAAGATCTGCAGGGTAATTTGGTTTCCCTGAAAGATCCGCGATATCAGAATAAGGTTGTGGTAGTCCAAATTCTGGGAACCTGGTGTCCGAACTGCATGGATGAAACACGGTTTTTGGCAGATTGGTACAGAAAAAACAAACACCGCGGGGTGGAGATCATTGGGCTGGCTTATGAGAGAAAGCCTGATTTTGCTTATGCAAAAAGCCGGGTTCAAAAAATGAAAAAGCTTATGGGTGTTGACTACGAAGTACTTATCGCTGGTGTTGCAACAACCGAATCTGCTTCAGAGTCCTTGCCCATGCTCAACCAGGTCATTTCGTTTCCGACTTCAATTGTCATCGATAAAACCGGCGCTGTCAGAAAAATACACACCGGTTTCAATGGTCCGGCAACGGGCAAATATTATGGCGATTTTGTTCAGGAATTTAACATTCTGATGGATACTTTGTTAAAGGAATGAGCCAGGACATTTAACTTTTCAACAAAAGCAGTAAGTAATTAACATTTGGGCATTTTTCTCAAATTCCGGCGTTTACTAATTATGACATTACATTAATTTTGTTTCAAAATAGTCTTTACATGCAGCCTGACAAAAGATTCATTACTTGGGTCATTTTATGTTTTTATATAGGGGTATACAGCCAAAAATCTGAAGTTTATACAGATGAACTTGCCGGGTTTAACCATGCGGTTCAGTTGTACGAAAATAAAGATTATTATGCTGCCCAGATCCTTTTTAAAAATATTAAAAATGATTTTGACGATACTTCAGAACTAAAAGCAAGGTGTTATTATTACGAGGCTTTTTGTGCCATAAAAACAGGACGGGACGACGGGGAATTCTTAATGAAGGAGTTTGTCGATAAATTCCCAACCAGCACCAAACGAAACAGTGCTTTTTTGGAGGTAGGTAATTACTATTATGCGAATGCAAATTATCCCTATGCCCTAAAATGGTATTCGCGTGTAAATGAAGAAAGTCTTTTCCCGGAACAAAAAGAAAGTTACCAGTTCAAATTTGCCTATGGCCTTTTCGCTACCGGAAATTACACCAAATCCAAAAGCTATTTCTCCCCCCTGCTCGATTCTCCCGTTTATGGTGCTGATGCCAAATACTATTATGGCTATATCGCCTATAAAGACGATGATTTTGTAAGTGCCGACAAGTACCTGTCTGAATCGGCCGCGAGTAAAAATGACAAGGATATTCCCTATTTTCTGGCCAATATCAAATTCAAAACAGGAAAATTCCAGGAAGCCATAGATGCAGGTGTTCCCTTATACGAAAAAACCAACGGGCTGCAAAAATCCGAACTTTCAAAAATTATTGGCGAAAGTTATTTTAATCTGGGCGACTTTGAAAATGCCATTCCCTATTTGGAAAATTATGAAGGTGTTAAGGGCCGCTGGAACAACACAGATTTTTATATGCTCGGTTATGCATATTACAAACAAAAGGATTATGAAACAGCCATTACCTGGTTCAATAAAATAATCGATGGTAAAAATGCTGTTTCACAAAATGCCTATTACCATTTGGCCGAGTGCTATATGAGAACCGATAAAAAATCGGAAGCGCTAAATGCCTTTCGAAATGCCTGCCAGATGGATTTTGACCAAACCATCAAACAGGATGCCTGGCTGAATTACGCCAAATTGAGTTATGAAATAGGAAATCCGTATGAAAGTACCCCGGAACTGATAAAGGCCTATCTGGCAAAATACCCCACTGATATCAGTGCCAAGGATCTGAACAATATTCTCGTAAGTTCATATCTTTCAGAAAACGACTATGAAGGGGCATTAAACTTTTTGAGTACACAAAAAAATAGTGAAGATTATCAAAAAGTTGCCTACCTGAGAGGCACGCAACTATTTAAACAGGATTCCTTCAAGCCGGCAAAGGATCATTTTATACTGGCGCAGAAGACCCAAAATGAATTTTCTGCCCAAGCCCAGTTCTGGGCTGCAGAAAGTGATTTCCGGATGGGTGATTTTCAAAATGCATTAACCGGATTTCAGACATTTTTGACCAATCCCGACGCTGCAAAAACTCTGGAATACAAAAATATCAATTACCACATAGCCTACTGTTATTACGGTTTGAAAGATTATAACCAGGCGGGTGGTTATTTTGATCTGTTTATCAAAACCGATCCGCTTGATAAAAATCTCCTGAATGACAGTTATCTGCGTCTTGGCGACAGTTTTTTTGCCCTTGGAAATTATTATAAAGCACTGATTCCTTATAATAGTGCCATTGAAGGGAACAGTGTGGATGCCGACAAGGCCGCCTTTCAAATCGCATTGTGCCATGGCCTGATGGGTGATAACGACAAAAAAATTAATGCACTGGAAAGTTTTTTGGATACAAATCTTAAATCTGCTTTGCGCGATGATGCCTTTTACGAACTGGGTAATTCCCTGACAGCTAAAAATCAGACCGACAAAGCACTGAAAGCGTATGACGATGTAATCAAAAACTACCCGCAGTCCAGCCTTGTCCCAAAATCAATGCTCAAACAGGGTCTGATTTATTTTAACATGGATCAGAATGAACAGGCTCTGGCCAAATACAAAACTGTGGTCAGGGATTATCCAAATACACCCGAAGCGATTGAGGCAATCTCAAACGCCCGTCAGGTTTACGTTGAACAGGGAAAGGTTGCCGAATATGAGAAAATGGTAAAAAACATTGATTATATCGATGCCTCTTCTAAGGAAATTGATGGCGCCATGTATGAATCAGCTGAAAAACAGTATGTGAACAACAATTACAAAAAGGCGATTCCTGCTTTTGAAGAATACGTAAAAAGATTCCCAAAAGGACAAAATATCATTGCTTCAAAATACTATCTGGCCAGTTCCTATGAAAAAGAAGGGCAAACAGACAAAGCCAAATCCAATTACAAGAGTGTTACCGAATATCCTACCAATGATTTTACCGAAAATGCTTTGAGTAAACTGGCTGAGATCTATTTAAAAGAAAATAAATACCAGGATGCGCTCCCATTGCTAACCCGGCTTGAAAAAGAAGCCGGTTCGGAGAAAAATAGACAGTTTGCACAAAGCAATCTGATGAAAAGCAACTATGCCCTAAATAAATTTGAACAGGCCGAAAAATATGCTGAAATGCTTCTGGACCAGCCCAAACTGGATCCTGAGATACGCTCAGATGCAGAAATAATCATTGCCCGCTCGGCCTTTAAAAAAGGAGACCTAAACAAAGCCCGGACAGCATTTGAAGAACTCGAAAAGACTGCTGCAGGAGAGCTGAAAGCCGAGTCCATCTATTACAATGGATATTTCCTGAATCAGGATGGCAATTACAAAAACTCAAACGAAGTGATTCAAAAACTGGCTTCAACGTATAGTAATTACAGGTACTGGGGCGCAAAAGGCCTGATTGTCATGGCCAAAAATTATTACGGATTGAGCGATTTGTATCAGGCTACTTATATTTTGGAAAGTGTCATGAAAAATTTTTCAGAATACGACGATGTGGTCCAGGAAGCTAAAATTGAACTTCAAAAAATAAAACAGGAAGCAAAAAAAACGAATGAATCTGTTATTCAAGAAAATTAATCGGATATTTATGAAAAAGCTTGTATTTCTTATTTTATTGCTTTTTGGTTCCGGACTCGTGTTTTCACAAAAAAAGGATACTTTGAAAACAGAGGTCGTCAAGGTGGTAAAACCCTATGCCCCTGTCGTTTCTGAGGCTCAAAAGATAAAACAGGCACCTGTACTGGACTCTATATCCCTGCAAACTAAGAAAGAAGTGAAATACACTTTTAACTCCGTGCCCGTTGTCTCAACCTTTGTCCCTGCCAAGGGAAATGCCAGGACAATCCCAAGGGAACCAAAAGAAATTTTTTACAACAATTATATTTCGCTGGGTTTTGGAAATTACAGCACGCCTTTTGCTGAAATTTTTGCGCATTACAACCTAAGCGATTATAGTGAATTCGGAGGCTTCATAGGGTATCAATCCTCAAAAGGAGGTATCGAAGATGTCTTGCTCGACGACAATTATTCCGACGCAAAAGTGGACTTGTACTACAAGCAGATGGAAAAGTATTATGAATGGCAGATCAGAGGAGGCATAAAAAGCCAGGTTGTAAACTGGTACGGGCTGCCTGAACAGTTAACCTTTACCGATAATGTATTGAGTTCGATAGAAGAAGAGCAACAGTATGGCACAGTTTATCTGTCAGGGGATATAGAATTTGAAGATGCCTGGATGAAAAATGCGGAACTCTATCTGGGCAGCTTTGTTGATGATAGTCAAAGCGATGAATACAATGCGAAAATCAAAACCAATATAGAATTTCCGGTTTGGGATGCATTTATGAATAGTTTTTTGGCCATTGAATACCTGGGAGGTAGTTTCGAAAAGGATTTTACAAATTTCAATTCTATTGAGTACAGTTACCTGAATCTGGGTTTCAGTCCGAATTTTGCCTTTTACAGGGAAGACCTTACGGTAAATGTTGGCGCCAATTTGTGGTACAGCGTTACTAATACGGATGGACAGGATAGTAAATTTTACGCATATCCCAATATAACTGCCTCTTACAAGATCTTCGAAGAAAACCTTATCGCATACGGTGGAGTTACCGGTGACCTGACTCAAAATTCATATAGAGAATTTGTAGATTCAAATCCATTTTTATCTCCAACCCTGGATATACTTAGAACCAGCCAGCCCTATATCGGTTTTATCGGTGCCAAAGGAAAAATTTTATCTGATCTGAGTTTCAATGCAAAAATCGGTTATGGATCTGAAAAAGACAAACCTTTGTTTAAACTGAATCCGTCCAAAACAAATGGCAATATACTTTTAAATGATGGGTATGCGGCTGGAAACTCGTTTATGGTAGTTTATGATGATGTCAATACCCTGAATGCCTACGCAGAATTTATCTATGATTTTGATAACCATCTTAAGTTTGGAGCCAATCTGGATTACAACCTGTACAGCCCTGAAAATGAGGATCATGCTTGGAATTTACCCATGTTAAAAGCAACCCTGCTGGCAAAATACAATCGTAAAAAATGGTACGCAGGAGCTGATTTATATTTTTACAGCGACAGAAAAGATGAGTTGACCATTTTACCTGAAAATACAACCGAACGCATTACAAACAGTGCCTTTTTTGATGTAAACCTCAACGGAGGGTATTATCTGACCGATCGCTGGTCTGTATTTTTAAAATTGAATAATGTGCTCAACCAGAACTATCAAAAATACACTCATTTTGATGTGCAGGGATTTCAGGTTATGGGCGGGCTAACCTATCGGTTTGATTTCTAAACAGTTTAACCGGGTTTTAAAGCTTTCAAAATGATATATGTGCTATGTTAACAGCTGTTTTTGTTTCGGGATGATGAGGACTTAATTTTTTCTCATACTTCTTTTTTTGCCCAATTTTTATTTACTTTGCCAGAAAAACAACTGTTTCTAAAGTATCACTATTGGCTTGAACCATAAAAAATAAAAAAATGAAAGTAGATCTGGAACTAACAGACATTCAATTAATAATTATCAAGGATGCTTTGAATAATCATTGGAGAGAGGCAGAAATAAAATTAACTGAAGAATTTGAGACGCTCAGCTTTTTAGAAACTGAAAAATACGAGATACAGAAAGCTGAAACTTACAAATTACTCATGATTTTCGAGAATTTATAAATCGTGGCCAATTCTTGAAACCATATTTTAACTAAAAATCATAAAAGGGAAAACCCTTTATAAATATCATACTCCCCCGGTTAGCAGCCTGAAATCAGGCAATTAGTACTTGAGAGAAATTCGGTTATGACCGATTTGCATTTTTCAACAAGTTATTTATTTTATCAGATTTTTGTTTTCTTTGTTTTTAATGACCGAAGCAAGCCCAAATATACATCTTGAAGCACTTAGAAAAGGGGATTCATCTGTACTGGAAAGTATATACAGATCCAACCGCGCATCATTTCTCAGTTTTGCACTTGGTTTTGGCATAAACCAGGACGATGCCCTGGATATATACCAGGATACCATCATTGCTTTCCGGGAAAATGTGACCAGTGGCAAATTAACTGAGCTGAAATGCGCTCCTTCAACCTATCTTTGCGCCATCGGTAAGTATAAGATCTTTCAGTTATTAAGGCGTCAAAAACCCAATGCGCTGAATGGCAGGGTAATTGTTGAGGAAACTAACGAGGTTTTAGATGTTAACCTTTTTGAAGAAGAATACACCAATAGAATGAAACTGATCGGAGATCAATTAAAAAAATTAGGCAACCGATGCAGAGAAATTTTAATTTTGTTCTACTATGAGGGCTATACCTTGGATGAGATCGCAATAAAACTTGATTACAGCAATAAACTAGTCTTAAAAAGCCAGAAATCACGTTGTTTGAAACAGCTGAAAGACTCAATTTTATCATGATGAATAAAGAGGATTTAATAGAAAAATATTTTACAGATACCTTGAGCAATGAGGAGCGCATACTCTTTGATAAGCTGCTTCAAAATGACCAGGAATTTAAGGAGGAATTTATTTTTCAAAAAGAGCTCAAGCAATCTATTGTACATCAGCAAAGAGAAACTATAAAAAAAACGCTACAAGGGTTTGAGGATAACTTAAACAGAAAAAAGGTAATTCCCCTTAAATATTGGCTGGCTGCTGCATCCGTAGTTCTCGTTTTATCTTTAGGTTATTTTGCCTTTAGTAAATACAGTGCTTCTCAGCCCGAAAAATTGTTCGCTTCCAACTTTACTCCATATGAGAATGTTGTACACCCAACTGTAAGAAACTCAAAAGATGAAAGTATAGAATCCAAAGCGTTTTCAGCCTATGACAACGGTTCCTATTACAAGGCTATTAACCTGTTCAATTCGGTTGAAAACAAGGAAGATGATTATATCAGATTCTACAAGGCCATGAGTTTTCTGGCACTCAGCAAGAATCAGGAGGCCATTGACCTTTTGCTGCCACTTGCAACAAATCCGGAGGCATCATCTGCTAAGTATAAATGGCATGCGAAGGCAAATTGGTATTTGGGGCTGGCCTATCTAAACAATAACGAAACAGACCGAGCCAAATCTCAGTTTAATGTTGTCATTAACCATCCGGATTGTGATTATAAAAAAGAAGAGGCCAAAGAAATTATGTCACAGATAAAATCCGATTAGTTCTTCCATTTTTTATAAGATACGAAAAGACCCAAACCTAACAGAACGGCCGCAGCATAGTAAACCTTTCTGTTCACCGGCAACTCCAAAGGCTTCACGTTGCCACTGATTACGAAACCCGACCAGTAAAAAGGATGCCTGAGCAAAGGATTTTTTACCTCATCTAAATAGGCCAGTTTGGCATCTCTCAGTGCGGTTGATTTTGATTTCTTTTTAGCGAGGTTATTGTAAAACTCCGTAATTACAAGGGCTGTTTCCTTGTCGGGAACCTTCCATAAACTCATGATTATTGCCGGCACACCGGCAAAATGAAAGGCTCTTGCCAGACTCATTACTCCTTCACCGGTTTCTAAGGTTCCGAAACCTGTATTGCAGGCACTCAGCACAGCCAGATTGGATCTGAAATTTAATGCAGATATCTCCCCGGAAGTCAGGTCACTATTTTCAAACTGAAGCCTGTTGTACAAAGGGTTTTCATGATCAACTTCACCGTGCATGGCCAAATGCAAAACGGAATAATTTTTATGGTTCTCCATAAAATTTTCCTTACTGCAATGCTGCCCTACAAAAGTTTTCCCGTTGAATAATTTTGAAATATGTTCAACTTCACTGAGTGTTCCTGTTAGTCTGTTGTCTTCCTCGTACTCAGGAGCAAAACCTGCCCAAAATTCCTTTGTTTCATAATTAAAGAATGGATTGTTGAGTTCTTCCAACAGCCTGACTGAGCCCGCATAACTTAGGGTATATACTTGAATCATAAATTCCCCGGATTGATTGCTTAAAGCCTCAAAAGGCAGATAATTCAGGGCGTTATCGGGGACAATGACCAGATTGCGGTTTGAATCGATCAGCTTCCCCGCCAAAAGTTCTTTAAATAAAAAATTGCTTTCTTCATCCAGATTTTCAAGTTTGACCATTTTCTCCTGAAAATCTTTGATCTCCTTTATTATTTTTTTTGCCGAACCGTTCTTATAAAATTGTATCCTTTGTTTTTCGATTGAGATTGTATACAAATTTTCTTCTCCCAAAAAATAGGTCAGTATTTGGGTACCCAACTTTAAATTGGCCTGTACATCAGCCAATTTCAACGGTTTGTATGCGTATTTCAATTTTGAATATTCACTGAATTTTTTTTGATAAGACCGCTGTAAACTGTCGAGTTTATCGTTTATTCTGATCCTTTCCGAGAGCAGTTTACCGGCATCTTCTCCCGAGGAGCTTGAACGATTCTCATAAATGGCCATATTAATTCTGTTCAGTTCTTTTTTCCAATGTTCCTCCATGTTCAACAGCTCCTCTGGAATTCCACTGAATCGTTTGTATTTGATATCCTGAATGCCGCTGAGCAATATGTTGTTCCTGTTCGCATCCGAAAGTTCAAAGGCTTTTTCAAGATACTTGTAATCTTTGGTCAGCCTGTAGAGTTCCCAACAGGTATTTAAGCCGCTTTCAAAAATCTCATGGTAATCATTGGCAAATAAGATTTTTGCGTTCTCTGAGGAAAAATTATTTTGAGCAAAGCGAATCAAAGCCTGTTGTTTATCAATAATTTGAGCTTTTTTTAATAAAAACTTTTTGTTGTGACTTACTTTATATAAATCTTCATACCAATCCCCTTCCAAAGCCATGGCCTCCAATACTTCAAAAGGTGTATATGTGTTCCGGAGGTCACCGTTCTGGTAATTTGCCTGATTATAAACCGCCTGAATTGATTTAAAAAACAGATTCTCATTTTTTGTGTTCTTGGCATATTCTGCCAGAGAAATGTAGTTTGCTGCCGAAATAATATTACCAATCCCATAAATTTTATCGTTCAGCTTCGTTGAACTCTCGAGCAAGGATACTATCTGGTCTTCGTTCTTATTGTTTTTTATGTAAAACTTTGCCAGTGTTGCCTGAGCCAGGGCCTGATTTGACAGATTTTCGGTTTTCTCCCCAATTCTGATCGCCTTTTTTAAATTAGATTCCGCCTTTTCCAACTGGTTGTCACTGGCCTGGGCCCTGGCCAGGTCATAATAACTTTCACAGGTCCATTTATGATATTCCCCATACGTGTTCTGTCTTATTTCCAGGGCTTTTTCCAATACAGAAACCGCTTTTTTATATTCTTTTTTAACCGTAAGAATGTTGCCGTATATGGTATAAACAAAAGTCATGTTGGGGTTGTATTCGCCATAGGATCTGATTCCAATTTCCATTGCCTTTTCGGCATAGTTCTGCGCCCTGGTAATTTCCTGATTTGTGTTGTACAAGTGAGCCATTCCGATATAAACATCAGATAAAAATGACAGTTTTTCAGGCGTTTTTAACAGGTGTCTTTCTGCTTCTTTATAAAGTTCGAGCGCCTTATCCGTCTGCTCCAGATCCTCATAGGCAATTGCGAGATTGTAAGAGGAAATGGCCAGTTCATTGTTGTTGGCTCGATATTTCTTTTTTATGGCATATGACTTTTCATAATAGTATTTGGTGCTGTCATAATCATATAAAAAATAATGCCCCACTCCCAGCCTGTTATAGATAGATGCGAGCTCCAGGTTATCGTGCAGTTCCCTGTATATTTCCCTGGCTTTATGGGCCGTAAGTATAGCCTCTTCGTATCTGCCCAAACTAATTTCAATATTGCTTTGGGTGGCATAGGTCATTGCAAAATATTTTTGAGGAGCATTTTGCCTTTGCAATTCCTGCAGTAATTTCAGACTGATCTGATGGGCCTCACCAAATTTACCCTCCCGGTTAAATGAATCTGCTTTGTCATTTACTTTAATGACATAAGTGCTATCCAATTTTTGACCTTTAACTTCCAGACATAGAAAAAGTAACAGGAAGTAAGATAAAATGGTAATCTTTGCTCTCAAAAGGTTAGTAATATTTCACTTGATTAATTAGATCAAAGAAACAAAATTTTGGGAATTTCTAAAAACCTGAACTATTTATAGTGTTTTGCGATCAGGTCTAATTCATCAAACCATTCCTGTCCGAATCTTCTTAACAGGGCTTCTTTGACAAATTCATATATGGGGACTTGTTTTATTTTTCCCAGGATACAGGCATCATCACAAATTTGCCACTGGTGGTAGTTTACTGCCGTAAAATTCGTGTATTGCTGAATACGAACCGGATACAAATGGCATGATACGGGTTTTTTAAAATCAATTTCTCCCTTATTATAAGCGGCTTCAATGCCACATAAGGCAATTTTTTGCTCATTGTAAATTACATATGCACAATCGGCTCCATCAATCAGGGGGGTTTCATATTCTCCCATTTCATTTTCCGTAAATACACCCTGAGACTCAATTGCTGCGATGCCTTCCTTTCTTAGAAAAGTTTTGATTTTTGGGTAATTTTTTTTGAGAATCTGTATTTCCTGCTTTTCCAAAGGGGCTCCTGCCTGCCCGTCAATACAACAGGCGCCTTTACATGCATTGAGGTTGCATAAAAAGTCCTTCTGAAATAATTCCTCAGAAACCAGCGTTTTGCCAATCTGAAACATGCCTGTGAATTAGGCAACAAAACTACTCGGTTTTTTTAAAATAAAGCTCCATTTTTCATTTAAAACTATTGAGTATCTTTGCACCTCAAAAAAACGCATGTATGCAACTTGATTTTAGAGAAATTGTAACCGCCTCAATGGTGCTTTTTGCAGTGATCGATATTATTGGGAGTATTCCGGTCATTATTTCCTTACGCCAGAAGGTAGGTCATGTTCAATCTGAGAAAGCATCGATCGTTGCTATGATCATTATGATTACCTTTTTGTTTATTGGAGAGGAGATCTTGAAACTGATCGGTATAGATGTCAATTCTTTTGCTGTAGCCGGATCCCTGGTGATATTCTTTCTGGCCATAGAAATGATCCTTGGAATTCAGTTGTACAAAGATGAAAATCCTGAAACTGCCAGTATAGTCCCGATCGCATTTCCGTTGATCGCCGGTGCGGGAACGCTAACAACCTTATTGTCAATTAAAGCTGAGTATCAGACTGTTAATATCATCATTGCCATTGTTATCAATATGATTTTTGTTTATCTGGTTCTTAAATCATCCAATGCCATTGAGCGATTCTTGGGCAAAGGCGGGATTGGTGTAATAAGAAAAATATTTGGTGTGGTCCTGCTGGCTATTGCCGTAAAACTTTTTGCTTCAAATATTAATGGCTTATTTGAAAACCTGTAAATGTCTATCTTTATCTAAAATATTTTTATATGATTTTTGATGTTTTGGTTATAGGAGGCGGTGCTGCCGGAATGTCTTGTGCGCTGGTACTGGGCTCTGCAAAAAAGAGTCCGTTTGCGAGCGAAAAGAATATTGGAATTGTTCTTCATCAGCGGTCTTCGGCCTTGGAAAATGCAATATTCTATAATGTTTTGGGCCTTAAACCCGGAACAACAGGTAAAGAAATTCTGGAATCCGGAATGGCGCAACTCACAGATACCTATCCTCATATTATCCAGATCAAAAATGAAAAAGTCCTTCTCGTTCAAGGCGAGAAGAATAATTTTACCGTAGGCACAAACAAAAACACCTATCAGGCGAAAATTGTGGTTGTCGCTGTTGATGCCTCAAATCTCTTTCAGATAGAGGGTTTAATGGACTTGGTGATTCCACATGAAAATATCCCGGCAATAAAGCAAAAAATTCAGCTTAAAAATGTGAAACACCTTGTAAAAGATGGCTTATATGTTACAGGTGTTTTGGCCGGTCACAGAAGTCAGTTCGCTGTTGCCTGCGGCAGCGGTACCCAGGTGGCGACAGACATCTTAACGGAATGGAATAACGGTATTTCTACCGTTATTCATGATGCTATTGAGAAATAGGTTTCCCTTTTCGGTTTAGTTCTATGGTCTTTTCTATCATCTGATCATCCCTGTTTATTATTTTGAAATAGGCATTCGCATCGAATAGCTGCTGGGCAAAAACCGCTTTCAGATATTGATTGATCAGCTCTTCTTTGTCTTCTTCTTTTCTGTAGTGAAAATTATTCTCTATACTTTTGATATAAGCCTTGTATATGGCATTGTTCTTATTAAATGACTTGTCAAACTGATCAAAAGTCAGGCCTTTAAATTCATTCCTGTGCGTGTCCAGATAATCAAAAGCAAAGTCATTAATTGTTGTAAAGTGAATTCTGTCTATGTATTGTGTTGTGTCCAGGGCAACAAAAACATCGGGTACGATACCTCCGCCTCCATACACAATTTTTCCTTTCGGAGTTGTATATTTCAAACTGTCCACAACTTTTATACTGTCTTCGCTAATCAGTTCGCCTTCCTCAAAACGGTTTACGGACTCATTGAAATAGTCTTCGGCACCGTGAATGTATTCCTTCTGTATGGATCTGCCTGTAGGTGTATAATACCTGGAAACTGTTAACCTTACCGCTGATCCGTCGCCCAAATCCATTTCCTGCTGCACCAGTCCCTTTCCAAAGGATCTCCTACCAATTACTGTTCCCTGGTCATTATCCTGAAGGGCACCAGCAACAATTTCGCTGGCTGATGCCGATCCTCCGTCAATGAGCACATATACATGCCCTTTTTCAAAATTTCCTTTGGATGTGGCAAAGGACTTGTCTATTTTATTTCGTTTATTTTTTGTAAAAACGATCAGTTTGCCGTCCTCTAAAAATTCGTCAATAATTTTGGTGGCCACCTGCAAAAACCCGCCGGGATTCTGTCTGAGGTCCAATACCATATTTTTCATGCCTTCCTGCAGGAGCGCATCCATAGCTACCTTAAATTCATCGTAGGTGGTAGCAGAGAATTTATTGATCTTGATGTACCCAAGATTCTTATCCAGCATATAATAGGCATCGACACTTTCAATGGCCACATCGCCCCTTACAATAGTGAATGGTATTTTTCTGTTCTCTTCTTTCCTGTAAACCGTAATGTTTACTTTCGTTTCGGGTTCTCCTTTTAAGGTTTTAAGTATATAATCGCTATCCAGATTCCGGCCATAAAGTGTGTCATTATTTGCTACGAGTATTCTGTCTCCTGCTTTTAAGCCAGCGCGTTTGCTCGGACCGTTATCCAATACTTTGATTACTGTTAGTGAATCCTTGTACATCCTGAACTGAATACCAATACCTACAAATTTTCCATTCATGGTTTCGGTGATTCCATCCAGTTCCTGCGGGGGAATATATACGGAATGCGGATCCAGTTTTACCAGCATGTCCCTGATCGTACCGTCAAGCAAACTGTCGGCATCGACTTCATCGACGTAATCGTACTGGATATAATCAATGAGCCTTTTGATCTTTTTTTCCTGAGAACTTCCCCCGAACATCAAAACAGTTTTCTTTTGGTAATTCAGAACGCTACCGATCAATATACCTGTGGCGACCGAGACGGCAACGATCAGGGGCAGTAATAATTTTATTTTTTTATTCATTTTCTAAATGTACAAGTTCTACATTGGCTTTTTGTAAAAATTCCAGTCCCGATGTGTCGCTGTAAGCAGTTTGAAATACTACCCTGGTGATCCCGGCCTGATGAATCAATTTGCTGCATTCCCGGCATGGTGATAAGGTGATATACAGGGTCGCATCTTTACACGACTGTGTTGATCTGGCAACTTTTAAAATCGCGTTCGCTTCGGCATGCAATACATGCCATTTGGTATAGCCTTCCTCGTCTTCACAATGGTTTTCAAAACCGCTGGGCGTGCCATTATAACCATCTGAGATGATCATATTGTCCTTTACAATGATCGCTCCCACCTGTCGCCGTTTGCAATAAGAAAGCTTTGACCATTCTTTCGCCATTCCCATGTAGGCCAGATCATATCTTTTTTGCTTTTCCTTCTTCATACCAACTGTTTTTTTATGTCAAAATTCTCACCAAAATACGTTAATTACAGTATGTTTTCTGTTAAATATTTACCAAAAAACTCTTTCGATCATCATGGGTATCGTTATGCCAGCCACCAGTGAAGAGACCATCAGGATCCAGTCCCGTTTTGACACTTTAAACACATTTTGAAAAACCAGACCCAAAAAAAGCGTAATGATTACTATTGCGATTTGCGCAACTTCAATGCCTATCGCAAATTCCAGCAGGGGTAATAACTTTGCAGCGCTTTTCCCGACCATAAGCTGAAAATAGCTTGAAAACCCTAGGCCGTGTATCATTCCAAAAATAAATGCTGCCCAGATATTGGCTGACATGGTAATCTTTGGCTTTTTTTGAAACAAGATGTTCAGTAAGGCTGTTAAAAAAATGGTCAGCGGTATTAGAAATTCCACTACAGCCATATTGAAAGTGAATACCTTGTAAACAGACAAAAGCAGTGTAAAGGTGTGGCCCAGGGTGAAAAAAGTGATCAGCCAAAAGACTTTTTTCCAGTCTTTAAACTGATATATGATCGTCAGAACCAACAAAAACAGTATGTGATCATATGCCTTCAGATCGAGTACATGAAACAATCCTGTTTGCACATAAAACTTAAAATCATCCATATTAAAACTTAAATTGTTTAAACAAATCCCACAATACGATTCCGCAACTTACCGCAATATTTAAAGAATGCTTGGTTCCAAACTGTGGAATCTCAATGCAAATATCACAGTCACCAACAACCTTTTGATCTACGCCTTTTACTTCATTGCCAAAAATTACAGCCAGTTTTTCTTCTTTACCTACTTTAAAAGATTGTAAAAGTATGCTGTTCTGAGCTTGTTCTACAGAGGCTATCTTAACACCGTTCTTTCTGAGTTCGGCTAACAAAGGTAAAATTTCTTTTCTGTATTCCCAGCAAACAGAATCAGTTGCTCCAAGCGCGGTTTTATGTATTTCCTTGTTTGGCGGAGTTGCTGTTATCCCACATAAATAGATCTTTTCAATTAAAAAGGCATCTGCCGTTCTAAAGACAGAACCAATATTATGCAGGCTTCTGATATCATCCAGTATCACGATAAGCGGTATTTTTTCCGTTTTCCTGTATTCTTCCAGATTCAATCTCCCTAACTCGCTGTTTTTCAACTTTCTCATATAACCTGCAGGTATAAATCGCTGCGCGAAATTAAACAAAACTCAGCGATAATCCTTGTATTCCTTATAAAGTTCAATGAAGTTTTTAGCGGGGTTAACAGTACTTTCTACGGATATTTTTCTATTTTTACGGAATTGAAGATGCAGCATCAAAAGAATCTGCTAAAAATCTCTTTATCTTTTCTTAAATTTTAAACTTCAGCCATTGCCAGCCAAAGTAACTCCCTTAATGCAGCAATACAACAAAATAAAGGCAAAGTACCCCGATGCCTTGCTTTTGTTCAGGGTAGGTGATTTTTACGAGACCTTTGGAGATGATGCCAAACGAGCGTCTGTCATTCTGGGCATAGTCTTAACCCGCCGGGGAACCGGCAGTGAAAGCGAAACGCAACTGGCCGGTTTTCCGCATCATTCTCTAAATACTTACCTCCCTAAACTGGTTAAAGCCGGGCTGAGAGTTGCGATCTGCGACCAGCTGGAAGACCCTAAAATGACCAAGACCATAGTGAAAAGAGGGGTAACAGAATTGGTCACTCCGGGTGTTGCTTTGAATGATGAAGTGCTTCAGGCAAAAACCAATAATTTTCTGGCGGCTGTTCATTTCGGAAAAAAGAATCTTGGAATTTCTTTTCTGGATGTTTCCACCGGAGAATTTTTTACCGCACAGGGGGATGAAGCCCATATTGACAAAATCCTCCAAAACTTTAACCCAAGTGAAATTCTGGTCCAAAAACAGAACCGGACCAAATTTACTGATATCTTTGGTAGTCTTTACCATACTTTTTATCTGGAGGATTGGGTTTTTCAAAGTGAGTTTGCCACAGAAAGTTTATTGAAACATTTTAAAGTCAGATCTCTGAAAGGATTTGCGATCGACGATCTGGAAGAAGGCATAATCGCTTCCGGAGCCATACTCTTTTACTTGTCCGAAACCCAGCACAAAGACCTCCTGCATATCAGCCATATTCAAAGGATCATTGAGGAAGATTATGTCTGGATGGATCGCTTTACCATCCGAAATTTAGAATTGTACTACTCAACGGCTCCAAATGCGGTAACCTTGCTGGATATCATTGACAAAACCATTTCCCCCATGGGAGGGCGTCTTTTAAAAAGATGGCTCAGCCTGCCTTTGACAAATATTGAAGCCATACAGCAAAGACAGGCCATTGTTAAATTCTTTATCGAAAATGAGGCTGTTTTTGAAAAATTTGTTTTTCAGATCAAACAGATCGCCGACCTGGAGCGGCTGATTGGCAAAGTTGCCACCGGAAAAATTAGCCCCCGTGAGGTGGTTTCCCTGAAAAATTCATTGTTGGCCATTTCCCCTGTTAAAACATTGGCGGAACAGAGCAGCAATCATGCCTTAAAGCATATTGCCGGCGAAATGGATCCTTGTTTACTTCTTTGTGAAAAAATTGAAGGGACACTCAATGAGGATGCGCCGGTAAATCTTCAAAAAGGCAATGTCATTGCAAATGGCGTTTCTGAAGAGCTTGACGAACTCCGAAATTTATCTGCCTCAGGAAAGGGATATCTCAACATGATGGAAGAAAGAGAAATTGTACGAACCGGCATTACTTCCCTCAAAATAGCTTTTAACAATGTTTTTGGTTATTATATTGAGGTTCGCAATACACACAAGGAAAAAGTTCCTGCCGACTGGACCAGAAAACAAACCCTGGTCTCCGCAGAGCGTTATATAACTGAGGAACTCAAAGAATACGAAGAAAAAATATTAGGGGCACAGGAAAAAATAAGTGCCCTGGAACAAACCCTTTTTTTGCAACTGACTACTTTTTTACTCGGTTTCATACAAACAGTACAAAAGAATTCCCGGCAGATCGCACAACTCGATTGTTTGCTGGCCTTTGCCAAAAATGCAGTTGATAATGATTATATAAAACCTGTGGTTGATCTGAGTACGGATCTCGAAATAAAAAACGGCAGGCATCCGGTAATAGAAAAACTTCTAAATCCGGGGGAACATTATATCCCGAACGATCTGATACTTAACCGAAACCAGCAACAGATCATCATGATCACGGGACCAAATATGAGCGGTAAATCTGCCATACTCCGGCAAACGGCCCTGCTTGTCATTCTGGCACAAATGGGCAGCTATATCCCCGCTCAGCATGCAAGAATAGGGCTTATAGACAAGATCTTTACCCGTGTTGGCGCAAGTGATAATATCTCGATGGGAGAATCTACCTTTATGGTCGAGATGAATGAAACTGCAAGTATTTTAAATAACCTGTCGGAAAGGAGCCTTATCCTGCTCGATGAAATCGGACGAGGTACCAGTACTTACGACGGTATTTCAATAGCCTGGGCCATTGCTGATTTTATTCACAACCATCCCTCCCATCCAAAAACCCTGTTTGCAACCCATTACCACGAATTGAACGATATGTCCGAATCATTTGATCGGATTAAAAACTTTAACGTGTCTGTAAAAGAACTTAAAGACAATGTCATTTTTCTTAGAAAACTGGTTCCCGGAGGCAGCAAACACAGCTTTGGTATTCATGTGGCTAAATTGGCGGGAATTCCGGCGGAAGTGATCCATAAGGCAAACAAACTGCTGAAAAGGCTTGAAAAAAGCCATGCTTCTGAAGAGCTACAGGAAAAAATGAAACAGGCCAATCAGGAGAACCTGCAGCTGAGTTTTTTTCAATTGGACGACCCCCTGCTCGAAAACATCAGGGAAGAAATTTTAAGTACCAATATTGATACCCTTACCCCGATTGAGGCTTTGATGAAGCTGAATGAGATCAAGCGTATGCTCATAAAAATTAAGTAACACATCATGTGCTAACCCAAATATATTATCTTTGTAATAAATACCCAAAGTATGTTATTGTTTATTAGTGGCGGTGAAATATTTTTAATTCTTGTAGTGATTGTCATGCTTTTTGGAGCAGATAAAATTCCTGAAATGGCCAGGGAATTTGCAAAAATCATGCAGCAGTTAAAAAATGCCACCAACGAAGTTAAAAAAGAAATAGTGGAAAGTGGTATTGAGAAAAAAATAGATACGGGACTCACCAAGGATATTGAACAAGAGGTCTCAAAAATAAAAAACAAGGTTCAGGATAATATCGACGATATAACAGGCTCAATTAAGCGCAATTTGTAAATGACCGGTTTTCAAAATCTGATCCAACAGGACAGGGCTTTATTTATCTTCCTTAATGGTCTCGGAAATGAACGCTGGGACTCCATTTGGCTTCTGATCACCAATCAGTTTGTCTGGATTCCATTGTACATCTTCTTCTTAATTCTCATGTACAAAAAACTCGGTCAAAAAAAATTTCTTTATTTTTTATTACTCATCATTCTATTAATAACTTTTTCAGATCAAATTACCAATTTCGTCAAACATACTGTAGAAAGAACACGCCCTAACAACAACAGTGGCTTAAAGGATTTCATCAGGATAATCCTACATCCTACCGGTTTCGGTTTTTATTCAGGGCATGCCAGTACCTCCATGGCAGTAACAACCTTTATGTATCTTTTGCTGAAGAACCATTTTCAATATGCGCTTTTGTTTTTTATCTGGCCGATCTTATTTGCATACAGCCGGATTTATGTTGGGGTTCATTATCCATCAGATATTGTTGTTGGTTTGACCATCGGTTTTGCCCTGGGTTTCTTTTTCTATAAAACAGGTTTCTATTTTTTAAAGCCTGAAATCGGGCAGTGATCAAAATAGTTACAGTTTCAGATGACCTGGCCAAAAATAATCTCTTCTGAACATGATAAATATTAGGGTTTTTAATCTCTAATTCACTTAATTTTATGGCATCATATCTCAAAAAATCATGAAAAAAATATACATCATTCTGGTTTCGGTCTTTTTTGTGTTTCAAAGCAAAACAGCCCAGGCCCAAAATCTATCTCCTTATACCAAAGTGGGGATTCATAAAGATAACCTAACGAAAACATCCGGTGCAGTTCAGTCTGCGCTTGAATCAAAAGGATTTGTGGTAATCGGATCCTATAATCCT
>JBFYPZ010000011.1:0-27232 GCA_041303035.1 Flavobacteriaceae bacterium
CTGATAGCCGTTTGTTTCCTTTCCCTGCAGTTCAACTTGTAATTTGAACAGGCCTGTTTTGTAATCTGTTGTGAGACCGGATTGTGCCCAAAAATCCCGGATAGCAGTTTTGTTTCTCGTTAACAGGTAAACATCTCTGGTAATTCCGGACAATCTCCAGAAATCCTGATCTTCCAGGTAACTGGCATCAGACCAGCGGAAAACCTCTACTGCCAGAAGGTTTTTTCCTTTTTTCAGGAAGGGAGTGATATTAAATTCCGCGGGCGTTTTGCTGTCTTCAGAATAGCCCACTTTTTGTCCGTTCACCCAAACGTACATGGCCGAACTGACCGCTCCGAAATGAAGGATCACCTCTTTATGCTGCAGGGTTTCATTAAACTCAAAATGGGTTCTGTAAGAGCCCACGGGGTTGTAGTGATCCTGAATTTTGGGTGGGGTTTTGGCATGCGGGTAGGTGATATTGACATAAATAGGGATATCATAACCCTGCAATTCCCAGTTGGAGGGTACTGGGATGGTTTTCCACTGTTTGTCATCAAAGTCTTCTGTGTAAAAAGAGACTATCCTGTCGGCGGGTTTGTTAACCAGCATGAACTTCCAGTTACCGTTTAGAGATGTATAGAACGGCGAGGCATGGGGATCATTCTTGATCACCTGTTCTTTTGTTAAATAGGGGATGAATGAAGCGTGGGGAGGCAGCTTATTGATACCAAATACAGCCGGGTTTTCCCAGTCTTCGGGTTTATCAGAATCCTTCTGGGCATACAATTTAATAAATATATTGTTGCATGAAATAAAAAAAAGTACGAAAACTAAAGCCGGTATTCTCATCGAATCAGGATTTAAAAAGTTTGATTTTTACTTATTTTGATCAAAAAATATTTCTGAGCATGTTTTGGATTAGGAGCTGAAATATTCCTTGCCAAGCAATGAATATAATCATTCAAAATGGTTTGAGCAAAAAAAAACCGTCTCAAAATGAGGCGGTTTTTGCACAAATATAAATATATAAGAAAATTTATCCCTTTAAAGCCTCAGCTCCTCCAACGATCTCAAGGATCTCATTGGTAATGGCTGCCTGTCGGGCCTTGTTGTACTGTAATAACAACTCGTCCCTGATCTCTTTTGCGTTGTCTGTTGCCTTGTGCATGGCCGTCATACGGGCGCCGTGTTCAGCAGCAAATGAATCGCGTATGGCTTTGTAAAGTTGGGTCTTGATCGACTTGGGAATCAATCCTTTGACAATTTCATTTTTTGAAGGCTCAAAAATATAGTCTACAGTAAGGTTTCCTTCTCTTTGCGGAGGTACTATGGGAAGTAACTGTTCTTCGGTCAGGATCTGTGTGGCTGCGTTTTTAAATTTGTTGTAAACCAACTCGATCCTGTCAAAGGAACCATTCAAGAACTGTTCCATCAGGTCTTCGGCAATTACGGCAACATTGTCGAAGGTCAGGTCATCGTAAACAGCACTGTGGTTCGCATAGATCTTGTGGGTTTTTGCCAAAAGATCATTTCCCTTTTTACCGATGCTCATAATACTTACGTCTTTACCGGCGTATCTGCTTTCAATAATTGTTTTGATCTGTTTGGATACCGCAGCATTAAATCCGCCGCACAAACCACGGTTGGAGGTTATCGCGACTATCAGTACTTTTTGAACCTCTTTTTGTTGGGTAAATGCACCACCATCTTCAGCTTCCAGGGTAGCGCTCAGATTCTGCAACAGTTCAGTGAGCTTATTTGCATAAGGCCTCATCTGAACAATGGCATTCTGTGCTTTTTTTAACTTTGCAGCAGATACCATTTTCATGGCACTCGTGATCTGCATCGTGGAACCTATCGATGAAATTCTATTGCGTATTTCCTTTAAGTTGGCCATTTTTATCTTTCAAATTAAATTTGTTGAGCGAACCCGGTTCTGCCTGTAATTAATTGTAATTGGAGGCGAGCTCGGTGGCTACTTTTTCAAGTATGGCGGTTACTTCATCAGTTATTTTTCCTTCCTTCAGGATTTGTAATGCATCCGGGTGTGATTTTCTCAACAAGGTCAGATACAGTTTTTCAAATTCCCTTACTTTTTCAACCGGAACATTTTTCAGCAGGTTCTTTGAGCCTACATAGATTATAGCTACCTGGTCTTCAACTTTAAACGGATCGCCCTGTGCCTGCTTCAGTATTTCAACATTTCTCTTTCCTTTCTGGATAATCCCCAGTGTAGCGGCATCAAGATCAGATCCAAACTTGGCAAAAGCCTCGAGTTCACGGTATTGAGCCTGGTCGAGTTTTAAGGTACCTGCAACTTTTTTCATCGATTTGATCTGTGCATTACCACCAACCCTGGATACAGAGATACCCACGTTAATAGCCGGGCGCACACCTGCGTTGAACAGATCCGATTCAAGGAATATCTGTCCGTCGGTAATCGAAATTACGTTGGTCGGAATATAGGCAGAAACGTCACCTGCCTGTGTTTCGATGATAGGCAATGCGGTTAAAGAGCCGCCACCTTTTACCTTGCCTTTTAATGAGGCCGGTACATCGTTCATTTTTTGTGCAATCGCATCATTGTTGATGATCTTTGCTGCCCGCTCAAGCAATCTTGAGTGCAGGTAGAATACGTCACCCGGATAGGCTTCACGCCCCGGTGGACGGCGAAGCAGAAGAGAAACTTCACGGTAAGCTACAGCCTGTTTGGAGAGATCATCATAAATGATCAGCGCCGGCCTTCCTGTATCTCTGAAATACTCACCGATCGAGGCGCCGGCGAAGGGGGCATAAAACTGCATAGGAGCAGCTTCGGAAGCATTCGCAGCAACGATGGTTGTGTAGGCTAAAGCGCCTTTTTCTTCTAAAACACTGGCAATATTGGCAACAGTTGATCCTTTTTGTCCGATAGCGACATAGATACAATATACCGGTTTACCTGCATCGTAAAACTCCTTCTGATTGATGATGGTATCAATGGCTACTGTGGTTTTACCTGTCTGACGGTCGCCGATGATCAGCTCACGCTGTCCCCTTCCGATCGGGATCATGGCATCGATCGCCTTGATACCTGTTTGCAGGGGTTCATTTACAGGCTGACGGAAAATAACACCGGGAGCTTTGCGCTCCAGCGGCATCTCAAAAGTTTCTCCCTGTATGGGTCCTTTTCCGTCAATAGGCTGGCCAAGGGTATTTACAACCCGGCCAAGAATGCCTTCGCCAACCTGGATAGAAGCGATCCTGTTGGTTCTTTTGACTATCGCTCCTTCTTTAATTTCAGTCGGATCTCCTAAAAGTACCACACCCACATTGTCTTCTTCCAGGTTCTGCACGATGCCTTCCAGACCTCCTTCAAAGAGTACCAGTTCCCCGAATTGTACATTTGACAATCCGAAAATGCGTGCAATACCATCTCCGATCTGTAAAACAGTACCCACTTCATCCAGAGAGACTTTTGCATTAAACCCGATCAATTGTTCTTTTAAGATTGCTGATACTTCAGCTGGTTTTATTGTTGCCATTTTAATTGAAATCTTTAATATTATAATTTAGCGATATAATGATTTTCTTCAAATTCATCCAGAACGGAATTCAAAATGCCTGTAATGCTTGAATCGTATTGCTTGTCGCCGATTCTCAGCACAAAACCACCGATGATTGCAGGATCTATGATGTTTTCGATCGTAACCGTATTGCTTGTTATGGTCTTGATTTTAGTCAGGATCTTCGCTTCCAGTTCCTTGGTTAAGGGTACAGCAGTAGTTACTCTGGCTACTTCGTTGCCAAGAAGGAAATCATAAATGATTTGGTATTCTTTGGCTACGAGCTGCAACAGATTGATCCTGTTATTTTTGATCATCAGTTGCATCAGGTCCATGGTCAAAGGATTTGTTTTGGGGCCGAAGACCTTTAATAATACCGATGATTTTATGGCTGATTTAGCTACCGGACTGGTGATCAAATGCATTAAATCCGGATTTTCGGACAGGGTCTGATCGATCAGGATCATATCGTTGTTCACCTCCTCAGCAATCTTTCTTTCTTTTGCCAAATCGAGTATGGCCCGGGCATAGCGCAATGCAGATCTAGTACCTTTCATAAGCTCAGTTTATTGACGCTTCATCCAACATTTTATCGATCAGCTTGATCTGCTTATCTTTATTGGACAATTCCTCCTTGATTACTTTTTCTGCAATACCAACAGACAATTCAGCAACCTGCTTTTTAAGCTCTACTATAGCAGCTTGTTTTTCATTTTCTATGGTTGTTTTGGCCTGGGTGATAATTTTATCAGCCTGCATTTTGGCTTCATCTTTGGCCTCAGAAATAAGCGCTTCCTTGATTTCCCTGGCATCTTTCAGCATTTTTTCTCTTTCAGCCCTGGCTTCCTTCAGGATCTTCTCATTGCTGGCATTGAGCTCAGCCATTTCCTGACGCGCTTTATCCGCTTCTTCAAGTGCTTTCTTAATACCCTCTTCACGCTCGTTAACGGCGTTTAAAATCGGTTTCCAGGCAAATTTATTGAGCAGCCAAACCAGGAGCACAAAAATAAGTATCTGCCAGAAGAAGAGTCCGAATGAAAAATCGTTAATTAATTTCTCCATAATAGTTTATGTAATGATGATGTTTTCAAAATTAGAACAACAACGGCTGCCAACCGCAGCAGTTGTTGTTTTTTTTCAGGTTTAAACTGCAAACAAGGCAGCAAAACCAATACCTTCAATAAGCGCTGCTGCAATAAGCATGGCTGTTTGAATTTTACCTGATGCTTCTGGCTGACGAGCGATAGCATCCATTGCTGAGCCACCAATTCTACCGATACCTAAACCGGCACCAATTACGATCAGACCTGCACCAACGATTTCTGGAATTTGCATATAAAAAAATTTAAAAATTAAACATTCAAATTAATGGCTTTCAGCGTGTTCACCGTGGTGTTCCTCAACGGCAAAACCAAAATACAGGGCAGAAAGCATGGTGAAAATATATGCCTGCAGGGCCGCTACAAGCAATTCGAGTATAGACAGCGCAAAAGCGAGCACAAAGCTCAGTGAGCTGCCAATCCAGTTATTAAAAACAAAAATCAATCCTATGATGCTCATCAATACCACGTGACCGGCCATGATATTGGCATAGAGACGTATCATGAGCGCAAAGGGTTTGATGAGAACGCCAAGCAATTCGATGGGCGCTAAAATGATCTTCATCAGTACAGGCACCCCGGGCATCCAGAAAATGTGTTTCCAGTAATTTTTATTGCCTGAAAACTGGGTAATAACAAAGGTTAGAAAAGCCAGCGCCAGGGTAACTGCAATATTTCCGGTAACGTTTACGCCTAGCGGCGTCAACCCGAATAAGTTTAAGAACCATACAAAAAAGAAGATGGTCAGCAAATAGGGCATATACTTTTTATACTGGGGATCTCCGATATTGGGTATGGCAATACCGTCTCTGATAAACAGGACAATGGGTTCAAAAAACCGCCCTACACCCGTAGCAATCGGGCCTTTTCCAAAGGATCTGGCAAGACCGCCGAAAATGAGCAGCATCAGCCCTCCGGTTACGAGCATCATCAGCACACTTTTGGTTATAGAGAAATCAAGCGGTTTCGCGTTAGCGGGATGTTGGTGGTCATCATAGGTAATGGTGCCTGCAGCATCTGTTTTGTATATCTTGTTATGGTAGAGCTTGTAATAATTTCCCTTGCTCTCTGCAACTGTTTCACCATGGTGGAATCTGGATGATGAAAAAACATGCAAGCCATCATCCCAAAGGATAACGGGAAGCGAAAAACCATATTGTTTGCCGGTTTCTTTGTCAGAAAAAAAGATGAAATCGTGAGAGTCGAGCAGGTGGTGCTGTATATGCCCCTTGATCTCGGTTTTGAGGTCTTTGGGTTCTGCTTTTGCACCGTGTTCATCGTGCTGAGCAAAGGAATTGAGACTGTATATAAGAGAGATGATTGTAAGTGACCTGAACAAATTCTTACGAAACATATTTTTTAATATTTATGGCTTTAAAAAATCGGTGCAAAGGTAAGATTTTTATTTTGATGAAGCCAAATAAAACATTTCTAATTTTGCAGAATTTTGATCAAACCCAGAGTCTCGACAATAAGGCAAATGGTATATGGAATAAAAAAAGTGGCAAATTCTATGGCTTCAATTTTGTTGTCCGCATGGTATGCCGGGTAGAAAAAAATGAAAAAAGCTGCAAATTTAAGGAAACTGCCTGCCATAAACAGGAAGCCCAGGGAATCACTGTATTTCTTTCTTGCCGAGAACAGATAGGCATAAATGGAGGTAGCCAACAGATAATTTATGAGGTAGGCCGGAATGATCTTGTTTTCCCAAAGGGGGATACTCAGAAAATACAATACGGTAAGGTAAACAGCCAGGGTGAGAAGCAGGATTATAAACAGGATGACCGCAAAACGCAACACAGAATTCATGGCTGTAAATTAACTGTTTACATCTTTGATCTGTTTGATCAGGCTGTAAAAAGACACCACAAGGGCCAATAGGGTAAAGATGATGGTATAGGTTTGATTTTCACCGGAATATTTTGCATCGAGCCATTTCCCGAAATATGCTCCGGCATAGATCGTCACCCCCATTTGAATTCCGATACCAGTTAAACGTATGTATTTGTTAAGCTGTTTTTTGGGTTTCTGATTCGTCATGGTACATTTGTTTAACGGCACCTTTTACCGTACAGGCCGCATTGAGCTCAGCTCCGGGTTCAACCATGAGTTTTCCCAGGGTGATTTCACCGTTAACCGCCGAAGTGGCTTTTAGGGATAAGAGCTCACCAACCGTTAGAATTCCTGTAAAAAGGCCTTCTATTTCCGCATTGGTACAGGTGATATTTCCATTTACGACTCCCTCTTTTCCAATGACCACCTTGCCGGAAGTTGTGATGTTTCCATCGATTTTACCATCAATTCTGAAATCTCCCTCCGACAAAAAATCTCCTGAGAGCCTGGTGTTCCTGCTCACCACATTTCTGTCGAGTATGGTTACCTGCTCATTTTTATTTTTTTGAAACATGTTAAAAATAGTTTATTTTTTCTGTTTGTTCAAATTTTCCAGGGCCATTTTGGCAAAGTTACTTTCTTCGGTGTTCGGATAATTTGCAATAACATATTCCAACTGCATCTTGTATGCATCGGGACCTATGGTTTTGCTGGCAATCAGCGCCTTTAAGAGTTCAAATTTGGCTTCAAGAGGCAATTCCCTGAAACTGTTTTCTGAGTTTTTTATCAAACCCAGGGCGTAATTATACTCGCCTTCTTCGTAACAAATAAAAGCATTCTTATAAATATTCTCGGGGGAGGATTCGTTATCTTCTTCCTTAATTACCTTTTCAGGGTTCTTAATGATTTGCGCATAACGGCTGTCTGGATAATTAGTAACGATATCATCGGCAGAAATATTGCCCTTGGCGGGATCGAAATTCTCATAACAACGGTAAAGCTGGTATTTTACGGGCAACACCAGATTTTCTGCAGGATGATTGGCCAGGTATTTTTCAAAATGATCCGCAGCGATCCTGTATTCCTTGAATTGCTCCTTGTAGAGAAGGCCCAGGTTGTAATGTGCGTTGTTTCTCAGAGCTGCAATGCTGTCGATCAGCCTGGGTTCTGAGGGGATGAACTGCATGTAATACGCGGGGTCATACCGCAGTTTTTCATCGGTAACCTCTTTGGTTTTCTGCCTGGATAAATCCTGATTTCCCGCTGCGATGCGTGAAAATATCCAGTTATCGGTCAGGGCCCGGTTGCCGTAGCGCGCACTGAATTCCTGTCTGCCAAAAGCCAGCGTCTG
This sequence comes from Flavobacteriaceae bacterium, assembly GCA_041303035.1. Classification (GTDB taxonomy): domain Bacteria; phylum Bacteroidota; class Bacteroidia; order Flavobacteriales; family Flavobacteriaceae; genus Namhaeicola. The sequence goes on from JBFYPZ010000011.1 coordinate 7,812, forward strand.
GGAATTGTAAAAATAGAACGATTCACCCGCTGATTGTTTTGAATCTGATGATAAGAATTCATTGCCAATATTGGACTGTTGTTCGGCTATGGCTCTGTTTATGTCATCCTGTTTTTGTAGTTCTCCGACGTAAGCACTAAAATAGGCCAGCCGCTCGGCCTCGGGTAAACTGACCAGATACAGTATGCTGTCATTGGTTTTTAGCACCTGCTCAAATCTGATCACCTCTTCCAGACTTTTGTTCTTGGCAAAAACCCTTCTTATTCTTTTCGAGTTGGGGTCCACACTTTTTATCTGAAGTACGCTGTCGTAATAAGCTCCTGCAAGCGCGTATTCAGACTGGTCAAAATGCAGGTTACCAAGCGCTTCATACGACAAACTTTTCTGAAACGGTTTGGCGGTATTTGTTCGGAGTGATTTTTCAAAGAAATCATTGGCCAGACCTTTGTTTCCTTTCTTTTGTGCTATGATACCGGCCTGATAATACAATTCGTCAAAATAAGGTTTGTTCTCGCGGTCCTCACCCAGTTTGCGCAGCGCGAAGATCATGGTATCCGTGCTGTCTTTGTCTGAATGATTCTTGGCTCTTTCGATCTGTGCGTGCACACTGTATTTCCTCGGAACTTTTTTGAGATAAGTAAGCGCTTCGAACATCATATTCGAGGAATCGATCTTGTTCTCTTCCCGGTACATCTGTCCGAGTATGAACATATTCCGGGAGCCCTGCTCCTCATCTTTAAAATAATAGGTTGCGTATTTGAGCTGGTCTATGGCCTGTTGTGTACTGTCAAGTTGTACGTAGGCCATGGCCATGGCCGTATGTGCCTTTTCCAGCAATTCTTCGGACATGGATTCGCTTCGGATTATGCTGTTGAGTGTTTCTATAGCAAGACTTTCATTCTGCAGGCGGATATCCGTTTTGGCTTTCCAGATCTTGGTTTCCAGGTACAGATCCGCATTCGGATATTTTTCCAGGGCAAAGGTGAAAGCTTCAAGAGCCGGAACGAACCGCAGACTGAAATACCTCGATTTTCCCAACAGCAGATAGGCGTCATCGATCTGTTCGTTTCTTTCGTAACCGTCAATCACCATGGAATGTTTTTGTACCGCTTTAACAGCCTTTTCTTCAGATTTTTCAAAGCCCTGTTTGATGGGTGAAGTTGCCTGGCTCTGGCCGGGTAAGGGTATGTCGTCCTCTATTTTAATGGGTTCGATTGGCAGGATCTCATAAAAGTTGTCCTCATAGGAGGCGTCAAGTTGTTTCTTGGCCTCATCAAAAGCAACGTTACCATTGTAGAGCACATTGTATTTTGTGCTTACCGCATGCCCTGTCCGGTTCAGATAGGAGTCTTTTTTTGTAGAACAGCCTGATACCAAAAGGAGAGATATGATCAAAAAAGGGCTGGAAAAAATATTTTTCAAAACGACACAAGTTTGTTTTTAAACTGCTTTTAATGCGGGATATTGTTGTTTTACCGGTAAAAGTACAAATAAAAATAAAATATTTTCGGACTGATCTTCAAAGATTGTGCACGGGACTTTTCGGTTCAGTTTTAGTCTCCATGCAGGGACTGCTAATTTGGAGTAATTATAGCAGGTTTGAATATTGAAACAGAACCCGACCGGGTATTTTACTTTTCTTATCAAATATCAGAAATATTCGAAAGTGCCGAATTCACTTTTTATGGTCAGTTTTTTTTCTCCGGAAGCTTCGACCCGCCCAACGACCTGCGCATCTACACCAAAGGATTTGGATATGCCGATCAGGTCATCAGCAATTTCACCAGGTACGTACAGTTCCATCCTGTGTCCGCAGTTAAACACCTGGAACATTTCTTTCCAGTTCGTATTTGATTGCTCCCGGATCATTTTGAACAAAGGGGGTACCTCAAACAGGTTATCTTTCACCACATGCAGATCATCAATAAAATGCAATATTTTGGTTTGGGCACCACCGCTGCAGTGGATCATGCCATGAATATTTTTTCTGTGTTTTTCGAGGATATTTTTGATGACAGGGGCATAGGTTCGGGTAGGAGAAAGCACCAGTTTTCCGGCATTTAAACCGGTGCCGGGAACGGAATCAGTTAGCTTCATGGTGCCCGAATAGATCAATTCTTCGGGTACCTGACCATCAAAACTTTCGGGGTATTTGGCTGCCAGATATTTTCCGAAAACATCGTGTCTGGCGCTGGTCAATCCGTTACTTCCCATACCGCCATTGTATTCCTTTTCATAGCTTGCCTGGCCAAAAGAGGCCAATCCGACGATCACATCCCCGGCCTGAATACGGTCATTATCGATAACATCTTCTCTTTTCATTCTGGCCGTAACGGTAGAATCTACAATTATGGTTCTTACCAGGTCTCCTACATCGGCTGTCTCACCACCGGTACTGTGGATGCTGATTCCGTATTTTTTCAGGTCTTTCAAAAGTTCTTCGGTGCCGTTAATGATGGCTGCCAGGACCTCTGCAGGTATCAGATTCTTGTTTCTGCCTATGGTTGATGAAAGCAGGATATTTTCTGTAGCCCCCACACACAGGAGGTCATCGATATTCATGATCAGGGCATCCTGTGCAATTCCCTTCCAGACAGACAGGTCGCCGGTTTCTTTCCAGTACATATAGGCCAGGGAAGATTTGGTTCCGGCACCATCGGCGTGCATCACCAGGCAATAGTCCGAGTCACCGGTCAGGTGATCGGGAATGATCTTACAAAAAGCTTTTGGAAACAGTCCTTTGTCAATATTTTTTATTGCCAGGTGAACATCCTCTTTTTGTGCAGACACGCCTCTTAAATTATACCGGTTATCAGATGCCATATCCAATTTTTTATTTGTCTTTTAAATATAAATATTTTTTATCATAGTCTATGATTGCTTTCCAGCTGTGCAAAATATCAGCACCGATGATGCCATGGATCAGATTGGCATTCTGGCTTTGCAATGCCGTATTGATATGACTGAGGTCGATGAGCACCAGGTCGATCTTTTCGTGCCGGCATTTTCCGATCCTGAGAACATTTTTTTTGGCGATCATCGTTTCTATTTGTGTCGGTCCGGCACCACTGGCTTTATGGGAAGAAGCTTCCGCATTGAGATGGAAGGTCTCCTGCCCGTCGAAACCCATACAGGAATTGGAGGCGCCCGTATCCAGAATAAAGTTCCCCTTCACCTTGTTAACTTGTACAACAATTTCAAAGTGGTTGGTAGGATTCTTTTTAAGCTTTATTCTGTGATATCCGTTTTCAAATAAAAAATCCCCGAGGCTGTCCATCGCTCTTATATGACAGATTTAAACTGATCGAGGAAACGCAAATCATTTTCGTAGAACATTCTAATGTCAGGTATCTGATAAAGCAGCATGGCGATTCTTTCAATGCCCATGCCAAAGGCAAATCCGCTGTATTTTTCTGAATCGATGCCCACATTTTTAAGTACGTGAGGATCCACCATGCCACAACCCATAATTTCAAGCCAGCCCGTACCCTTGGTGATCCGGTAATCGGTTTCGGTCTGTAAACCCCAGTAAATATCTACTTCAGCGCTTGGTTCTGTAAAAGGAAAATAGGATGGCCTCAGGCGTATTTTTGATTTTCCGAACATTTCTTTGGTAAAATACAGGAGTGTTTGTTTCAGGTCTGCAAAAGAAACATCGGTGTCGATATAAAGCCCTTCCACCTGGTGAAAGATACAATGCGCTCTGGCAGAAATGTCTTCATTTCTGAATACCCTTCCAGGCGATACCGTTCTTATGGGTGGCTGGTGGGTTTCCATATATCGGACCTGTACAGAGGATGTATGGGTTCGCAGCAGCATGTCGGGATTTCTCTGAATAAAAAAGGTATCCTGCATGTCTCTTGCCGGATGGTGTTCCGATAAATTCAAAGCGGTAAAATTATGCCAGTCGTCTTCTATTTCCGGACCCTCTGAAACTGTGAATCCGATTCGGGAAAACACTTCCAGAATCTGGTTTTTTACTATTGAAATGGGGTGGCGGGCACCCAGTGGTAAAGGTTCTGATGGTTTTGTGAGGTCTTCTTTGCTTTGCTGTGCAGCTGACTGATTGCCTGCATTTTGTTTAAGTGCGTTTATTTTATCGGTAGCGGCTTGCCTGAGTTCATTCAGCATCTGCCCGATCTCTTTTTTTTCCTGCCCTTCAACCTGCTTAAAATCGGCAAAAAGGTCTTTTAAAATGCCTTTGCTTCCCAGCAGCTTGATTCTGTACGCTTCAACCTCTTCCAGCGTCTTTCCGTTAAAGGCTTCAACTTCTTCAAATAAACGCAATAATTTATCCTTCATTTTATCTGAAATTTTAAAGCCCAAATTTAGTATTTTTATTGTCAAAAAAGAGGGTTTTCCTATTAGTTACTGATATTTTGAAATTGTTGCCGCGACAGTGTAAATAAAGGCTGCAAAACAGAAGTAATCAGGGCTAAAAACAATATATTGCCTTGTAATTTAAATGGGTTTAAAATGAAAAAACCATTACCTGATATCAAAAGGTACGATTTTGAAGAAGTGGCTTTTGGTAATCTGATGCAGAAGCGGATCAATAAAATTCTGATTATTTGCTCAAATTATGACTATTACATGCTGGAAGAGGACGGCCGGATAGACGAACGCATCTTTGATGAATACACAGCTTTGAATCTGAGGTACCCGCCAAGTTTTTTTCATGCCAATTCGGCCAAAAGAGCTGTAAAGATACTTGAAAACGATAAGATAGACCTGATTATTACCTGGCTGGATATTGGTAACACCCAGACCTTTGAGGCCTCGAAACAGATCAAGGAAGACTTTCCTAAAATACCCATTATGGCCCTGAGCCATTATTCCTCCCTGCTTCGGCGCAAGCTCGAAAAGGAAAAAACCGGCATCATTGACCTGGTCTTTCACTGGAATGGCAATGTAGATATTTTTCTGGCCATCATCAAGCTCACGGAAGACAGGATGAATGCTGAAAAGGATATCAACGAAATTGGGGTCAAGGCCATTTTGCTGGTGGAAGATTCCATGAAGTATTACTCGAGATACCTGCCTATCATATACAAAATTATTTTTAATCAGACCCGGTCATTTATGTCAGAAGGCCTGAATGATTACCGGAAAATGATGCTGATGCGGGGAAGGCCGAAAATATTGCTGGCTATTAATTTTGAAGAAGGCAAGGAATTGTTTGAAAAGTATAAGGAGAACCTGCTTGGGGTTATTTCGGATGTCAATTATTTCAGGGAAGGGAAAAGAGATCCTGAGGCCGGATTTCATTTGTTGAAATATGTCCGCGGATATGAACGCTATTTTCCGTTTCTGATCCAGTCTTCTGATATCAATAATGAAAAAACTGCTACGGAACTGAAAGGTAAATTTTTGTACAAGTATTCAGAAACACTGGAAGAAGAGCTGAAAATTTATATCAATCAATATTTTTCTTTCGGGGATTTTGAGTTCTGGGATCCGGTCCAGGGTAAGGTGCTGGCAGTGGCCAAAGACCTCACCGCCCTGCAAAAGATACTTGCTGAGGTGCCCATAGAATGCATTACTTACCATTCAAAGAGAAGCGAGTATTCCAAATGGTTGCGGTCAAGGGCTTTGTTTCCGCTGGCCAACCTGTTAAGCAATGTTGAATACGATGATTTTGAGGATGCGGAACAGGTTAGAGAGTATATTATTGAGTCTATCAAAATGTACCGAATCTTCCGTTCAAGGGGAGTGATCTCTAAATTTGATAAAAATACCTATGATGAATATTCAGGAATTTCAAGAATTGGAGATGGTTCCCTGGGAGGGAAAGGAAGGGGCCTGGCTTTTATCGACTCCTTTTTAAAAAGAAATAAGCTCTTTAATAAATATGAAGGTATCCAGATCTCCATTCCTCGAACCGTTGTGCTGGGTATCGATGTGTTTGATGAGTTTATGGAAACCAACAAGCTGATCAGATTTGTGGCGAAGAGCGGGAGCGATCAGGAAATTCTGGAGAAATTTGTTTCAAAACCCTTGCCCAGATGGGCTTATGAGGATATAAAGGCTTTTTTAAGTGTAAGCAAAAAGCCCATCGCGATCAGGTCTTCGAGCATCCTGGAAGATACTTATTACCAGCCTTTTGCGGGGATTTTTTCCACGTATATGGTGCCCAATACCGATAAAGAAAGGATGGTTGAAATGGTCACACAAGCCGTAAAATCTGTTATGGCCTCCGCGTTTTTTGAAGGAAGTAAGGCTTATCTGAGTGTTACCAACCATACCATAGAAGAGAGCCGTATGGCTGTGATACTGCAGGAAGTAACCGGCAAACAATACAATGATGTGTATTACCCGAACATTTCGGGTGTAGGGAGATCAATTAACTTTTATCCTATTGGAAATGAACTGCCCATCGAAGGTATAGCCAATATCGCCATGGGTTTGGGTGAAATTATCGTCGGTGGTGGTCAATCCTTGCGTTTTTGTCCTTACCATCCCAAAAAAGTGCTCCAGTTGTCAACCCCGGGATCTGCCCAGAGAGATACGCAGCAACATTTTTTTGCCCTGGATATGGATCCCGGAAGTTTTGAGATATCTTTAAGAGAAGATATTAACAAGAAGAAATTGTCAATCAGGAATGCAGAAAAGCACGGGTCACTGAAATTTATTGCCTCAACCTATGACCTGCAGAACAATACCATCAGGCCGGGAGTAATGCATGAGGGCATAAGGGTAATTACCTTTGATAACATTTTAAAATACAATACCTTTCCGCTGGCCGAAATTTTACAGGAACTTTTGCGGGTTGGACAGCGCGAAATGCGCAGTCCCATTGAAATGGAGTTTGCTGTAAATCTTGATGTGCCGGCCGGCGAACCGAAGGAATTCAGTTTTTTGCAGATCAGGCCTATTGTTGAGAGCAACATATCGCTGACCAAACTTCCCGAGAAATTCAAACTGGAAGACACCATCATTTATTCCGAATCGGCATTGGGAAATGGCAATTATGGCAATATCAGGGATTTTGTATATGTAAAGCCCGAGACCTTTAATTCTGCCAACACCAGGCAGATCGCTGCTGCTGTGGAACAGCTGAACAAAAAATTTATTGAAAAAGAGAAGCCCTATATTTTAGTTGGTCCGGGCCGCTGGGGTTCCAGCGACAGCTGGCTGGGTATACCGGTGATCTGGCCCCAGATCTCCTCTGCCAAGATCATCGTTGAATCGGGTTTAAAGGATTACAGAATCGATCCGAGTCAGGGCACGCACTTCTTTCAGAATCTCACCTCGTTTCAGGTAGGTTATCTTACCATCAACCCGTATCTGAATGATGGTTATTTTGATGTAGACTATCTCAACAGGCAGGAAGCGGTTTATGAAGATACTTATTTGAGGCATATCTGTTTTGATGAGCCGCTCACCATCATCATCGAAGGCAAGGAAAATAAGGCAGCCATCTTCAAGGAAGGATACACCATCGCAGACACCGTTACAGACCAAAAATTTCTCGAAGAACTGCCGCCGGAAGGATTGGTTTAATATATTGCATAAAAAGCAAGAAAAGGCGTATTATATGAGCCAAAAATTTTGAATTGGTAAAATATAGGTAAAAATATGATAAATAGTAAAAAATTTAGAATTCATTTTTAGTGCAAATTGAAATTAATATCAGTAATTTTGTGTATGATTTTTTTTATCACTTTTTAAATACAATGTTATGAATGTAAAGACTATATTGACAAATCTGGAGACCAAGCATCCCGGGGAAAAAGAATATTTGCAGGCGGTTCATGAAGTTCTGGAATCTATTGAAGGGGTTTATAATGAAAATCCGCAATATGAAGCCGCAAAGATCATCGAACGCCTGGTTGAACCCGACCGGATTTTAACTTTCAGGGTTTCATGGGTAGATGATGAAGGACAGGTGCATGTAAATTTAGGGCACAGGGTACAGTATAACAATGCCATCGGGCCCTATAAAGGAGGTCTGCGGTTTCACCCGAGTGTTAATTTAAGCATACTCAAGTTCCTGGGCTTTGAACAGATCTTTAAGAATGCACTCACCACTTTACCTATGGGTGGTGGTAAGGGAGGATCTGACTTTAATCCAAAAGGAAAGTCAGATGCAGAGATCATGCGTTTTTGCCAGGCCTTTATGCTGGAGTTATGGCGCCTGATCGGGCCGGATACTGATGTGCCAGCCGGAGACATTGGGGTTGGTGGAAGAGAGATCGGTTATTTATACGGTATGTACAAAAAATTGAAAAGTGAAAATACAGGCGTGCTCACCGGTAAAGGACTGAACTGGGGTGGCAGTTTGATCAGACCTGAGGCCACAGGCTTTGGCGGAACTTATTTCACCCAGCAGATGCTGGCCACTAGGAAAGATACTTTTAAAGGAAAAACGGTAACGTTATCCGGCTTTGGCAATGTGACCTGGGGCGTGGCCCTGAAGGTAACAGAACTCGGGGGAAGGGTAGTAACGATTTCAGGACCTGATGGTTATATACATGACCAAAAGGGACTGGATGCAGACAAGATCGAATATTTGCTTGCCCTGAGGGCTTCAAATAATGACATCGTTTCGCCCTATGCCGAAGAGTTTCCTGATGCCAAATTCTATCCCGGTGAAAAACCCTGGGGAGTTCCTTGTGATATAGCCATGCCTAGTGCAACTCAAAACGAACTGAATGAAGAGGATGCAAAGAAACTGATTGCCAATGGAGCGAAGTATGTTGCCGAGGTTTCCAATATGGGTTGTACACCTGAAGCCATCCATTTATTTCAAAAGAACAAGGTACTGTATGCACCGGGTAAGGCCGTAAATGCAGGCGGAGTAGCAGTTTCAGGTCTGGAGATGTCGCAGAATGCCATGAAATTGAACTGGACAAAAGATGAAGTGGATGCAAAATTACACCAGATCATGCTGTCCATACACACGGCCTGTTTGAAATACGGTACCCAGGAAGACGGATACATCAATTATGTAAAAGGAGCTAATATTGCAGGGTTTATTAAAGTCGCTGACTCTATGCTCGATCTGGGGGTTTTATAAGCAGATTAGTCCAAATAAAAAAGGGCCTGTAATTTTTACAAGCCCTTTTTTATTATCAAATATATTGGATCAATTATTTTTTGCTTCTCATATAAGCTGCCAGGGCCTGTAATTCCTCGGGAGTCAAGTCTTTAACAAAACCGTCAAGGTTTGCTTTCATGATGGCAACCTGTCCCGGATCTGTATCAACAATCGCAGGTGAATTTCCTTTTAAGAACTGAACTATATTACCATTTTTCTCGTCGTAGATTCTTACAATGTCTTTTATGGACGGACCAATTACCTTGGTATCCACCTGATGGCAGGAAACACAGGTTTTCTCGGTAAATAATCTTTCTCCCAGGGCAAGCTGGTCCTCGGCAACCTGAACATCAGATTTTACTTCCTGAACAGCTTCAACAGGTGCAACTACTTCTTTTTGAACTTCTGTTTCTTTTTTATCACCGCAGCTTGATAATAGCAGAGAAGCCAGGGCAATTGAGAAATATAATTTTTTCATAATAAAGGGTTTAAATTTAGTTTTGTTGCAAAGGTATTGAATTTTACAAAAAGAAGTAATGTTTTCAAAAGGATTTTTACCTGAAATCAGGGAGTTTTTCAACTCGTAAAAATAATGTAAATTTGCACTCCAATTTGAAGGGTATGGTAGAGAAATTAAAATTTGTAAAACAGCGTTTTGATGAGATCGCAGACCTGATCATTCAGCCTGATGTTTTGGCAGACCAGGAGCGGTATGTAAAGCTGAACAAAGAATACAAGGATCTGGGTACAATTCTGGAAAAAGGCAGGGAATACACAACTGTGATTCAAAATATGGAGGAAGCCAAAGCGATCATTGCCGAGGGCGGGGATGCAGAGATGGTTGAAATGGCAAAAATGGAACTGGATTCAGCACTGGAGCGTTTTCCTGTATTGGAAGAGGAACTGAAATTCCTGTTCATTCCAAAAGATCCTCAGGATGTGAAAAATGTGATCGTGGAGATCAGGGCCGGAACGGGGGGAGACGAAGCGAGTATTTTCGCCGGTGATCTGTTCAGGATGTACCAGAAATTTGCAGCTGAAAAGGGCTGGAAATTGGAAGTGGACGACATGAATGAGGGAACGGCCGGAGGTTTTAAGGAAATTATTTTTAGTTTAACCGGCGAAGAGGTTTACGGAACCATGAAATTTGAATCGGGGGTACACCGTGTGCAAAGAGTCCCCCAAACGGAAACTCAGGGCAGGGTGCATACCTCGGCAGCAACCGTAATGGTATTGCCGGAAGCTGAAGAATTTGATGTCGATCTGAAAATGAGTGATATAAGGATTGATTATTTTTGCGCCTCCGGACCCGGAGGTCAATCGGTAAATACGACCTATTCCGCCGTGAGGTTAACCCATATCCCCACCGGTTTGGTTACCCAGTGCCAGGATCAGAAATCTCAACACAAGAATAAGGATAAGGCTTTAAAGGTGCTCAGATCACGCTTGTACGAGCAGGAACTGCAGAAAAAACTGGATGAGGATGCGGCCCAAAGGAAAACACTGGTTGCCAGTGGCGACAGGTCGGCCAAGATCAGAACCTACAACTACCCGCAGGGCAGGGTAACGGAGCACAGAATCGGTTTGACGATCTATGATCTGAGCAGTGTGATCAATGGCGATCTGGACAGGATCATAGGAGAATTAAAGCTGGCTGAAAATTCTGAAAAACTCAAGGAATCAAATGAGTTCTTATAAATAAAAAACCCGGGTTATCGCCCGGGTTTTTTTATAAGCAAGAAATTATATTATTTATTTTACTTTTTCAACTACTGCTTTAAAAGCTTCCGGGTTGTTCATCGCCAAATCTGCGAGAACTTTTCTGTTCAAATCAATGTTATTGGATTTTAACTTACCCATCAGTTGAGAATAGGAGATTCCGTTCAACCTGGCACCTGCATTGATACGTTGTATCCATAAACCACGGAAATTTCTCTTGTTGTTTTTCCTGTCGCGGTATGAATAGGATAATGCTTTTTCAACAGCATTTTTTGCTACTGTATAAACATTCTTGCGTCGTCCAAAGTAACCTTTGGCGAGTTTTAAAATTTTCTTTTTACGGGCTTTTTTAGCTACCGAATTTACTGATCTTGGCATACTTTTTATTTTTTTTTGTATCAGGCAGATTTTTAGATCATTTGAATGGGCTCTGACACAGGGTTAATATGAATTACCTGATAAATAAAATTTATCTCATTGCTAATTGTTCTCTCACACTCGTAAGGTCCGTTCGATGAACCAGGGTTGAATGGGTGAGTTTCAATTTGCGTTTTTTGCTTTTCTTGGTCAGAATGTGACTTTTGAAAGCGTGCTTTCTCTTAATTTTACCGGTGCCGGTCAGCTTAAAACGTTTTTTGGCACCAGATTTTGTCTTCAATTTAGGCATCTGTCTTCCTTATTTAAAATTTACTTGCTTATAATTTTTTCTAACTATTTTTTCTTTTTTGGAGCCATCAGCATGATCATCCTTTTTCCTTCCAGTTTGGGCATTTGCTCAACAATTCCATAATCTTCCACATCCTGCGCCAATTTCAACAACAGGATCTGACCCTGATCCTGATAGACAATTGAACGGCCTTTGAAGAACACAAAAGCCTTTAATTTGGCACCGCTTTCGAGAAATTTGATCGCATGCTTTTTCTTGAAATCGTAATCGTGGTCATCTGTATTCGGGCCAAATCTGATCTCTTTCACCACCACCTTGGTGGTTTTCGCCTTGAGCACTTTCTCTCTTTTTTTCTGTTCGTAAAGGAATTTTTTGTAATCGATAATTTTACAAACAGGAGGATCTGCATTTGGTGAGATCTCCACCAAATCCATTACCTGCTCCTGAGCCAGTTCCAACGCTTTGGCGATTGGGTATACGCCAATCTCTACGTTGTCTCCGACCAGACGAACTTCAGGGACACGAATTTTCTCGTTAATTCTATGTTTATCCTCTTTTATCACTCTCAAGGTTCTTGTTCCCTTGCCTCTATATATTGCGATATGCTTCTATTTTTTATCCGGTATCACCGGAATCGTTAACTTAAAATTCTTTTAAACTTTCATTAATCTCGGTCTGAACAAGCTTTGCAAATTGTTCGATCGTATAGGTTCCCAAATCTCCTTTTCCATGTTTTCTTACGGAAACCGTAAGATCATTCGCTTCATTTTCGCCGATAATCAACATGAAAGGTATCTTGCTCAATTCGGCATCCCGGATCTTTCTGCCGATCTTTTCATTTCTATTGTCAACGAGGGCGCGAATTTCGGAATTTTCCAACAAATTTAAAACTTTTTCGCCATAATTTTGATATTTGTCGCTAATAGGCAATATAATAGCCTGTTCCGGAGCAAGCCAAAGCGGAAAATTACCTCCTGTATGCTCAATAAGTATGGCTATAAATCGTTCCATGGAACCAAAAGGCGCGCGGTGTATCATAACCGGACGGTGTAATTGGTTGTCGGCGCCTTTATAAGTCAGGTCAAATCGTTCAGGGAGGTTGTAGTCCACCTGTATCGTTCCCAACTGCCATGACCTGCCGAGGACATCCTTTACCATAAAGTCCAGTTTGGGGCCATAAAAGGCTGCCTCACCGTATTCTATAGTAGTAACAAGGTTCTTTTCTTTGCTCGCTTCAATGATCGCTCGTTCTGCTTTTTCCCAGTTTTCGTCGCTTCCTATATATTTTTCCCTGTTGTTTTGATCACGCAGGGAGATCTGGGTTGTGAAATTTTCAAAGCCGAGTGCATTGAAAACATAAAGTACCAGGTCGATTACTGCCTTAAACTCATCGACCAGCTGCTCAGGGGTACAAAAAATATGGGCATCGTCCTGGGTAAATCCCCTCACCCTGGTCAAACCATGCAGTTCCCCGGTTTGTTCGTAACGGTAAACCGTTCCGAATTCGGCAAAACGTTTGGGGAGTTCTTTGTAGGAATAAGGTTTGTTGTTGTATATTTCGCAGTGATGCGGACAATTCATGGGTTTTAACAAAAACTCTTCATCCTCTCTGGGGGTATGGATCGGCTGAAAGCTGTCTGCCCCGTATTTTGCGTAATGACCAGAAGTAACATAGAGTTCTTTTTGTCCGATATGCGGGGTGACCACCATTTCATATCCCGCTTTTTTCTGGGCTTTCTTTAAGAAATTTTCAAGACGTTCCCTGAGTGCGGCTCCTTTTGGAAGCCACAAGGGAAGTCCCTGCCCCACTTTTGCTGAAAATGCGAAAAGTTCCATTTCTTTTCCGAGTTTGCGGTGGTCTCTTTTTTTAGCTTCTTCCAGCAATTCCAGATAATCTGTCAGGTCTTTTTGTTTTGGGAATGAGATCCCGTATACCCTGGTAAGTTGTTTGTTCTTTTCATTACCCCTCCAGTAGGCTCCTGCTGCACTCAAAATTTTTACTGCTTTTATGATCCCTGTATTGGGTATGTGTCCGCCACGGCACAGGTCGGTAAAGTCGCTGTGGTCGCAAAAGGTAATATCGCCGTCCTGAAGATTTTCGATCAATTCAACCTTATACACATTGTTCGATTTATGGTAATAGGCCAGCGCATCTGCCTTTGAAACCGAGCGCATGCTGAATTCGAATTTCTGACGCGAAAAATCGAGCATTTTGTCCTCAATTTTTTTGAAATCATTTTCAGAAATGCTTACTTCTTCAAAATCGATATCATAATAAAAACCATTGTCTATGGCAGGGCCGATGGTGAGTTTGGCATTCGGGTAATAAAAAAGAATGGCCTGAGCCAGAATATGAGCAGATGAATGCCAAAAGGCCTTCTTTCCTTCTTTGTTATCCCAGGTAAAAAGTACCAGATTTCCATCGCTTGTAAGCGGAGTCTTCGTTTCTATAACTTCCTCATTGAATTTCGCTGAGATGACATTTCTTGCCAATCCTTCACTGATGCTCTTTGCGACATCCATTGGAGTAATTCCTTTCTCATACGCTTTGATACTTCCGTCCGGTAATGTTATTTTGATCATAGGATTAGATTTGAAAGCTGCAAAATTCCTATTTTTTTTTGAATAAAAGATAGGTTACTGAAAAATATCGCAATTTCTCACAACAAGTATCCGATTTTCATTTTTAAAGAATATTTATTGCCAATATTTACTTCACAAAACATTATTTTTAATAATTTTAGTACATTGATACCCTAGGGACGGGGGCCCAAGCAGGAGGTAATTGCGTACCAGGTATTTATATGAATGTGGGAATGTTAACAATTAGGTAACATTGCTTTCTTGAATATGCAATAAATTTGCAGCGCATTAATTAATGCGCTTGGTGAAATTATGAAATGAACCCTTGCTATTTGGTTAATAACGGCCCGATTAGGAGAAATAAAAAACAATTAAAAACAATCAAATGAAAAAAATAAAAAAAGTTCTATTACTACTTTTAGCTGTAGTTTTTGCAGTTTCCTGCGGATCTAAAGGGGAGTCTAAAAATGAAAGCAATACAGATGCGGCCAATTTAGGCGGAAGTATTAAAATTGATGGTTCCAGTACGGTTTACCCTATAACTGAAGCTGTGGCGGAAGAATTTCAAAATGAGTTTCCCAAGGTACAGGTGACAATAGGCGTATCTGGTACCGGTGGTGGCTTTAAAAAGTTTGGCAGGGGAGAAACAGATATTTCAAATGCTTCAAGACTCATAAAAGATGCAGAAGCACAGGACTGTAAAGCGAATCAGATCGATTTTATTGGCCTGGATGTGGCATTTGACGGGATCGTAATTGTTGTAAACCCTAAAAACGACTGGATAAAGGATATTAAGGTAGAAGAATTAAAGCGTTTGTGGGAACCGGAAGCGCAGGGAAAAATATTGAAATGGAATCAGATCAGACCCGAATGGCCTGATAAAGAGATCCATCTGTTTGGTGCCGGAACGGCGTCGGGAACCTATGACTATTTCACTGAGGCTATTGTTGGAAAAAGCGGCTCAAGCAGGGGTGATTTTACAGCCAGTGAGGATGACAATGTATTGGTTCAGGGTATAAAAGGTGATGAACTGGCTTTGGGATTTTTTGGCCTGGCTTACTATGAAGAAAATAAGGAATCTCTGAAGCTCGTGCCCGTTGATAATGGTGCCGGTGCGGTTATGCCGACCAGGGAGGCCGTGATCAGCAATGCGTATGCACCGCTTTCCAGACCGGTTTTTATATATGTAAGCAAGGCTTCCGCCAAGAGACCTGAAGTGGTTGAGTTTGTAAATTTTTATCTGGACATAGCGAAAGATATTGCTGCTGAAGTGGGGTATGTTCCAATGCCTGATGCAACTTACACGGAACAAAAGAATAAGTTTTCAGCTTTTGCATCGGGGCCTGCCACAACAAAATAAGCATTTGGATTATCCAAAGGTTTTGTAAAGAACTTAGCTTGCCTTATTTCAAATAATAGGGCAGGTTTTGGTTTTTCAAAGAGATGTAATATATTTATGGTGTAGCAAATCAATTCACGGCATTTTGGGAAAATTAATTGAAAAGTCTATTGAAAAAGGTTTGATGCTGAGCGCTCTGGCTACGGTATTGACAACAGTTTCCATTTTGGGTATTTTATTGGTTGAGGCCGTTGATTTTTTTCGGGATGTTTCCATTTTTGATTTTCTTACCGATACCCAATGGACACCCTTATTTGATGATAAACATTTTGGAATATTGCCCCTGTTAAGCGGAACTTTTATCACTTCGCTGGTTGCCATTGTACTGGCTTTACCCCTTGGCTTGAGCATCGCCATCTTTTTAAATGAATACGCCCACAAGAATACCAGAAAAATATTTAAACCCCTGCTGGAATTGCTTGCAGCGGTTCCAACAGTTATTTACGGTTTTTTTGCTCTGGTAATCGTAACACCGTTTTTGCAGTCCTTTATTCCCGGACTTGCCGGATTTAATTCCTTATCCGCCGGCCTGGTCATGGGTATCATGATCATCCCCTTTATTTCTTCCCTGAGTGAGGACGCCCTTTTCGCGGTGCCAAAAAGCCTGAGGGAAGCCTCGTATGCCATGGGAGCAACCCGGTTTCAAACAGTTTTCAAAGTAACCATTCCGGCAGCGAGTTCAGGAATTATCGTTTCCGTCATACTGGCTATTTCCAGAGCCATTGGAGAAACCATGATCGTGGCCATTGCTGCAGGACAACAACCCCGCCTTACCCTCAACCCGCTGGTTCCGGTTGAAACTATTTCCGCTTATATTGTACAGGTTAGTTTAGGAGATGTCCCGCATAATTCCCTTGAGTACCAAACCATCTTTGTGGCTGGTATCACACTTTTTGCCTTTACATTTTTATTGAACAACATCAGTTTCAGGCTGAGAAAAAAATACCGGGAAAAATATGAATAGCAATAAGAAAAATAAGCTGATCGATACGTTCTTTTATGGTTGGGGTTTCTTTAGTACCCTGATCGGATTGATTCTGCTGGGGCTTTTTATAGGATATATCCTGTCTATAGGATTGGGAAGGATCAACCTTGATTTTTTTACTTCGCTGCCTTCCAGATTTCCTCATAAAGCAGGTATCTATACAGCATTGATGGGTACTTTATGGATCCTCTTTTTAACTACATTGTTTGCCTTTCCACTGGGTGTGGCAGCTGCCATTTATTTGGAAGAGTACTTAAAAAAAGGGTGGTTTGCGAATATATTAGAGATCAATATTTCCAATTTAGCCGGCGTCCCGTCCATTATATACGGCTTGCTCGGTTTACAGATATTTTCAAGGGTTATGGGTTTGGGAGGTAACCTGCTCGCAGGATCTTTTACACTGTCTCTGCTGATTTTACCTATTATTATTGTTTCTACCAGGGAAGCGATCAAAGCGGTTCCCCAATCGATTAAAGACGCTTCCTATGCCATGGGCGCATCAAAATGGCAAACGATCTGGTATCAGGTCCTCCCGGCTTCCTTTGGAGGGATCATGACCGGAGTTATCCTGGCTATGTCGAGGGCAGTTGGAGAAGCTGCACCACTGATCGTTGTGGGCGCTCTGGCCTATATATCCTTTGTCCCCACCTCGCCGATGGATGAATTTTCAGTTTTGCCTATTCAAATATTCAACTGGATCTCGCGTCCGCAGCCAGGATTCGTGATCACAGCTGCTGCCGGAATCATCATCTTGCTGCTCATTACTTTTTTAATGAATTTCATCGCTATTTATTTAAGGAATAAATACCAGAACAAATACAACTAATCAATGGACAATCAAATCGAAACCGACCTGCTTACCGATTCCGAGGAAAGAATTAAGAATAAGATCAAGACAGATGATCTCAACGTGTTTTACGGTAATTTCCAGGCACTCAAAAATATCAATTTAAAGATCAAGCCAAATACAGTGATGGCCTTTATCGGTCCGTCAGGTTGTGGTAAATCCACACTGCTCCGGACTTTCAACCGGATGAATGATTATATTGAGGATTTTAGGATAGAAGGAAAGATTCTGATAGATAACAAGGACATATATGATAAGTCGACGAACATAGAACTTTTGAGGAAGCAGGTAGGTATGGTGTTTCAAAAACCGAATCCTTTTCCGAAGAGTATTTATGAGAATGTTGTTTATGGCTTGAAAATACAGGGAATCAATGATAAACATTTCCTGGAAGAAAGAGCCGTAAAATCCCTGCAACAGGTTGTTTTATGGGATGAGGTAAAAGACAGCCTCAAGAAAAATGCCTATGCCTTGTCGGGGGGACAGCAACAGCGCTTGTGCATTGCCAGAACCCTGGCTGTTGAGCCCTCTGTCATTTTGATGGATGAGCCAACATCAGCCTTGGATCCGATTTCTACGAGTAAAATAGAAGATCTGATTTTCGAACTCAAGGAAAAATATACCATCGTTATTGTTACCCACAATATGCAGCAGGCAGCGAGGATCAGTGATCATACTGCCTTCTTTTATCTGGGAGAAGTGATTGAGTCAGGTAAAACAGAACAAATATTTACAAGCCCGAAAAATATGCGTACTGAGAATTATATAAGCGGGCATTTTGGATAAAATCTTTAAAATACATTAAAAATGAGTCACCTTACGTATCAATTGGAATATATCCGCACAACTTTTGTTGAAATGATGGAATTGGTCAAAGGCCAGTTGGAACATGCAGCGGATTCTTTGTTTAATAATGATGCTGAACTGGCCGAAGAAATACTGCGAAAAGAGGCACGCGTCAACGCTTTTGAAATAAATTTGGAAAAGGAGTGTGAAAATACCATTGCCTTATTTCAGCCCGTAGCAACGGAGCTCAGGTTTGTCCTGTCAACCTCAAGATCAATTGCCGAGCTGGAGCGTTTGGGAGATCATGCTGAATTTACAGCCAGGGCAGTCGTTGATTTTCAGGAAAAACCTTTTTCCGAAGAATACATCAAAGCGTTTTATTACCGGGAAATGCATGATATGACAATGGTTATGTTCGACAATGTAATAGATGCTTTTGAAAAGAAAGACACGAGTCTGGCGCGTCATATATTTATGATGGATAAGGAGCTCAATAAAATTTACAAAATGGCCATCATCAGTTTTCAGGCAGAGATCAACTCAAAGAATGCCAGGGCGGAAGAATTGTTGATGCTCTATTCGATTTGTGCCAGGGTCATTCGTTCCAGCAGTTTGTTGACGAATCTCGCAGAAGAAATTATATTTTATATAGAAGCTGAGGTGCTCAAACACAAAAAGATGAAACATAAAATGAAAGAAAAAAAGGATTAAATATTCTTTTTAAGTTTAACTGACTGTCGCTTTTAATCATTTCATTAATATTTTAGTTCAATATAAAGAGTGAATTCCCTGAAGATTCACTCTTTTTTTATTCAGTTAGTCAGTGTTCACTGTAACAGTTGGATCTTTTTTTTATATCCTCTGAGGTCGAATTTCAGATATGAATTTCCAATATTTTATAATTTGCCTGTTGTATTCAAAAAAAAGTGTCTTTTTTTTGAATTTTAATCAGCTGATACAAGGTGTTTTAGAGAATCATTCGAAAATTTGTTAAAAAAACCACTTCAATGGTATTGCCAAATTAAAAAATCACTTTACATTTGCAGCCGCTAAAAAACGGTAATAACAGCTGTTCGAAAAGCGATTCGTTCTTTTACATTTACACGCAATATTGTTTTTTTAGGAGGATATAATTTTTTTTCAAAAAGGTATTGTGAGATAGAAAAAGAAGTATTACATTTGCACCCGCTTTCCGGGGTTATGGAGATGGGTTATGAAAGGATGGAGGGTTAAGAGATAAGTTCATTGAAAGATTGAAAAGATTGACAGCGTAAAATTGAGTAGAGTCGCATGAGAGGATAATATCCACTCTTGAGATTTTTTTTGAGACCTTTATTGAGAACAACATTCACGATGAAGAGTTTGATCCTGGCTCAGGATGAACGCTAGCGGCAG
>JBFYPZ010000012.1:0-27008 GCA_041303035.1 Flavobacteriaceae bacterium
CGAATTGGCCGGTGGAGAATCCAACGGAAGAAGTACTGGCCTTATAGAACAGGAACCCGAAGGATTGTTGTCACAAAAACTGGACAATATGTTAAAAGAAGCCAACCTGGACGCTCAAAAAATGTCGAGACTGGCTGCAAGCATTGAAAGTTTTGCAGGGGCTGCAGATAATATCAAGCCTGCCGCAGATTCTATTACTGCTACTTCGCGTTATGCTGACCAGTTGGCCCTGGCAGCGAGTCATATGGAATCATTGAATAGTTTGTACAAAATACAATATGAGCACGCTCAGGTTCAGACTGAACTCAATGATGAAACTGTTGCACATGCAAAAAAACTGAAAGAACAAATGGAGTCATTAGCCATCAATTTATCTTCACTGAATGGTGTTTATGGAGGTATGTTGTCTGCTATGTCAAATCCTAGACACTAACTAGGATATAATCAAATTATTAACCCTTAAATAATTAAGAATGGCAGCAGGCAAATTATCACCAAGGCAGAAGATGATCAACCTTATGTACCTTGTTTTCATAGCGATGTTAGCAATGAACATGTCAAAGGAGGTCTTACAAGCCTTTGGATTAATGGACCAGAAACTGGTTTCGGCAACAGAGGCAGCAACCAATAGAAATAACCTTTCCTACGAGGACCTCAGATTAAAAGCCGTGGAGCAGTCTGAAAAATATACAGACGAAAAGGACAAGGCTGAAAAGATCAAAAAATTGTCGGATGATTACTACAATTATATTGAGAATCTGAAAAACGAGATGAAAGCTACCGTGAAAGATCCAACGGATTATGAAACCATGGATAAAGGTAAATTTCTGGACGACAAGTTTTTTAAAGGTAATGACGGCGACTACAAACCGGATGGGCAGGCATTTTTGGATAATATAAACAATTATACTTCCCAGGTTGGAGCCATCTTAGGTAAAGAATACAAAAACGTAGCTACAGATGCTACCAATAGATTTGCCACAGCGAAGGTAGTGGACAGAGATGGAAAAGAGCGGTTCTGGCTGGATTATAACTACAAAGGTTTCCCGCTGATCGCTTCTTTGACCAAACTGACTCAAATTCAGGCGGATATTAAAGCTACTGAATCTGAAGTGCTTGGAGCTATGCTGAAAGGCCAGATGTCGAGTGATGTTTCTATGACGAATTACCAGACCATCCTGATACCCAATACACCAGCCACCTTACAGGGGGAAAACTTCAAAGGAACTATTGTTCTCGGAAGGTATGACGGTACTTTAAAACCGGAGAAGGTTATTGTAAACGGCAGAGAAATTACCAATATCAAAAACGGAGGAGCTGTACTTGATTTCCCGGCCGGTAATGTTGGGGAAAATGAGATCAAAGGGAAGTTTATCTTTATGGAGAACGGTAAGCCGGTAGAGATTCCGATTGAAACAGTTTACAATGTGGTACCTAAACCCAATGCAGCGGTTATTTCTGCTGACAAGATGAATGTGGTGTACCGCGGTGTTGAGAACCCGATTACCATATCTATTCCCGGTGTTGCCGATAACGTTGTAAATGCTACAGCACCCGGTTTGAGAAAAGTAACAGGTATTGGAAAATACATGATGAACCCCGGAAAAGGTAATGAAGTCAAAATTACTGTTAACGGGAAACTACCTGACGGCACAGCTGTATCTTCAGGTCAGATATTCAGGATTAAAGATATCCCTGCACCGGTTGCAGCAGTAAGGGGTGAGTACGGTATGATCAAAATGCCAAAAAGCACCTTGCAAAAAGCAACGATCAGTTCTGTATTACCTGACTTCGTATTTGACCTTACAATTAATACCAGCGGGTTTAGTGTTAAAGTTCCGGGTCAACCAACCGTGGTTGTAAAAGGAAGCAAGTTTGATGCAGCGGCAATAAGGGTATTGGAAAGAGCAAGACCAGGCGACGTGGTTGTTGTATTCGATCTTAAACAGAGCTTGTCGAGCAATACAGGATATTATTTGAAAAATGCATCGCCTGTAAATATTGAAATAACTAATTAATACAAATAATGATGAAATTAAAAGGTTTAGTATTAGCAATTTCTTTATTATCAGCAGGGTATGTAAATGCCCAGGCCAATTTACTGAATGCGAAAATCCCTGAGCAAGTCGGGATGAAAACACCGGAACAGCTGGCTGCTGATAATGACAGACCACTTCCTTACGGATACATTGACGACAGAGATATACTTTGGTCAAAGGTTGTATGGGAATTTGTGGATTTGAACGAGAAGATCAATATGCCGTATTACTACCCGGTAGATACAAGCAATATTAGTTCAACGAGAAGATCCTTGTTCGATACCTTGTTAAGAGGAATTAAAACAGGTGAAGTAATCGATGTTTACGATGACTCTTATTTTGAAGATAAACTGACCATGAAAGACATTCAGGCCAGGTTGTCAAGAGTTGATACTTCTGATGCAGGTATTGAAAGGTTAAATGCCGGTGAAGTGCTGACCGATGAATACATAGACAAACGCGATATTACAAGTGCCGATATCGCTGGCTTTAGAATAAAAGGTGTCTGGTATTTTGACAAGCGTCAGGGTGAACTTAAGTATCGTTTGCTGGGAATTGCACCTGTTGCACCGGATGTTAATTTCATCGATCAAAGCGGAGGAGCTGATGAACTTGTAGAATTGTTCTGGGTCTGGTATCCGGGAGCGAGAGATACAACTTATGAGATGAAAGTTTTCAATCAGAAAAATTCAGCATACCCCTTGTCATATGATCATATATTAAATGCAAGAAGGTTCAGTGCGATCATCTATCGTGAAGAAAATATTTATGGCAACCGCGATGTGGCTGAATATATTAAAGGAAATTCACTCTTCCAGGTTTTGGAATCTGAAACCCTGAAAGAAAATATCAGAGATAAAGAATTGGATATGTGGAATTATTAGGTCCATGATTTAATTGAGAATAAAAACTCCTGTTTACCGCAGGAGTTTTTTTATTTTTGTACCATGAAAGTAGATTTTCTTGTCGTCGGGCTGGGGATTGCAGGCATGACCTTTATTGAACAACTGAGGCGGTTTGACAGATCATTTGTGGTGTATGAGAACCGGTCTCAGAATTCCTCCCTCGTGGCAGGAGGCCTTTATAATCCGGTAGTTTTAAAAAGATTTACCCCTGTCTGGAACACAAAAGAACAGCTGGACTACGCACTTCCGTTTTATAAGGACCTGGAGCAGACATTTGGAAAGCAATATGATTTTCCTATTGACATACTCCGCATATTTAAATCTGTTGAGGAACAGAACAACTGGTTTGCCTGTGCAGATCATCCCACACTGTCAGAATTTATGGTTCCCGAAGTATTTCCAAATACCATCACGCATATCAAGGCACCACTCGGTTTTGGCAAAATTCAAAAGGCGGGAAAGGTTGAAATAGGAGTCCTGATAGCCGATTACAGAAATAAATTAAATGCTGAGGGCACTTTGCAAAAGAAAGAATTTCATTACGATGAACTCATTGAAAAAGACAATAGAATTTTTTATGATGATTATGAAGTAAAACACCTCATTTTTTGTGAAGGATATGGATTACAAGTGAACCCCTATTTCAATTTTCTTCCGCTTCAGGGGTTGAAGGGTGAGGTACTTGACATCTATGCTCCTGAACTGAAGCTGGAAAGTATGATAAAATCCTCCGTATTCCTGTTGCCACTTGGAGATGATCTGTACAAGGTTGGCGCCACTTTTAATAAAGATATCAAAGACAGTGAACCTACTGCTGAGGGCAGAGAGGAACTGATAAACAACCTGAATGAGTTTTTGGATACGCCTTACGAGGTAACAGGTCATTATGCAGGCATGCGGCCAACCGTTAAAGACCGGAGGCCCCTGCTCGGCGAGCACCCGATCCATAAAAACTTCTACATTTTTAACGGCATGGGAACCAGAGGTGTCATGCTGGCTCCGCTGATGGCCCAGAAATTATATGCGTATATTGAAAATGGAGTTTCCCTACCCGGGGAAACAGATATCAAAAGGTTCAGGAAATATTCCCGGCTTGCTTATAGTGCACAAAAATATTGATGTAGATCAGTCTTGACAAACGCAATGTGAGCGGGGTACAAAGTACCAGTACTGCAATAATGGCAATAAAGACCGGCAGAAGCGACAGGCCAAAAAAATTCAGAACCACAAAAGTAATGATCGAGATCGCCACCGTTAAAGCGTAGGACACATACATGGCCCCGTAAAAAAATGAGGGTTCTATCATGTATTTGAGTTTGCAATGAGAACAGGTTTCGTGAATTTTGAGTGGCTGTTTAATTGAATAAGGGTTTTTGCTGACAAAGAAATCACCTTCCTGACAACGCGGACATTTGTTTTTGAAAATACTGTAAAGTTTGGTCCCTTTTTTAAACACCGATAAGCTATTATTTGTATTACTTTTGCAAAGTTAAAATTTTAAATGGTTTAAACTTTTATTATGCTGAATATTCATGATTTAACAATTTCTTTTGCCGGTGAAGATCTTTTCTCAAGCATTACTTTTAAGCTGAATGCGGGCGACAGGGTTGGACTTGTTGGTAAGAACGGGGCGGGAAAGTCTACTTTGCTGAAGATACTGGCCGGAGAGCAGGAATATGACCGCGGTAGTTTGGCCATGGAGAAAAGCCTGAGCATCGGATTTTTAAAACAGGATATCGATTTTGTCATTGGCAGAACGGTACTCGAAGAGGCCTATGAAGCTTTCACCGAAATCCGGGAGATCGAATCAAAACTGAATCAGGTGAACTATGAACTGGCCGAAAGAACTGATTATGAAAGCGAATATTACCACAACCTGATCCACGACCTCGATACCCTGTCCCACAGGTATGAGCTATTGGGAGGATATAATTACCAGGGTGATACGGAAAAAATATTGCTCGGTCTGGGATTTAAACCCGGAGATTTTAACCGGAAGACCGACACCTTTTCAGGTGGTTGGAGGATGCGTATAGAACTTGCAAAATTGTTGCTGCAGAACCATGATATCCTCTTGCTCGATGAGCCTACAAACCACTTGGATATTGAATCCATCATCTGGTTTGAAAATTTTTTGAAAGGATTTTCAGGTGCCGTTCTTTTGGTTTCACACGACAAGATGTTTCTGGATAATGTGACCAACAGAACCATTGAAATATCTATGGGCAATATTTATGATTACAAAAAACCGTATTCAGAATATCTGATCCTTCGAAAAGAGATCAGGGAAAAACAATTGCAGGCACAAAAAAACCAGGAGAAGGAAATAAAACAAACCGAGCAACTGATCGATAAGTTCCGGGCCAAGGCAAATAAAGCTTCCATGGCCCAATCACTGATCAAAAAGCTGAACAGGGTGGAAAGAATTGAAGTGGATGCAGAAGATAATGCAGTCATGAACATCAGGTTCCCGATGGCGATTACCCCGGGCCGGGTGGTGCTTGAGATCGAAAACTTATCCAAGCGGTATGGGGCCAATCTTGTTTTGGACAATATAAACCTGCTCATAGACCGGGATGACAGAATAGCCTTTGTGGGCCAGAACGGTCAGGGAAAATCAACGCTGGCAAAGATCATAGTGGGTGAACTGGAACATGAGGGGATGATGAAACTGGGGCATAATGTCAAGATCGGCTATTTTGCACAAAATCAGTCGGAATATTTAAATGGCGAGATTACCCTCTTGCAAACCATGGAGGATGCGGCCAATGACAGCAACCGGGCCAAGGTTCGGGATATGCTCGGTTCTTTTTTGTTCAGGGGGGATGAGGTGGAGAAAAAAGTAAAGGTTTTGTCGGGAGGCGAAAAAAACCGTCTGGCCCTGTGTAAAATGCTGCTGCAGCCTTTTAATGTGTTGGTGATGGATGAGCCCACCAACCATTTGGACATCGCTTCAAAAAATGTTTTGAAGACTGCCCTGCAGAAATTTGAAGGCGCCCTGATCGTGGTTTCGCATGACCGGGATTTTTTACAGGGACTCACAGACCTGGTTTACGAATTTAAGGACGGAGCTATTAAAGAATATCTGGGGGACATCAATTACTTCCTGGAGGAACACCAGCTGGACAGTTTCAGGGAAGTTGAGAAAAATTATGTCAGGAAAAATGAACCTGCAAAAGCAAATCCCAAAGACAACAAAAAAATCGAGGAGGATAAAAACATCAAACATCTGCAGAACCAGTTGAAGAAAATCGAAAATGAGATCGCAAAACTCGAAAAGGAAATCGGGGAGCTGGATCGGCAGCTCAGCGTGGGATTGCCCCCGGAAGAGGACGAAAAGGAATTTTTCCATTTGTACGAACTGAAAAAAAAGCGGCTGGATGCCATGATGGAATCCTGGGAAAACCTGACCCTGGAATTGGAGGCATAAAAAAATCCTGAGAGAATGCATCAAGACTATGCATACGATTCAATTCAATTCATTGAAAATCTTCCGGGGAGACATAAGGTACGATTTATAAAGAATTATGTAAGAAATCTCCGGCAGCCAGAAATAAATTTCTGGTCGCTGCAGAAGTAACTTTTAGTACATCTCTGTTGAAAATGAATTGTTTTTTGGCGGAAGATAGTTGAAAAAAAAGAGGTTAAGGCCCTATTTAGCAGGTATAAAATTGTATTTTTATCAGCAATTCACAAGGAAGGTAAAGTATGCAGGTGTTGTGATGCAATTGAATGCAACTTATTGAAATTTAAAGCATAGAACAAATAAAACTGAATAGTGAAAAAAATACTCATTTTGATTTTAGCAGGTATTGCAATTTTGAGCTGTTCAAATGATGATAATGGAAATTCAAATAACTGTGATTTTGAAACAATAATAAGTGCTGAACAATACAAAAATGCACCTTCTGACCGATTAAACATAAATAGTTTTGAAATAAATGGTAATTGTTTGAAAATTAATTTTAGTTCAAGTGGTTGTAGTGGAGATACCTGGGAATTAAAACTTATTGATTCAGAAGTCATTTTAAAATCAAATCCACCTCAAAGAATTTTGAGATTGTCTTTAAAGAACGAGGAAGCCTGTGAAGCATATATTACAAAGGAGTTGACTTTTGACATTTCAAACTTGCAGGTGGATGGAAAGAAAGTTCAGCTAAACTTAACAAATTCTGACGATAATATTTTATACGAATATTAAAAACGAATAGTTTATTTTGTATTCGCCGAACCTCACTTCGTTCTGCTTAGTACATTTCCTAATCGTTTTAATTTGTATTCGCTGAACCTCCTTCGTCAGATTTCAAAAATGTATTTTTAAGCACCAATTTGCAGTGATTGTGCGGTTATCCGGAGTTGTAAGATGTGAAATACTTTAGCAAAAATTGAACAAAAAAATAATGGGGTTTTTACCCCATTATTTTTAACTTTCACAGTTCGTATTATCGTCACCAAATTACTTACTTTGCCGTTATTTCCGGCTTTAAGATCATTGGAGGGTATTGCGTGAGTATGTTGTTGACATATTCATTGATGCGTTCTTCTTTTTTCTCCTTATCTCTGTAATCTCCTAAAATGCCCGTACCCATTCCCTGCCAAACCAGCTCTTTGCTGTTGGCATCGATCAGGTCAATAAACAGGGTGCCTTCGGTAGACTGTACCACATTTGTATAACCGGGACCATACCCAAAACCGTAGCCGTAACCATAACCCCAGCCGTAATACCAGGGATACCAGCCGTTGTAGTAATTGTTGTACACGTCGATACGCTCCTTTGACTTGGCAAAAATATTTACCAGCAGATCAGGTTTATCAGATTTTTCAAATCCCTTGGCTGCCATCTCTCTTTCAATAGCGTACAGGATCTTTTTTTTATCCAGATCTGAGATCTCTACTTTGTCTATGCCATTTTTATAAAAGGCATAGGTCTTGTATTTCGTAAAATCAATATTTTCGTCATAGTCACTCGAAATTTTTATAGAGTTGCAACTGCTGATGAAGATCAGTGAAACGAATACAAGTAATAGGTAATAAGCTTTCATAAACAAGATTTTTATAATTTATCAAGCAGGTTTTCGTCTACCAAATTAGGAAGGGTAAGTTTAAGAAGCGGTTCCTGCTGCATGGCACGCTTGGCTGCAAATAAGGCTCCTTCATTTCTAGCCCAACTCCTTCTGGCAATGCCGTTGTTGACATCCCAAAAGAGCATGGATTTTAAACGCCTGCTCGCTTCCTCACTACCATCAAGAACCATACCAAAACCCCCGTTAATGACTTCTCCCCAGCCCACACCACCGCCGTTGTGGATCGAGACCCATGTGGCTCCCCTGAAACTGTCGCCAATCACGTTTTGTATGGCCATATCTGCTGTGAAACTCGATCCGTCATAAATATTCGCTGTTTCCCTGTAGGGTGAATCGGTACCTGAAACATCGTGGTGATCCCGCCCCAATACGACCGGAGCCGACAGCACTCCTATACGGATAGCCTCATTAAAGGCTTCGGCGATTTCGATCCTGCCTCTGGCATCGGCATACAGTATTCTTGCCTGGGAACCTACGACCAGTTGGTTGGCCCTGGCTCCTTGTATCCATTGTAAATTATCGTTCAGCTGTTGTTTGATCTCTTCCGGAGCTTCCTTTAAAAGCTCCTGTATTTTTTCAGAAGCAATTTTGTCCGTGATCCCGAGATCTTTGGGATCACAGGAGGTACAAACCCAACGAAAGGGTCCGAACCCGTAATCAAAGCAGATCGGCCCCATAATATCTTCAACATAGGAAGGGTATCTGAATCCGGTTCCGTCAGGCTTCATCACATCTGCTCCTGCCCGTGAGGCTTCCAGCAAAAAAGCATTGCCGTAGTCAAAGAAATAGGTTCCTTTGGCGGTGTGCTTGTTGATGGCGTCGGTTTGCCGTTTGAGCGAAGCCTGAACCTTTTCTTTAAACAGAACAGGGTCACGGCGCATCATTTCATTCGATTCCTCAAAGCTGAGACCCACGGGATAATAACCTCCTGCCCAGGGGTTGTGCAGAGAAGTCTGGTCGCTGCCCAGGTCGACATACAGATCCTCTTTTTCAAATTTTTCCCAAACGTCCACAATGTTGCCGAGAAAGGCAATCGACACCACTTCTTTGGCCGCTTTTGCGCTTCGCACGCGCTTTACCAGTTCATCGGGATTGAGAATGACTTCATCCACCCATTTTTGAGAAAATCTGGTTTGAAGTACTTTGGGATTAATTTCCGCGCATACGGTAATGCATCCCGCAATATTACCGGCTTTGGGCTGCGCCCCGCTCATGCCGCCCAGTCCTGAGGTCAGAAACAATTTTCCCGACAAGGACTCCTGTTCTTTTGCAATTTTTCTGCCGGCATTCAATACCGTGATGGTTGTGCCGTGCACTATGCCCTGAGGCCCGATGTACATATAACTTCCGGCAGTCATCTGTCCGTATTGAGTAACACCCAGCGCGTTGAATTTCTCCCAGTCATCCTGTCTGGAATAATTGGGTATCATCATGCCGTTTGTAACAACTACCCGGGGTGCTTCTTTGTGGGAAGGAAACAAACCCATCGGATGGCCGGAATACATGACCAGTGTTTGCTCATTTGTCATTTCAGACAGGTATTTCATCGTGAGCAGGTACTGGGCCCAGTTTTGGAAAACCGCTCCGTTACCGCCATAGGTGATCAGTTCCTGAGGATGCTGGGCAACCTGAGGATCCAGGTTGTTTTGTATCATGAGCATGATGGCTCTTGCTTCCTGGCATTTTCCGGGATACTGACCGATGGGCCTTGCATGCATTTTGTAATCAGGAATGAACCGGTACATGTAGATCCTGCCGTATTCGTTCAGTTCAGCCGCAAACTCTTCAGAGAGCAAAGCATGGTGCCGGGGTTCAAAATAGCGCAGCGCATTTCTTATTGCCAGTTTTTTTTCTGCCTGACTAAGGATGTCCTTTCTTTTGGGAGCATGGTTTAAGGCCTTGTCAAACTTGTTATTTTCCGGTAAAGCAGCAGGTATTCCTTCTGAAATTTGTTGTTGAAACAGGTTCATTGAATAATTTTATTTAATGGGCATCTTTTTTTGGATCAAAGCCATACGGACAATGTCGGCAGTTATTTTTACAGCAATAACCCCTTTTCAGATGGTAAATTTCTGTAAAAACTTTAAATCCTTCTTTGGTAAAATAGAAATCTTCTGAATTCAGATTTTTATAATTATCTTGCATACACAAAGGTATTTTATTTTTTTTTCACCCGGAATCCATGTTGCTATTTTCTAAATATATCTTTTTACCCCGTTTTCATGCCGTAACGATCTGGCCCTTCATTATTTTAAAGCATAAAAAACTGAAATACGATCAGGTAATCATCAATCACGAAAAAATACACCTCAAACAACAGATCGAAATGCTCTGGCTTATCTATTTCATCTGGTACCTGACCGAATTTTTAATCCGGTTGCTGCTGACCAGAGATTTTATGAAGGCCTACCACCTGATCTCTTTTGAAAAGGAAGCTTATTCGAATGAGAAAAATTTGAACTACCTTTCGGAACGAAAATTCTGGAATTTTTTAAATTATTTCTGATTGACAATTTAGGATGGAAGAAACAGAAAATCAGGAACTTGTATTAAACAGGCTCAGGAATTTTGATGTAGGGCTGTTTATAAAAAGAGAGGATAAAATACATCCCCAGATTTCAGGTAACAAGTACAGGAAACTGAAGTACAACATAGCGGCTGCTCTCGCCGAAAACAAAAAAACCTTGTTGTCATTTGGAGGTGCCTTTTCCAACCACATCAGCGCAGTTGCGGCTGTAGGAAAAATGCACAACTTGAAAACCATCGGAATCATCAGGGGAGAGGAATTGGGTGCGAATCCGGATGACAGTATACAGGCGAATCCAACCCTACAACTGGCAGAAGCGAACGGCATGCGTTTTAAATTTGTTAGCCGTACCGATTACAGATTAAAAAAAGAAGCTTTCTTTATCGATCAGTTAAAAGACGAATTTGGAGATTTTTATCTGATCCCCGAGGGGGGAACCAATGTCCTGGCCATAAAGGGTTGTGAGGAAATATTAAAGCCAAAGGATCAGAACTTTGATTTTATCTGTGCAGCCATGGGTACCGGGGGAACACTTGCAGGGCTTGTCAACAGTGCCGGGGAAAACCAGACCGTACTGGGTTTTTCGGCTCTGAAAGGCGATTTTTTAAAGGCTGAAGTTGATAAGTTCACAATACCCGGTAAAAAATGGAGTTTTATAGATCAGTACCATTTTGGCGGTTTTGCAAAAGTTGATGAAGAAATTATTACTTTTATCAACGATTTTAAGTTAGAAACGAACATAGCTCTGGATCCTGTTTATACAGGGAAGATGATGTACGGGATTGTGGATCTGATTGAAAAAGGTTACTTTTTCCCGGGAGCCAAAATCCTGGCTGTACACACCGGCGGACTTCAGGGTATAGCAGGTATGAACACCATATTGGCTAAGAAAAGAGCGGCATATAGAATTTTATGATTTATGAGTAAAGGACATTTATTATTTTTTTCATTACTTGTTTCGGTTTTTTTGATGGCTTGTCATTCTGCCAGGCCGGTGGCTAAAGGGAATAAAACACAGACCCCGGCGAAAACAGCAGAAAAGAAAGAAGTAAAGATTGATGCAGGTACACAAAGGCAGCTAAAGGAGGCTAGTGACCGGGTGTTTGAGGATTTTGCGAAAAAGAACGGACAGGGACTCAATCAGAATACCTTAAATTATATCGGGGATTTTAAGTTTATAGCCATAAAAAAAATGCTGGAATACGAGATTCCTGCAAGCATCACGCTTGCACAGGGGATACTTGAATCCGGCAGCGGAAGGAGCGAACTCACAAAAAATACGGCCAACCATTTCGGGATCAAATGCCACAAAGGATGGGAGGGCAAAACCTACTATTACGATGATGATGAAGCGCAGGAATGTTTCAGGAAGTACAGCCATCCTGAAGAGTCATTCAATGACCATTCTTATTTTCTCACGAGCAGGAGCAGGTATGCGCCTTTGTTCGAGTTGGAATCGGATGATTACAAAGCCTGGGCCCATGGCCTAAAAGATGCCGGTTATGCCACAGACAAAAAATATCCGCAAAAACTGATCAAATACATAGATGACTACCAGTTGTACCTCTATGATGACCTGGTCACCGAGAGCCGGAATAAAAAAGGTAAAAAACCCACCAAAAAACTCGCAGATCAACCCGTAATAGAGAGCAGTATTGTTGCAGTTACACCACAGAAATACGTTTTTGTGTCAAAAGGAGATACCCTGTATTCCATTGCCAAAAGCAATAACATGACCATAGAGGAAATAAAAACACTCAATGAGCTGACTTCCAATGAAATTAGTATAGGACAAAGGCTTAAGCTTTCCAAATAGCAATAAAAAGGCATTAAAAGTGCCTTATTTTATTCAAGATTACAAGAGGATTTATTGGATGCTGCTAATCAAAATTAATATTCATGGTTTGCGGATCTCGTGTTATGGGAAATCGTATGATGTATCGCGTAGCAGTGTCGAGGTCAATGACCGGAATTCTGAGTTCGCCGGAGAGGATTTCATTTTTTTTTACGGGAAAATAGAGGATGCCGGTAATAGATGAATTTTCAATGAGCGTATATTCACCCAGCAGATTTTGACCAAAATAGGTTTGATACAGATCTTCTTTTTTTTCATTTTCAAACGCAGTAGCAACATTAATCGCTAGAGACAATATTGCGGTCCAGTCTAAATCATAATCCACGTAGGATCCGGGAGCAAGTGTATTTGTTAAGGGTGCCGGTGAGATCGGAGATATTTCCTGACCTTTTGATGGTAACCAGGAAATATTTAGAGGATCCAGATATAAGCTGTTATTCCCTTCGTTCTTTAAAAATAATCTGGGAGCAATTACTCCAATCCTACCTTTACCAAACTTATAACTGCTCTTAAATGAAGGAACACTAAATACAAGATCAGACTGGATCTTGGCAGTCACAATTCCGTTGTAAGCGCTGGTAATGGCATCGTCACCTAGTTTAACTGAAACCAGGTCCTGCATTTCTTCCGGTGCAGTAACACCATCAAGCGTTTTGCCGGAAATGCTGCGGTTAACTTCCGGCACATGCTCAAAGCTTTCGATAAATTTCATGGTGGCCTGTTCAATTGATTCTGAAACCATTAAACTTATGTCTGGAGAAGTATTTTGATTTGGAAAACTCCATCCTACTGTATTCCATGAGGTGAGGATTTGTCCATCGCGGTTATAGAGCGTAAAACGGTATACAATCTTAGTCCAGTTGATATATTGATAATAGTCCTTTGTAAATAAAAAAGACTCAATCTGAGGTTCCAATATGAAGTCAAATCCGGTTGCTGTATAACCGGTTGTTGAATTGACAGGTTGGGCATTTGCAAAGATTTTCGGATATATGCTGCTTAACAAAGAATCGCTGCTTGCCCCAAGGTGCAAATTCAAACCTCCCTTACTGATCAAAAATGCATACGATTTAAATTCCGGGCTATGGTAGTAACCCACTGAACTATTTAAAGTTTTGAAATCTCCCGGCACGGTAACCAGCGGATTAACCGTCTGCTCGTAAGGTTTACATGCTATAAAAAGAATTACACATGGGAATAATAAAGACCATGTCAGAAGCCGGGTATAATAACGCTTTCCTGAAAATAATTCATTTAGAATTAAAGATAAAGTCTTCATTTAAGATCCAATTAATGAGAGACAGATCAATTTGGTAAACTTATTTCCGTTATGATTTATACCCATAAAATCTCTTGTTTCTTAAGCATATCTATGGTTCTATAACTGGTCAGGTGTAACTTTTCTTATTGTATTGTGCGTACGCCCAATATAAGCAAGTAATCCTATAGAAATCTCAAATCCCTGAGTATCGCCAAATTTAAAATCGCCTTGATAATATCTCACTTGAGGCACTATGAACGCCCCCCCGACAGGTATTTCATAAGTGCTTCCCAAAAACCATGATCTTCCCGACTCGTCTATACCTACATTGTTATCATCGAAATATAACAGACCGCCCCCTCCCATTACGGATAATGGAAAATTTGAAAAAGGGAAATAGTTCAGATAAATGGAGATGTTGGAAACTGATAAACCTTTCGAAAGATCTTCATAATCATATTCTTTAAGCGAATAATAGTTTGCTTCAAAACCCACGGTAATTTTTGTGTTTGGAGCATACCCCATATTCATACCCATCGCAATTCCACCCTGGGTGCCATAATTATAATAATCTGTATTTAAAGACATATTTGTATAGCCTATCCAGAAACCAAAAGAAAGCGCGGCCTGATTGACTTTTTCCTGAGCCCAAAAGTTCTGAACAAACAGCAGGATACATACTAAAAACAGACAAGACTGAGATAATTTTCTGATTGTTGCCATTTTTTCATCCGAACCGATTAAAGAAGTGAATGTCCGAATAACCCGAACCACCTTAATGATCCCAAAATAATAATTGAGGGTGGTCTTTGCAGTAAGAATTTTCTGAAGCTACGTACTAACAGTAAAACCCAATTTTAAAATCCTGATCTACTTTTAAAACGAGTTCAGAAATAAAGGTCGAAACAAATAACATATTAAAGTTAAGAAAGAATAATGAGATTTCCGATAAATAAAGTAAGAAAAAATTGGGGCCATTAATCCTTCAAAACCTTATTTACGCATCTTTTTAAAGTAGAATGGCATGGTAAGCAGAAAAATTACAGTGTAATGAAACATGACAAAGGGTACTAGCCGGATCACTACTTTGATAATCAAAAATTCAGACGCGTTCAATCCCCAAATAATTAGGGGCTTTTGCAAATAAAAAAACCGTCCAGGATTTTTGTACTGAGACGGTTCTGTTCTAACTTCAATGTGCTATTCAGCCTTTTTTTTATATTCTTCAGGATTTCTGACCCTTTTGAGTTTTTTGACCCTTTCCATCACCCATTCTTTGTCTGTCAAAACCTTTGTGCATTTTGCACTCCCTGTTTTCCTGCCATTTATCAAACTGGGTTTGGTTCAATATTTTTTTGAGGTCATTTTTATAAGCGATCTGGTGATCCAGGCTTTCGTTTTGCAACTTGAATTTTTCTTCAGTAGTCAGCTGTTTACCCGCTGTTTTGTCTGCCTGCATTTTAGCCTGATTTGATTTTCTCAGTTCGGCGTATTTTTTGTTTAGTGCCATCACCTGGTTCTGCTGTGAATCAGTCAGCTCCAGATCCAGCGCCATCCTTTTTGTTTTCAGGGTTGCCTGTTGCTCCGGACTGAAATCAGCACCATAATGTCTTTGTTCTCTTTGTTGGGCAAAAAGCCCTGTGCTCATTAAAATGATTAAGATAACTGCAAATTTTTTCATATTTATTATTTTTAAGATTATACTTATTAGGACATTTCACACAGACAAAGGTTTAATGGTCAGCTGTATTTTAACGATTTATTATGTTTATAATGGTTTCAAAAACCGGCATCGGGTTGCGGCAATTGGATTTTAGACTATTTTTGCAGCATGAATACAGGATACCAACTTTCTGATTTTCTTCCAACTACAAAAAAAGAAGTGCTCATTCGCGGCTGGGACAGCCTGGATGTGATCATTATCAGCGGAGATGCCTATATAGACCATCCGGCCTTTGGTACCGGTGTGCTTGGCAGGATCCTGGAGAGTTACGGACTAAAGGTAGCCATCATTCCCCAGCCCAATGTAAAGGATAACCTGCAGGATTTTGTAAAACTGGGGGCACCCAATTTGTTTTTTGCTGTAACGGCCGGAGCCATGGATTCCATGGTGAGCAACTACACAGCAGGTAAAAGGAAACGTGACAAGGACGTGTATACCCCGAATGGCGAGATCGGCTTTCGTCCGGATTATGCGGTAACGGTTTATACAACTATCCTCAAGGAAAAATTTCCGGGAGTACCTGTACTGATTGGCGGTATTGAAGCTTCCCTGCGGCGTGTGACGCATTACGACTATTGGAGCGACAAGCTCAAAGCAAATATTTTAACGGAATCCGGTGCAGACCTGCTGGTATATGGTATGGGCGAGCAGCCGCTCAGAGAGCTGGTTACCTTACTCAAAAAGGGTGTTCCGTTTAACAGTATAAAATCCATTAAGCAAACTGCCTACCTGCATCCTCAGGAAATGGGTCTGCCAAAAAATAAAAACTGGGAAGACGTAGAAATTGGTTCTCATGAACAATGTCTCAAGGATAAAAAAGTGTATGCCTCCAATTTTAAGATCATAGAGCAGGAATCGAACAAGGTCAACGGCAGGAGGATCCTGCAAAAAGTGGGGTCGGAACTGCTGATTATAAATCCGCCTTTTGCCACCATGACAGAAAGCGAGATAGATTATGCCTACGACCTGCCCTATACAAGATTACCGCATCCCAAGTACGAAAAAAGAGGACCCATCCCGGCCTATGAAATGATCAAGTTTTCGATCAATATACACAGAGGTTGTTTTGGTGGCTGCAGCTTCTGTACCATCTCGGCACATCAGGGAAAATTTATTGCCAGCCGGAGTAAAAAATCCATTTTGGAGGAAGTGGATAAGGTTACGAAAATGCCCGATTTTAAGGGATATCTGTCCGATATAGGCGGTCCGTCTGCCAACATGTACCAGATGAAGGGAAAAATCCAGAGCATTTGCGATCGCTGCGTGGCGCCATCCTGTATTTCACCTGTGATCTGCCATAATCTGGATACCTCGCATAAACCCCTGACTGAGATCTACAGGGCCGTTGATGCGCATCCCAAGGTGAAGAAATCTTTTATCGGTAGCGGGATCCGCTATGATATGCTGGTTCCTGAATTTAATAAAAATGCCAATCCCAAAGAACTAGACGAATACACGGAAGAGGTGATTACAAATCATGTTTCAGGCAGACTAAAAGTGGCCCCTGAACATACTTCTGATGCTGTATTGAAGCTCATGAGAAAGCCTTCTTTCAAATATTTTCACAAATTTAAGCAGCGCTTTGACAGCATCAATATCAAAAAGAAACTCAATCTGCAACTCATTCCCTATTTTATTTCCAGCCATCCGGCCTGTGAGCTGGAGGATATGGCCAACCTGGCCGCCGAGACCAAGGATATGGGCTTTCAGCTGGAGCAGGTTCAGGGATTTACCCCAACACCCATGACAGTGGCAACCGTGATATATTACAGCGGTTATCATCCATATACACTTGAGAAGATCTACACACCCAGAAGCAGCCAGGAAAAATCAGAACAACACCGTTTTTTCTTTTGGTACAAAAAGGAAAATCAGGACTGGATCAAAAATACCCTGCAGAAAGTGAACAGGCAGGATTTGATCAAAGCGCTGCTTCCATCGGTTTTTACAGGACCAAAGAAGGAAAAGAGTAAAATGAAACCAGCAGGTAAATCGAAAAAGCCGGAAGGTTTTGAAAGTATTTTTGAGGGGAAAAGGGTATTGAAAAGGAAGAAAAAATAGCTTTTTTTCAGACCGGGAATACAAAGAATTATATTTAATTTTGCCTGAACAAATATTTTTATGAGAAGCTTATTTTATTTATTTCTTTTAATCAGCACCCTTTCGTTCGGACAAAGTACCCAACAGGCCGACCTGAAAAATCCCCGCGCTGCCCTTTATACGCATATGTACTTTTTGGAAGAAGACAGCTTTAATACGGCAAAATCTTCCAGGGTATTCTATAATATACCCCGTGAGGAAGCAGAGAATTATGCCGTAAAACTGAAAGAAATATACTACGGAAAAGGATTGGTTTTTGATTTCACAAAAATTCCCGATGATCCGGAATATACGGATACCATTAAAAAGAGCGGTCTTACGAGTTTCAAGCAACTCGAGAAACGGTATTACCCGTTTCCCAAAGATCTTCCGGACGTGTATGTTGAAAAGCGGGGAGCAAACTGGTACTATTCTGCGGAAACGGTCAATGCCATTCCTGCTTTATATGACAATATCTACAGGATAGATTTCAGCTATTTTAAAACGAAATATCCGGGGTTGTTTAGCTATTCCTTAAAGGGAATCAAAGTATGGAAGTTTATGATGTTTTTTATCCTGATGGGTTTATCTATTCTGACCTATTGGATTTTAATGCATTTTTTCAGATTTGTTTTCAAATACCTCGAGAAGTTTATCTTTAAAAAGAGCGACCATATAAAGACTTCGATCAAAGAGGTTTCGGACCTTGTAAAACCGTTGGTTTACCTCATTATCATCTACTTGCTGAAATTGGTTATGCCTTCCTTGCATCTTTTCAGGATCAACAACTTTTTCTTTTTGCTTTTGAATATTGCTGCAACGGTATTTTGGGTTGTCTTCCTGGTCAGGTTGCTCAGGGTTATCGTCAATTTTTACGATGAGCTGCATTTTGAATCTGATTCGAAGTTAAGGGAGCAGTTATCACCCATTATTATAAAAATCATTAATGGTTTTGTTGTTCTGGTCGGCCTTTTGCATTTAATTACCCTGTTTGGAGTTGACCCGACAACCGTTCTCGCCGGTGCATCGATTGGAGGTATAGCCGTTGCCTTTGCAGCACAGGACTCTGTAAAGAATCTGATCGGAACGATCAATATTTTTATGGACAAGCCTTTTCAGATTGGTGATTGGGTTGAAATAGGAACTGTCAAGGGCGTGGTGGAAAGGGTAGGACTCAGGTCAACTGTGATAAGAGCGGCGGATACTTCGGTGTTTCAGATCCCTAACAGCAAGATCTCAGAAGCAGATGTCAACAACAGGGGAATGCTGCTTTACCGAAGGTATTTAACCGAGCTGGGAATCAGATATGATACACCACCGGAGCTGATTCAGGGATTTGTGACGGGTATCAGGGAAATTATCAAGGCACACCCGGATACACACAATGAAAATTACAATGTTGAGTTTTCCGGTTTCGGTAATTCTGCCCTTAATATCATGGTCAATGTCTTCTTTATCAACCTCGAATGGGGTCACGAACAATCCTCCAAACACCTGCTTCATCTTGCCATAGTTAAACTGGCAAAAGCACTGGGTGTCGAGTTCGCCTTTCCGTCCTCAACAGTTATTATTGAACAGTTTCCTGAAAAGAATGGGGTGCAGATTAAATATGAAACTGATGAGAAGGTTATACAGAGGAGCATAAATTCTGTAATGAAGGATTTTCAGAATGATACAAAATTCCTCAGGGTTGACAATGCCATGAAGGAAATACAATAAATTATTTGTATTTTTCTATATAGGCATTGATTTCGTTGTGCATATTCAGCGACTCATATTTTTTGGAAAGCTCAAAATAGTCAATGGGCAGTTTGGCCTGGTGTTTCACGAGGGTTCCGTTGGCAAAAGAACGCACAAGGATATCCTCCACAATGAAATCCAGAGGAATGCTTTCCGGATGGTACTCTGATTTTAAATTGAGCTTATAAAATTTGGCTGTGGTATTGTAAAAAAATGCGGTCAGATCACTTTTGTAATCTTTGATCAATGCATAAAAAGGAATTCCGGTCTGGCGGTGGATTAATTTGATAAGTATTCTACCTTCAGTTCTGGTCAGCTTTTTAAGTTCGTCGGTAAATTCCCCTTCCATATATTTCTGCATTTCCCGGATATGCTTTTTTTGTTTTCTTTTTGAAGGAATTGCGGAGAGCTCAGCATTGAGTTCTGTGATCTTTTTAGAAGCCAGTACGGCATAGGGATAGGCCTTATGCACTTTCTTATAATACCAGTAATAATAGTTTTTTTCTTTCTGGCTGGTAAAGTTTCTTTTTTTATATACAAATACCTCATCCAGGGGGATCACAATGGTATCATTCTCTACCGGGTACAATTCCTCTGCATGGATCACTTTTTCCTTTTTGATCTGGGATGCCAATAGAAACGGCAAAAAGAGCAAAAAAAAGGCTATTTTCTTCTTCATCTGGTTTTGGATAAAATCCGGTAGCAAAAATACTAATATGTGTGCGCAATCGTATTAATATTTTGTGAATATTCTTACTTTAGCTAAAAAAATAATCCCATGGCCAAGCAAAAGATCCTCAATAAAAAATCCATCTTGTTTTTGGAAAAATACCTGAATAATGCCTCGCCAACCGGTTATGAAGCAGCGGGACAAAAACTTTGGATGGATTATATCAAGCCCTATATCCATACTTTTATTACAGATAATTACGGAACAGCCGTTGGGGTGATCAACCCGGATGCCAAATACAAGGTAGTTATTGAGGGCCATGCCGATGAGATTTCCTGGTATGTGAATTACATCACCGATGACGGGCTTATTTATGTGATCAGAAATGGTGGCAGCGACCACATCATTGCCCCTTCAAAAATCGTAAACATACACACCAAAAAAGGGATAGTTAAAGGTATCTTTGGCTGGCCGGCCATACACACACGCATTAAAGATAAAGAAGAATGCCCGCGACTTGATAACATTTTTATCGACGTGGGTTGTAAAAAGAAAAAGGAAGTGGAAGACCTGGGCGTGCATGTGGGTTGCGTGATCACTTATCCGGATACGTTTATGATACTGAACAAAAATAATTTTGTTTGCCGCGCTCTTGACAACCGTATGGGTGGCTTTATGATCGCTGAGGTCGCCAGACTCCTTCACGAGAATAACGACAAGCTGGACTTTGGTTTGTATATTACCAATTCCGTTCAGGAAGAGATCGGTTTGCGCGGGGCGGAAATGATCACCCATACTATTCAGCCAAACCTGGCTATTATTACCGATGTTTGCCATGATACCACAACACCGATGATAGACAAAAAGAAAGAGGGGGAGATCAAGTCCGGCGACGGGCCGGTCATATCCTATGCACCGGCAGTACAGAATAACCTGCGCGAGCTGGTCATTTCCGTTGCAGAAAAAAATAAAATTCCTTTTCAGCGACTGGCAGCTTCAAGAGCTACAGGTACAGATACCGATGCTTTTGCCTATTCAAACGGCGGGGTGCCATCAGCACTGATCTCACTGCCGCTGCGCTACATGCATACTACTGTTGAAATGGTGCATCGTGATGATGTGGAGCATGTCATCGAATTAATTTACCATACGCTTCTGAACATAGATTCCAAAGCAGGATTCAGTTACTTTAACTGATCTTTTCCGAAGAATACGCGCCGGGGTTTCCGCTGAAAATTAATCAGGTATTATTTTCTATACCCCCCAAATTATTGTAGTACAAGCTTCTGATGATGCCGTCGGACAAACCGATCTTCGGTACGATCACGCGGCTTGCCTTACTCCATTCCATGGCTGACAAATAAATTTTTATTGCCGGAATGATAACGTCAGCCCGATCGGGATTTAAATCCAGGTTGCTGATCCGTTCCTCATAGGACATGCTGTTTAAAAAGTCGTAATAGGATTGAATATATCTGACAGTCAATGTTTTGCCGGGAAGTTTCCC
The DNA here is from genome assembly GCA_041303035.1 of Flavobacteriaceae bacterium. Taxonomy (GTDB): domain Bacteria; phylum Bacteroidota; class Bacteroidia; order Flavobacteriales; family Flavobacteriaceae; genus Namhaeicola. The sequence continues at coordinate 21,391 of JBFYPZ010000012.1, forward strand.
TGACATCTTAAAAAGTTTGTTGATGTTTCCGCCGGAACCGATCAGGGAAATATTCTTCATATTTCCCACCGTCGTTTTTATCCATTCTTCTGCTTCTTTCCAGGTATTTTCGCTCACATTTCCATCCAGTAAACGAACCGTACCGAGAGGAAAGGATCTCGAGGCAATTTTTTCACCTTTGCTGAAAAAAGTGAACTCTGTGCTACCACCCCCAACATCTACATATAAATAGGATCGGTTGCTTTTTATTATGCTGTGCAGGCCGGTGGAGGAGATTATTTCCGCCTCCATTTCACCGTCAATGATGACAATCCTGATTCCGGAATTGTCGAAAATATATTTGATTACTTCAGCACTGTTTTGCGCTTCCCTCATGGCGGAAGTGGCACAGGCCATGTGTTTTTCAACTCCGAAAACCTTCATCATCAGCCGGTAGGAGTTCATGGCATCGGTCATTCTTTCCATATTCTTGACCGAGATATTGCCTGTATTAAAAACATCCTCCCCCAATCGGATTGGTACTCTGACCAGCGAGGATTTTTTAAATTCTGTTTCTTTTCCTTCAAACTCAATCACATTGGCAATTAGAAGTCTGACTCCATTCGAGCCAACATCGATTGCCCCGTATCGTTTAATCTGCATTTATTTTTTTTTATGGTATTCCGGGAATTCGGTGAGAATGGTTTTTCCATTTTTAATATTTTTCCAGTGGACTGTTGAAAATGTGATGCCCACAACGCCGCAGGTTGGAACGTGGTCAATTTTTTTGTCGCCGTATTTGTTCACAAAATCACTGATGCCATGGTCGTGTGAAAAAATAATAGCAGAATTAAAACTATCGTCCAGGGCTTTCACTGTTTTGATCAGGTAGCCGTCGCTAAAACTGTAAAGAGATTTGCTGATTTTGAGATATGCCAGCGGATAATTAAAAGCATAACTAAAGATCATTGCCGTATGAAGGGCCCTGTTGGCGCTGCTGGAAACAAAAACGGAAGGGGTATCAATTTTTTTGCTCAGTACTTCTGAAATCAGATAGGCATCTTCGATACCTCTTTTCTTTAAAGGCCGGTCTATATCCTTAATACCATCATAATCCCATGATGATTTAGCGTGTCGGACGATATACAGTGTTTTCATTGAACTGTTTTGTATAGAATTCAAATATAACTTATTTTGTTTTTCAGTCTCATTATTCAAGCGAAATAATTGGAGCGGCCAAGTTTTTCAGGGTTGTAAACGTTCCTTTTTCCAGTCATAGTCTGGTTGCAGGGTGTATCTGATTCTGTCGTGCATTCGGTTCGGTCTGCCCTGCCAGAATTCCATGGATACAGGTCGTACCAAATAACCACCCCAAAAAGGGGGTCTGGGTATTTCCTGATTTTTAAATTTTTCTTCAAAAGCCTTTAATTTTTCATCCATGATGGTTCGTGAATCGATGACCTCACTTTGATCAGAAGCCCAGGATCCCAGTTTGCTGCCCTCGGGTCTTGACTCAAAATAGCCATCAGATAAATTGGTTGAGATTTTTTCTGCTTCACCTTTAATAATGATCTGCCGTTCCATTTCGGGCCAGAAAAAAGACAGGCAGATTCGTGGATCATTTTCTATAGCTTTCCCTTTTTCTGATTCGTAATTGGTATAGAATATAAAGCCCTCCCAGGTAAATTTTTTTAAGAGTACAACGCGGTTTTTCGGATAGCCATCCAGACCCGTGGTTGCCACATTCATCGCATTGGCTTCGTGGATACCCTCAAAAGAATCAGCTTCATAAAACCATTTCTGGAATAACTCCATGGGGTTGTCAGATGTGCTGAATTTGCGAAGTTCATCCTTTTCATAAGCTTTTCTGTAGTTGCTGAGATCGCCTTCCATAATTATTCTTTTTTCCTTTTGATCAAAAATAAGCTTAAATAGGTAAACAAGCCATTAATGGCCAAAATTTCATATCCAAAATTAAAACCTTCGATAAGATTACCGATATATTTATTCAGTACCACTGTGAAGAGCACTGAAATTAAAGCGATCCAGGGCAGAAACCGCTCCTTTATTTTATGTTTAGTAAAAATACCAAAGGCGAACAGTCCCAACAGGGGGCCATAGGTATAAGTGGTTACCTGCAGAAGACTGCTGATCACATTATCTTTTAAAATATACCTAAACAGGATGATTACCAGTATGAGAAGTACAGAAATTCCAAAATGAATCTGTTTTCTGAGCCTTTTCTGTTTTTCAGGTTCGTATTTTTCTATTTTGATCAAATCGATACTAAAAGATGTGGTAAGCGCAGTAAGGGCACCGTCAGCACTGGAATAGGCAGCCGAAATAAGACCAATAAAAAAAATGACGGCAATTGGAATCCCGAGTTCTCCGTAAATTGCGATCTGCGGATAAAGCAGGTCAGTTGAAACCTTTCCATCCACAACTGGAATTGGTATGCCCTGTTTTTCAGAATAAATAAATAGCAGGGCTCCTAGAAACAGAAAGACAAAATTGACAAAAATAAGAATCACACCCAGTGAAAGCACATTCCATTTTGCTTCTTTTTGATTGTTACAGGTCAGGTTTTTTTGCATATTGTCCTGATCCAGTCCCGTCATGGCAATAGCGATAAACATACCTCCCAAAACCGATTTGAAAAAATTCTTTCTGTCTTTCCAGTCATCCCAGAACAGGATCTGACTGTACTTCTGGTACTGCTCAGAATGGATCAGATCCGTGAGATTGTAATTGAGTTTGTTCATCAGGATCCAAACCGATCCCAACATGGCAGCGAGCATAAATGTGGTCTGGAATACATCCGTGTAAACAATGGTTCTGATCCCTCCGCGCTTGGTGTACAACCAGATCAGCGCAACAGAGAAGATAACAGTTGCTTCAAAAGGGATGTTCCAGGCATCAAGGATGAAATACTGCAAGACACTGGCAACCAGAAACAGGCGAAAAGCTGAGATCAGCAAGCGCGAGATTATGAACAGGGCTGCCCCTGTTTTCTGGCTGCGCAAACCGAACCTTTTTTCGAGGTATTCATAAATGGAAGTGATCTGTAAGTTGTAATAGATAGGGATTAAAACCAGGGCAATCACCATATAGCCTAACAAATACCCGAAAACAATTTGCAAATAGCTGAACTGGGTGCTTTGTACCCAGCCGGGGACAGAGATAAATGTAACCCCTGACAGGGAGGTACCGATCATACCGAAAGCGACCAGATACCAGGGTGAATTCCTGTTGGCTGTGAAAAAAGCTGCATTGCTGTCGTCTTTTCCTGTGAAGTATGCTATGCCCAGCAAGAACCCAAAATAAAGAAATAATATAACTAATAAATAGACGGGTTGCATACGGTTGAATTGGAACTGGAACAAATAAACAAAAAATTGAAAAGACAATTCAGTTAAAAAAATTAAAATTATATTTGATCAAAAATTTGAAATATGCAGGTTAAGAATCGCATCCAATCGGTTGATATTTTTAGAGGAATAACAATAGCAGCTATGATACTCGTGAATACCCCGGGTACCTGGGAACATGTATACGCACCGCTGCTTCACGCGGAATGGCATGGGTTAACTCCAACGGATCTGATTTTTCCGTTTTTTCTTTTTATTGTAGGGATGTCCATAACTTTTGCTTATTCTGCGAAAAAACAAAGGGGTATATCCGGCGATGTGTATAAAAAGATCATTTCCCGCACCCTGAAGCTCATCTTTTTAGGTCTCTTTCTGGCAGCCTTTACAGTTCATTTTCCGTTTATAAAGGACCTGGACACATTAAGAATTCCGGGAGTGTTGCAACGCATTGGTGTTGTGTTCTTTATCGCTTCGCTGCTCTTTTTGAATTTTAACTGGAAGGGCTTGTTGGGTATATTTGCCGGCATACTGATCTTATATTGGTTTTTACTCACTCAGATACCGATCAATGGTGCTGCGCCTTTGCTGACTGTTGATTCCAATTTACCGGCTGTTATCGATCTCAATGTATTGACCAGCAACCACACCTGGAAATCAAATTACGATCCGGAAGGTATTTTGAGTACTTTACCTTCCATAGCTACCACTATTTTTGGTATGTTTTTAGGAATGATCCTGTTGAACAAATCGAGTGAACCAAAAAGAAAATTTGTACAGATCATTGGAATAGGGATCATTGCACTGATCACAGGTTACGCCTGGGCTCAGTTCTTTCCGCTCAATAAAGCTTTATGGACCAGCAGTTTTGTTCTGGTTACAGGTGGCTGGGCCTGCCTGGTATATGCAGTGATCTATTTTTTTGCAGATATACTGGGAAAAAATGCCTGGGGCAAACCTGCCATCATATTTGGTTCAAATGCAATTACAGTATATTTTTTGGCAAGTTTTATAGCCAAATGTTTTTATATGATCAAACTTCCTAACGGGCAGACCATTCATGGCTTTTTGTACGGTATTTTGTCATCGGTAATCACCATTCCAAAACTGAGCTCTTTGGTATACGCGGTTGGCGTCATTTTATTCTACTATGGCCTTGCCTGGTTTTTATATAAGAAACAGATATTTATTAAAGTTTAAATCGTTGGTAGTTTCCTGATGGAATTTTCCTCCAAATTGCTCGAAAATGCGGTGAATGAAATGGCGCTGTTGCCCGGTATTGGCAAAAGAACGGCATTGCGTCTGGTTTTGCATTTGTTAAAGCGGCCAAAAGAGCAGACCGAACAACTGGTGGCTGCATTGTCGGATTTCAGAAACCAGATCCGGTTGTGTGCGAATTGTCACAACATCTCCGATGTGGAACTGTGTGAAATTTGTGTCAATCCCAAACGAAGCCCTGAGATAATTTGTGTGGTGGAAGATATTCGGGATGTTATGGCTATTGAGAACACTTCCCAGTTTAAAGGACAATACCATGTATTGGGCGGAAAAATATCCCCCATGGAAGGTTTGGGTCCGCATAATCTCACCATTGACAGTCTGATTGAAAAGGTAAAAGCGGGCAGGGTAGAGGAGATTATTTTTGCTTTGAGCTCTACCATGGAAGGGGATACGACAAACTTTTATATCTTTAGGAAATTGCAGGATTATCCCGTAAAAATTTCTACCATAGCGAGAGGAATTTCTGTTGGAGGGGAACTGGAATTTGCAGATGAGATCACACTTGGCAGAAGTATCCTCAACCGGATACCCTTTGAAGGCAGCTTAAAGAATATGTAATTGAAATCTGAATTGAACCGGAATCTATGGATAAAGGATCGGTTTAGGGTTCTGACAGATTACTGCAAAAATACAGTTACCTGAGTTTTTATAATCAAAACAGAACTTCAGTATGTATAGAATAATTTTTATTTGGTGTATTTTCAGTATACATGTTTCTGCTCAGGGCCAGAATGAGGCCTATCTCTTTTTTAATGCAGATAATAATGAGACCTGCACGCAGGTAAATGCAGACGGAAGTACTGCCGTTGTTGATACTTTTTTTAAAATGGAGAACAAGAGCAGCATAACTTTTTTTATTTGTGGTGAGCGTTTTTTGTATAAAAAGACCCAGGCAAAAAATGAGGTATTTCCAATTCAAAAAGTAGACAGGCTAAATTTGATCACAATTGAAGAGGCAGTAAAACTTTGGAAGGATTCCAAAAAAGGCAAACA
>JBFYPZ010000013.1:0-26861 GCA_041303035.1 Flavobacteriaceae bacterium
AAGTATTCATTTTTACAAAATACTTTTCTGTAAAATTGTAGAATTTAGAGTGCTCTTGTTTTCCGGGTCTCATCAGATAGGCGTTGAGCATAGGGGTTAAGGTCAATGCCACGAAAGCTGATATCAATACCGCCGAGGCAAGCACCACACCAAACTCACGGAACAACCTGCCTACAAATCCTTCGAGAAATATAACAGGAAGAAATACAGCTGCCAGGGTAACAGATATAGAAATGACAGCGAATAAAATTTCATTGGAGCCTTTGATTGAGGCTTCAACAGGATTCATTCCCTTTTCAACTTTTCTGTAAATATTTTCGGTCACCACAATTCCATCATCTACCACCAGACCGGTTGCCAGTACGATAGCGAGCAGGGTGAGAACATTGATGGAGTAACCAAACATCCACATTATAAAAAAGGTGGAGATCAGCGATACGGGTATGTCAATGAGCGGCCGCAGGGCTATTGACCAATTCCTGAAAAAGAGGTAAATGACCAGGATTACCAGAATAACGGAGATGGCCAGTGTTTCTACAACTTCTGTGACGGCTCTTTTTACAAATACAGTATTGTCTATGGCGACGTTCAATTTAAAACCCTGGGGCAGATCTTCCTCAAGCTGATCGAACTGTTTGTAGAATGCCTCCGCTATATCGAGATAGTTACTTCCAGGCTGGGGTACAAGAGCCATTGCCACCATGGGTTGGCCGGAATCACTCAATTTGGTTTCGAGGTTTTCGGCTTCCAGGGATGCTTTTCCGATATCTTTAAGGCGAATTACCTTCTCGCCATCAGCCCGGATTATAATATTATTAAACTCTTCTTCCGTTGAAAGATTTCCAATGGTCTTTACTGTTAATTCTGTGTTGGCTCCCGTTAATTTGCCTGAGGGTAATTCCACGTTCTGTGATGCAAGGGCCCCCCTGACGTCGGATACCGTTGCCCCGTAGGAAGCCAGTTTTAAGGGATCAATCCAGAGACGCATCGCATATTTTCTTTGTCCCCAGATCTGAACACTGCTCACTCCGGGAATGGTTTGCAGCCGGGGAGCGATCACATTTTCGGCATAGTCCGAAAGTTCCAGAACATTCTTTATATCACTTTGAACGGTCATTGATATTATGGCATCGGAATTGGCATCTGCTTTAGAAACCACCGGTGGGGCATCAATATCCTGCGGGAGACTCCGAACAGCCTGTGAAACCTTATCGCGCACATCATTTGCGGCCTCTTCCAGGTCTTTTTCCAGATTGAATTCGATGTCTATATTACTGAAACCCTGGTTACTTGAGGAACTGATATTCCTGATTCCATCGATGGAATTGATCGCTTTTTCCAGGGGTTCGGTGATCTGAGACTCAATAATATCTGCATTGGCACCCGCATAGTTTGTGCGCACTGAAATGACTGCCGGATCAATGGATGGAAATTCACGCAGACCGAGATAAGTAAAGCCTATAATACCGAACAGTACAATTGCAATATTCATTACAATTGTAAGTACAGGGCGCTTTATGCTTAAGGTTGATAAACTCATTATTCTGTTGAATTATCAGTTGTTTGCAAGATATTGACTTTTACGGGTATTCCATTTCTGAGCATCATGACTCCTGAGGTAAGGACGGTATCGCCTGACTTCAAGCCGGACAACACCAAAACTGAATTTTGGGTACGCGCACCTGTTTCCACAACGATTTCTTTGGCAAGCCCTTTATGAGCAACAAAGATCTTTTTGCCGTTCTGGATGGGGATCAAAGATTCGCTTGGCACCAGCAAGGCCTCTTTTAATGTTTCCAAAGGCAACATTACATTGGCAAAAGTGCCCGGAATTAATTTGCCTTCCGGGTTCTCGGCTATGGCACGCATTTTTAAGGTACGTGTTGCAAGATCAACCCCGGGTTCAATAGCGTATATTTTCGCCGTTTGTTTTTCTTTAGAATTTGAGGTAATAAAAGTGATCCTGTCCTCCAATCCAATTTGTGAGGAATATTTTTCGGGAACTGAGAATGTAATCTTTAACTGATCTGTATTCACTAAACTCGCGATCGGTGTGGAGGGTGTAACATAGGTTCCCTGTGATATATATCGCAATCCTATGGTACCTGAAAATGGAGCGCGCACCGTAGCCTTGGCTAACTGCGCCGCGATGAGTTGTGATTCTGCCAAAGCAAACTGGAAATCAGCTTCGGAGATATCGTATTCTTCCTGACTTATGGCCTCTTTTTCAAGGAGTAGCTTTGCCCTGCGCACATTTTCTGAAGCAAGCTTTTGAGCCGTCATCACTTTCGAAAGCTGTGCCCTTAATTCCCTGTCATTCACCTGGAAAAGAATTTGTCCCTTTGAAACCTTGCTTCCTTCCTTAAAATTAATTTTTTCAACAATCCCGGAAATTTCACTGCGCAGCTCCATCTGTTCATTCGCTTCCAATGAGCCCGAGAGGGAAAGATTCTCTGAAAATTCCTGAGGCTTCAGCACCATGCCGGATACCTTGACGGCCGACTGGGCTCCACCTTTCAGGTTTCCCTGACCGGTTTCCTTTTTATCGGCTGATATCCTGTAGCCGATGAGAGCCACTAATCCTGTTGCCAGAAAGATATATATAATGTGCTTGAATTTCATAAAGACTACCTGTAATTAGTACGCTTTCCTTGTGAGATGGGAAAGATTAAAAATAATATTAAAAATTCGGGTATCAAATAAAAATCACCAAAAGTGTAAGGACCAGACCCGCTAAGGCAAAATAGATCCCCTTCTTAAAAATGCTGGTTTTAGGAAGGAACATCCAGAAAGATGAGATCACAAAAAATAACAGTGATAAGCCAAAAAAGATGTTCAGAAAGAACAAAGGTTTTTTAGATGTCGCCTTGTGCATTTCAGTCATTTTCTTCAAAACAAAAGGCAGCTCCTTAACTGTATAAGTGACCATTCTTGTATTCGTGTTGTAATTTCCACTCTCAAAATATACCATGCCGTCCTCCGCCTTCGTGATTTTAAAATCCCGGATACGAAGTTCCTTTCCGAGTTCTTCAATTTTGGTGCCCTCCGGTAAAGTTTTTTCAAGGACTATTTCTTTTTTCAAAAAGTCGGTATCTCTGAAGATCATCAGTATGCCGCTTATGGCATATACTGCCATGATCCCGGCAAGGAAAAATCCCAAATAGCGATGGTAAAGGCGCATGTTTTTTTGTAAGGTCTTTTCTTTCATTTCAATTTGTTCTAAAGATTTATTTCAGGTTTGACCAAACAAAAGAGAAAAGGTTTAATGTACAAGACCAAATTTTAAAAGATCATCAGAATAAAAGACAATTTCTGCCACAAGATACAACAGGATCATAATATGCTCCATTGAACTGAAGCCGGTTCAGTCTTGTAAGCTGTATATAATTTAAACCTATAAAGGAATAAATTAAACCAATGGGTGATCAAGGTTTTTAAAAATATTTATTGTAAATTTAGAACTGTTAACAGCATATTTGATTGCAAAATCAGGAAAACAAGGATGTGACAGGATGACAACAGGAATTTGTAAAGCAAGCCCGGATTAATGACTCGTGAACCGCGGCAACTTCAACTATCTGTTGCCAAGTCTGTAGTTTAGATTTTAATTGTGCTGAGAGCTTTTGGCAGATCGGTTGAGAGACGAATAAAAGGAGCTTGAAGGGCTCATGAAAAACCGCTTGGAAATAAAATTATGACCACACATATGTACAATAATATTTAAAAGTAATTATCATGGAGAATACAAAAAAAGGAAAATGTCCGGTAATGCACGGAGCCAACACAGAAACGACCAATTCCGTTATGAATTGGTGGCCAAATGCACTTAATCTTGATATTTTGCATCAGCATGACACAAAAACCAATCCTTACGGCGACAGTTTTAACTATGCAAAAGAATTCAAAAAACTCAATCTGAAGGCCTTAAAAAAGGACCTTAAAAATCTGATGACCGAAAGTCAGGACTGGTGGCCCGCAGACTGGGGGCATTATGGAGGATTGATGATCCGTATGGCCTGGCATGCAGCCGGAACTTACCGTGTGGCTGACGGACGCGGTGGTAGCAACACAGGGAACCAGCGTTTTGCCCCGCTCAACAGCTGGCCTGACAATGTCAACCTCGACAAAGCACGCCGACTATTATGGCCCGTCAAGAGAAAATACGGCAACAAAATTTCCTGGGCCGATTTGTTCATCTTAGCAGGAAACATGGCTTATGAATCCATGGGCTTTAAAACATTCGGATTTGCCGGTGGAAGGGAAGATATCTGGCATCCGGAAAAAGATATTTACTGGGGTGCAGAAAAGGAATGGTTAGCGCCATCAGGCGGTGAGGGAAGCAGATATTCCGGTGAAAGAGATTTGGAGAATCCTTTGGCGGCTGTGATGATGGGGCTCATTTATGTTAACCCGGAAGGTGTTGACGGTAACCCTGACCCGATAAAAACCGGAAGAGACGTTCGGGAAACATTTAAAAGAATGGCCATGAACGATGAGGAGACCGTTGCATTAACTGCAGGCGGGCATACAGTTGGTAAAGCACACGGCAATGGAGACGCCTCTATTTTAGGCCCAAAACCGGAAGCCGCCGATTTGGAAACGCAAGGTTTTGGATGGATGAATCCAAAAGGAAAAGGCAATGCAGAAGATACAGTATCCAGTGGAATAGAAGGCGCCTGGACAACAACGCCTGATAAATGGAATCACAGCTATTTTTATTTGTTGTTGAACTATGAATGGGAACTGAAAAAAAGCCCGGCAGGAGCCTGGCAATGGGAACCTGTCAATATAAAAGAAAAAGACAAACCTTTTGATGCGCATATTCCCGGAGTTCGCAGAAATCCGATCATGACCGATGCCGATATGGCAATGAAAATGGATCCGGCCTACAGAAAAATATCTGAACGTTTTTACAAGGAACCGAAATATTTTGCCGATGTTTTTGCAAGAGCCTGGTTTAAATTGACACACCGGGATCTGGGTCCGAGAAGCCGTTACCTGGGTGCCGATGCACCGAAAGAAGATTTGATCTGGCAGGACCCGATTCCAAAAGCTGCATCCAAATTGGATAAGTCAAAAATTAAAAAATTAAAAAAAGAACTTCTCAATTGTGGCCTGACGAGAACAGAGCTGATCAACACCGCCTGGGACAGCGCAAGAACTTTCCGTGGTTCTGATTTCCGGGGAGGTGCAAATGGGGCAAGAATACGCTTGTCTCCTCAAAAAGACTGGGAAGGCAATGAACCAAAACGCTTGGAGAAAGTGCTCAGGAAGCTTACAGAAATTCAGTCAGGCTTTAATAATAAAGTGAGTATGGCTGATCTGATTGTTTTGGGAGGCAGCGCAGCCATTGAAGAAGCAGCGCGGGATGCGGGTGTTAAAATTGAGGTGCCTTTTATCCCTGGACGCGCTGACGCCAGTCAGGAAATGACCGATGTGGAATCATTTGAAGTGCTTGAACCCATTCACGACGGTTACAGAAACTGGCTTAAAAAAGATTATGTGGTAAAACCGGAAGAACTGCTGCTCGACAGAACCCAACTTATGGGTCTTACTGCGCCTGAAATGACAGCCTTGATCGGTGGTATGCGTGTTTTGGGAACCAATTACGGCGGAACAAAACACGGTGTTTTCACAGAAAGAGTAGGCTCACTTAGCAATGACTTTTTTGTAAATATTACCGACATGAAATTCAAATGGGTTCCGGTGTCTGATAATTTATACAACATAGTCGACAGAAAAACCGGAGCTACAAAATGGACTGCTACACGGGTAGATCTGGTTTTGGGTTCTAATTCTGTTTTACGGGCATATGCTGAAGTATATGCACAGGATGACAACAAAGAGAAATTTGTAAAAGACTTTGTAAAAGCCTGGACCAAGGTAATGAACGCTGACCGTTATGATCTGGATTGATCTCAGTGAAAATTGTTTGAAAAGGTGGTTCCGTTCGGGCCACCTTTTTTTTAACCAAAAAACCGTTTCTTAACCCGATTGGAAGAAAAAAGATAAAAGAAAAAAGATAAAAGTATTGGATTTTTCCTTTCGATTTTACTTTATCCTTTGTCCTTTATCCTTTGACCTTTATCCTTTATCCCTGCCTGCCAGCGGCAGGCTTTGTCCTTGTCATCCTGGTTCATGTCATGATTCTCAAATCTCAAATCTCAAATCTAATGCACAATACTTATTTTCTGCTTTCCGTTTTTTGATAATCACAGAGATTATTTCACAGTTCAATAAATATAGTTAATTTTAAATCATCCTATTTGAAAACTATACAGAATTTAAACCTGTAAGTAAAGAGGGATCAAACTTTCACATATAAATAAATCTTATTATGAAGAAATTATCACTATTACTGTTATTTCTGTTTTTTGGAATACAAAACCAGCAGGCACAAACTGCTGAATTTAAAGCCAGCGATATCGATATTCCGTATGAGCGGTTTGAGTTGCCAAACGGCTTGAAATTGCTGGTACATGAAGATCATAAAGCACCAATAGTTGCCGTGAACGTGTGGTATCATGTAGGATCTAAAAATGAAAAACAGGGCAAAAGCGGTTTTGCACATTTGTTTGAGCATTTGATGTTTAACGGGAGCGAAAATTTTAAGGACGATTATTTTCAGGCCCTGGAAAGAATTGGTGGTACCGATGTTAATGGGACTACAAATACTGACAGAACAAACTATTTTCAAAATGTACCTGTAGCAGCACTGGATCAGGTTTTATTTTTAGAATCTGATCGCATGGGGCATTTATTGGGCAATATAGACCAGGCATTGCTGGATGAACAAAGGGGCGTTGTTCAGAACGAAAAAAGGCAGGGTGAGAACCAACCTTATGGGAAACAGTGGGATTTGCTTACAAAGGCCATGTATCCCAAAGGACATCCCTATTCCTGGACTGTAATTGGAGAAATGGAAGACCTCAATGCCGCTACTTTAACAGATGTTCATGAATGGTTTAAAGGGTATTACGGCCCTGCAAATTCGGTTATTGCAATTGCAGGGGATGTTAACCCAAAGGAAATTTACAATAAGGTTTTGAATTATTTTGGAGACATTCCTTCAGGACCAACCATTGAAAGACAAGAAGTGAATATTCCTGTCCATAATGGCGACACATACCAGGTTTATGAAGACAGGGTACCTGAAAGCAGAATTTTATTGGCGTGGAATACCCCCCAATTGGGAAGTAAAGAAGACGTTCATTTTGATTTGATTTCAAGTATTCTAACCAATGGAAAAAATTCCAGATTGTATAAGAAATTGGTTTACGAAGACCAAACAGCAAGTTCTGTTGTTTCTTTTCAGGCTTCCGCCGAAATAGCCAGCAGATTTGTGACCTATGCAAATGTAAAGCCGGGGGGCAATACCGAAAATGTGCAGGCTACCTTATTGGCTGAAATAGACAATTTTGTTAAAAATGGTCCTACTGAAGCTGAATTAAAAAGGGTGAAAGCAGATTATTTTTCCGGTTTTATCAAAGGGCTCGAAAGAATAGGCGGTTTTGGTGGGACTTCTGATATTTTGGCTTCCAACGAAACTTTTTTTGGTGATGCAGCCCATTACAAAACCACCCTTAAATACGCACAGGACGCTACAATTGCAGATCTGAAAGCGACTGCTCAAAAGTGGCTGACTAAAGGAAAACACACCTTAATTTGCAATCCATTTCCTGAATACAGCACAGTTAAATCTTCTGTAGACAGAACCAAAATCCCTGCACTGGGAACTCCAAAAAGTGCTAATTTTCCTGTTTTGGAGCAAGCAAAACTTTCCAACGGTTTAAAAGTTATTTTGGCAAAAAGAGAAGGCGTACCAACAATTATAATGAATCTGATGGTAAACGCCGGGTATAAATCGGATATCAATTCCAGTGCAGGCACAGCCGCGCTGGCCATGAATTTACTGGATGAAGGAACAAAGGACATGACTTCTTTGCAGATCAACGAAAAACTGCAATTGCTGGGAGCCAGTTTAAGTGCCTATTCCGATCAGGATATTTCCAACGTGTATATGAATACCCTGAAACCTTCTTTTGACGCCAGTTTAGATCTTTTTGCCGACGTTGTTTTAAACCCAGCTTTTCCAAACAAGGAATTTGAAAGGTTGAAAACTGAACAGATCAATGGCATCAAAAAAGAAAAGTCTCAACCCATTTCTATGGCTTTGAGGGTAATGAATAAATATCTGTATGGTGAAGGGCACCCTTATAGCAATCCATATACAGGAACAGGTTATGAGGCTACTGTTGAAAAATTAAGCAGAGAGGATATTGTTAAGTTTTATAATACCTGGATGAAACCCAACAACGCAACATTAATTGTTACCGGTGATGTTGATATGAAAGATTTGAAAGCAAAGCTGGAAAAATCGCTGGGCAAATGGGAAAAAGGGACTGTGCCAACCATTGCTTTCAGGGCGCCTGATGTCAGCACTAAAAACACTTTGTATTTGATGAACAGACCGGAATCACAACAATCTGTTATTATCGGAGGACACCTTACGGATAAGTACGGTGCATTTTCAGAAATAGCTATGGAGCAAATGGTTAGTATTTTGGGAGGTGATTTTACTTCTAGAATTAATATGAATTTAAGGGAAGACAAGCATTGGTCCTATGGTGCCGGAGGGTTTGTAATGGATGCACAGCATGAACGTCCGTTTTTGGTGTATGCACCCGTTCAAACGGACAAAACAGCGGAATCTGTTCAGGAGCTTCGTAAAGAATTGTCGGAATTTGTGACTAAAAAACCGGCTACCCAACAGGAACTTGACAAAGTAAAAACCAATCAGGTGCTGAAATTACCCGGACAATGGGAAACCAATGACGCTGTAAACAATTCTCTTTACAGCATGGTAAAGTACGACTTACCCGAAGATTACTACCAGAAATACGATGCAAATGTCAGGAATTTGTCTTTAAATGAGGTGCAAAATGTGAGCAAAAAGGTGGTGAAACCCAATGAAGTAAACTGGTTTATGGTTGGCGATAAAGAAAAGATTTCCGCAAAACTGGGTGAACTGGGTTTTGATAAAATTGTAGAAATTGATGAGGATGGAAATCCTGTTGATCAGATCATCACCCCAAAACCGGTCAAAGACATAAAACAATAATTTGTTTTCCTAAAACAATTCGGATAGAATGCCCAATAGTCATGTTGGGCATTTTTTATTTTGGGAAAGGAGTTATTTAAAATCTTAGAATGTTGGGAAAATCGATAAAAGCAAAATTAAAAGGACTCAATGGCCTCAAAAAAAGAAATTTAAGGGTTCAGTTCGCTTCAATAAACTCGAGATAATTTAAGGAAAAACCACCCTTTTCAAAAACCACTTTGATCTTTTTCACTGCGGCTTTCAGCGGAATGTCTTCCAAAACTACCGATTTATAATTTGTTTTTCCTCCGGCTGGAGGTAGTTTAATGATTTGGGTCAAGCTTTCCCCTCCTTGTTCCAAATGGAGACTGCCCTCTGTTTCTCCTGCATAGCGGATCACCAGATCGTATTTGCCCGGTTTTTTTACTTCTGCGGTAAAAAGCAGCCATTCCTTGTCGGCTATATCAAATACTTCATATCCGTTCGTAACGGTATCTTTACATACCTGCAGATCGACCCCGTCGTTGCGCATCACCTTGCCATTGTTCCAGTCAGCCCTGGTTCCGTCAGAAACCCAATAGTTTGCTACTCCGGTATCGGAATAAGCAAAACCCTGGGTTCCCAGATCGTATTCGCTGGCATAGATCCTGCCTGGCAGTGTATGTTTTTTATAGGGCAGGGTTTCGTTGCTCTGCACCTGACGGAACATGGCATCGATCACATCCGGTTTGATGGTCACATGTTCCATTTTGTAGTTCTCCGCCAGCTGCATCAGTGCTTTTTTGGCAAATTCGGGTGTAGGTCTTTCTCCTCCGGTTTTCCAGTACTTCAGCAGTGTCTCATACTCCGGATTTTTTGTCACCGAGGTCACTCCGGCAATATTTTCCACCTTTTTCATCGGCCAGAAAGCCCAGCCTATGTTGTTCGCTTCCACGAGCGCGATCACATCCCTGAACCACACATTTGAATTTTCGCCACTCTCCCCAAGCCAAACAGGCACATTCAGTTCCTTGCGCAGGTCCAGAAACTTCTGTATAGCCTCTGTATTGTTGTAATTCCAGTATTTGTGAAAGCTCAGCGCCATATTCTCATCCCACAGCGGAAAAATACCATTGTAGTTATTTCCCCAGCAATTCCCTTCAATGATCACCAGGTGGTTTTTATCCACTTCCCTGATCGCTTTGGTAATATCTACCATCAACTCCCGCAAGGGGGCATTGGAGTTCTCATCACAGCCGTTAATGTTGGTGCCGGTAAAATTCCAGTTGGGCTCGTTAATGATATCATAACCGCCAATCCAGGGTTCATCTTTATATCGCCTCGCCAGCTCTGCCCAAAAAGCGATGATCTTCTTTTTATTGGCCTCGCTCTCCCACAAAGAAGGTTTCGTTTCATCGTAATCGGAGATATTGGCATCTTTTCCCTGTCCGCCGGGAGCGGCGTGCAGGTCAAGAATCAGGTACATCTTGTTGGCAGCGCACCATTTCAGCAGGTCGTCGGTCATCTGAAATCCTTTCTCCATAAAGGTGATGGCTCCCTCTTTTTCTTCTTCTATGGGTGGCGTGTATAAATTGTAATGCATGGGGAGCCTTATTGAGTTAAAGCCCCAGGCCGCCAGGGAATCGATATCCCTTTTTGTTATGCCATTGGCCAGATAGGAGGCATAAAATTCTTCAGTGTTTTCCGGACCGATAAGTTCCTGAACTTTTTGACGGATCACATGCTGCGGGCCGGCAAAATCACTTGTTTGTAGCATATAACCTTCCTGAACCATCCATCCGCCCAAACCCAGGCCGCGCAACAAAACATTTTTTCCGTTACCATCAACGATCAATTCTCCCTGACGGTGCAAATAACCCTGGGCAGAGAGCAGAAAGCCGGTGAGAAAAAAAAGGATTATGATGACAGGTGTTATGATTCTTGTTTGGTGTTGTGAGGTTTTTTTCATGGCAGTCCTTTTTCTCATTACGGGATCTTAAAATTAACCAAATTCTTTTTACAGGGAGGCTTAATCTGCCGGAAAAAGTATAAAAATAAAAAACCACCCCAAAAGTTTATAGGACTTTACAGGATGGCACAGATATGAAGAAAGTCCTGAAAAGTATCTCACAAAATCTGTTCCTGCAATACCCTGCCAGGGTATGTTTGTGATTAATATAGATAATGAATTGAGCTTTGGGTTAGGTAAATCGGTAAAAGAAAAGACCTCCTAGAAAGAGGGCTTATATTAAAGAGAAAGGTTTTTTATGAAACCGGCACCTTCAGTTCTATGATACCCATATCGGTTACCTCACCGGCTACAATATTCACAGCCGCTGATTCGTAGGACATATAGGTATCGGTTGCAATTCTTATTTTGTATTCACCGGCCTTCAGCCCATGGATCATAAAATTGCCGAGGTCATTGGTTTGTGTTTGGGTAACAAGTACACCTTCTTGTGTATAAACACCTACAACTACATTTGCCAGAGGCTGGGTAATGTTGTCATCATCGCTAAGCGGATCGGCTACTACCTGTCCGCCAAGGGTACCTGAACTGACCTCAGCATTGGCCCTGATTACCGGTTTTAATATGTATTTACCTGAATTTCCTGCTTTTACCACCGAGCGCTGCACATCCCAGTCTAGAATAAAAGTGTACGAAGAGCCGCCTTCCAGGTTTTCATCCAGCATGATCTTCAATCCCGACTGCTCTGCACTGGGCGTATCCAAATGGACAGGTGTGGTCCCGCCTTCCAAAAGTACGGTATTGTTATCGCTTAAGATCAGGCGGATCTGTTTAAAAGTGCCGGCAGGAATTATTTCGTCTGTGAGCAGTAGGTCATTGCCTGCGATCAGTTTGGTGAGGTCAACCTGAATGGGATATCCGTTTTCCGGGGTAAAACTTTTCCAGCCTTTTTCCCCTTCGCTGCTGTTGTATTGGATATCGATGATCTCTACATTCACTTCTTCATAATCTCCCGGAGCATCTACCAGCACCAGTTGTACCCTGGCGGTTTCGTTGTCGGTTTCCCTGTCGTTACAATTGAAGAGCAGCAGGGAAATGAGCAAAAAGATTGCAAATAAAAAAGTGCTTTTGATCAGTTTAAATAGTTTCATAGCTTTGTTTTTTTGAATGAACCGTAATTTTAATAAGGCCAGCAGAAACTGAAAATTTCAAAACAACTTTTTCGATGAAGACATCTGAAAAGTATTTTAAATTTGAAGGGAATTGCCGCGTTCCGGCCGGGACTTTTAATTATAACTCTGATTGTCCTGTTTTTATTATGGGTGAAAGTGTTAAATTTTTTATAAGAAAGCGGTTATACAGTTATGCGGTTATACAGTTTTATGTACTCAAAATTCAAGTTTATCGATACGCAGTCCTCAATTTTGGTGACAGTTTTGGGATTGAATTTTTTGTAATTTACGAAAGCAAATCTGTATTAGTTAGTATGATCCGTGTGCTGTTGATACAAGGACAAAGTTCAAAGGACAAAGGAAAAAGTATTGAGTACTGGGAATTGAGATGCATTTCTATTAACAGGAGGAGAGCTATTTGGTACATTTTTTTTGTTAAAAAGATGGGGCAGTGAATCGATGCGGCATCGAAAAAAAATGGATGCGCATGTATGAAGGCATGGAAGCGCATGCATTGATCAACGCATGCGCATGCGTGAATTAGCGGAAGCGTATACAACTCTCAAAAAAGCCGCATAAAATGAACTTTCGTTTTTTTATCGGTTAAACAGTACAATTTCCGGTCACGCAGCACACTGCTGCATAACAGACTCCTGCTTGCTACCAATTTCCTTTCATTTTACTTCTTGTTTGCTTCCATGCTGTTTTCATCAAACTTGCAGGGGGGGTGCTATAAAATTCATAGACATTCATGGACGTATGGTGGACGTTGATACGACGCATCTATGACGCGTCTATACCGGAGCTATCAGGGAGCTATACCGGAGGGTGCAATGTGACCCGTCCTAAAATAACTATACAGGTTAATAAATAAATCCTGATATAAATATACAATTCGGCGGGTGCAATGTGACTCAAAAAATTTAGTCCTGTTTCTTATTTTTCCGCAATGACCAGCATCTCAAAATCTTCGGGGCTGAGTTTATCATTTCTGGAAAACTTTCCGAGTTTAGCTCCAAAAATAGCAATCGTTTTGTATCCAATTGATTTTAATAACCAGGTAATTTCACTGGGCACATAATACCTTTCGTTACAGTCAAGTGTTTTTTTGTTGCCGGAATCATCTTCAAATTCTGTGATGTTATGATCGCGGAAGGTCATCAGGTCAAATGTATTGCCCCGGTAGCTGGCATTTCCTTCCTGTGAGGTTGAAGAACAAAATTCCTCAACCGAATGAAAGAGCGGGAACAAACCATTGAGAGTAGTGAAAATGAATTTACCTTTTTCATTCAGGGATCTGCTAACACTTTTTAGTATTTCAAAATTCATTTCATCGGTTTCCATCAATGGGAAACCCCCTTCACAGAGCATGATCGCCAGGTCGAACTCCTTGTTAAAAGTCAGGTTTCGGGCATCCATTTGCAAAAAATCGATTTTCAAATGAAGCGCTGCTGCTTTTTCCCGTGCTCTTTTGAGTTGAGATTCAGACAGATCAATTCCCGTAACGGAATAGCCACGCCTGGTCAGCTCTATGCTATGCCTTCCGGTACCGCAACCCACATCCAGTATTTTTAATCTTTTGTCAAATTTTATTTCGGATTCTATAAAATCGCATTCCCCTGCAGTTCCCTGAGTGAAATGCTCCAGATCGTATTTTTGTCCGTAGTTCTCGAACAGGGATTCATACCACTGTTTCTTGTTTGCAGTATCCATAATTCTTATTTGTTTTTCTGTTGTTGTACAGTCCAGTCAGTAAAAGTCATTTCAAATTTAATTTCATCTTTTCCGTGGGTACCGGTTTCTTTCCAGCCTGCTTTTCTGTAAAACATGTCTGCCCTGGTGCCTGGTGTAGTTCCCAACCAGACTGTTTTTCTTGTTTGTTGAAAATACCAGTCGAGCATGGTGTCATGAAGTATTTTGCCAATACCCTGTTTTTCAAATTCAGGTTTTATAAACAAAGCCCAGATATTGTTTTCTTTCAGGTCGGCAATTGAAAAACCCACAATTTTCTGATCGATCTCACACACCCAGCCTTTTCCTCTTTTTGTCAGGAATTCTTCACAGTCTTTGTCGCTTACAAGATTTGGATCGGACAAGGTGTTCTCTGTTACTAAATTTCTGACAACCTGAATTTGTTGTATGTCGACAATCATGGCTTCTCTGATAATCCGCTTTGTAAAGACTTTTTTGGGTGTCATCTGTTTTGGTCTGGTTTTGTTTTTGTAAGGATTAGGGTTTAAGTTAAGGCCTGTCTGTGCACAAGGGGGATAATTCATATTCAATTTGATCTTCTTTATAGGCAGCAACCTGAATAAAGCCAAGTCTTTCGAAGAGCGGGATGGCCTGTTTGTATTGTTTGTCAGTGACCGCCCAAATGTGGTTTAATCCGATCTCATTTATACCAAAGTCTATGGCCTCCTGTATTGTTGTTGCCTGAACAGCATCATAGAAAGAAATTTCAATCAGGTCAGGTATGTCTTCAGTGATAATTTCCCGCAGCGAGATTTTGTCTTCTGGAATATTTGGGAATATAGGGTAAGGAGGAAGCCTCATTGCTTCTGATCTTTTGTTTATAGAGTTATACCTGCTTCAAAATCTGGTACAGTTTGACTATTTCGTAACCGGTTTTGGGAACTATTCATTATTTCGTCAGCTTGGTCTTATTTCTGAATAACAATCTTTCTGATTACCCTTCCATTCTCAGAGCTGATCTGTACCAGATAAACGCCCGGCTTTAAGACGGATATATCTAATGTGTCCGAACTATAAAGAACCCGGTTAAGCAGGGTCTTTCCCAAAACATCCGTGATACGTAGTTCACATGAAACAGGTTCTTTCATTTCAAAATGCAACAGATCTCTGCCGGGATTAGGATAAAGTTTTATACCCATAGCTTCATCAAAAAAGTCCTCTGTGCCCAGAGAAGTTTCGCCTACCTTGAACCAGTTCAGATTAAAGCCGCCCTGGCTTACCTGTAATCTCAGACTGTGTTCTCCGGCGGTAAGGCTGAGGTTGTTTTCAAAAGTAGCCCAGTTCTGCCAGCCACCGGTGGGCGTAAATACCTGCGTAAGCAAATTTGTTCCGTCTATGAGTACATTGAGAATGCCACCGGAATTTACTGCCGCCCTGAAAGAGATCCTGTAATCCTGGGTGACCGGAACTTTAATTTTGTATTCCAGCCAGTCTCCGGCATCCATCCAGCCCACATTGGCAAAGCCGGAAATGTCTTCGGTTTTCTGAATCAGAATTCCACTCATTTTGTTGTAGGCTTCAGCTTCGATCAGGTCAGGAATATCTACGACCAGGTTTTCGTTATGCACCGGCATTTGTTTGTATACTTTTCCCAGGTCTGTTAATTGCCCGTCAACAGCCAGCAGATCGATAAACGGATAAGTGGTACTTCCGCCACCACGACCAATGAACCAGGCATATCTGAATACGGCAGGTTCTGTTTCGAGAAAATCTACTGCGCCGATCATAAAATTGATTTGATCTTCGGCAGTTTTTATATTTCCATTGGGTTCCCAGCCGGCAAATTCCGTTAACCAGATGGGTTTGCCGTATTTCTTAAATTGGCCTATGTACCAGCTCAGTGCAGAAACTGTGTTCATATAAGAATGTACAGCAATATAATCCACCCGGCAATTGTTACAGGCCGCAAAGAAATCATCGAGATACTTAAACGGATCAGTGTAGGTAACACCATTTTCGGTTACGCAACTCCCACAGTAATTTACCGCCGGACCTACAATTTTCAGGTTGTAATCGTTGGCGATCGCCTCCAGTACCGGCCACACTGCTGCTGCCTGCGAGGGAGTCATTTTTGCCTGATCTAAAAAATTGGGTTCATTAAAGGCCAGTAGATATTTAGTATCTGGATGAGAAGCGAGATAGGAACGCAGTTTGGATTCATTAAAATTTCCGTTCCATGTCATGGGCACAAAATCAAAACCGTAATTTTGAAAAACGCCTTCCACAGAACTTTCCGGTACTTCCGACCAGTTGTACCACCAGGAGATTTCAGGAGACAGCGCTTTCATGTCATTTGGCGAATGATGACCGTAGGCCATACCGCGTTTCTGGCTATATGTGATAAGGAATGAGAAAACCAGAATTAAAAGCAGGGTGTTTTTGATCATAACCGTAAAATTCAAAACAGTGCGCTCAGGGATATACCGGAACTCTGTGCATGCCTCACGAAGGCTTCTGCACTTTTGCAGCCGAATTCCATACCGCGGAAGATCTCCATTTTGCCATGTGAGTCCTGATAAGTTTCTTCAATCATCTGGCTTTTGTGAACAAAACAAGCCCGGTGCTTTTGATCTGCTACTGAGGTAATGTCGACATAGTCGGTTGGGGTGAAATTTTGTGTCTGTATGCCTGTCATCGCCTCACTGTAATACAGGACTGCTTTTTTACCTGAATTCAGCCAGGCGTCATAGGTCAATAAAGAACATATGCGGTGATCGCGGTGGGTATCGATGGGCCAGTGTGTGAAAATGAGTTCCGGTTGTTCCTTTTTAAACAAATCCATCAGCGGGCGGTAATGTTTTTCAGTGATCTCGCAGCTGCCGTCTGTCTGTCCGAGAAATTCGGGTCTTGCCTTAAGAATGGCGCAGGCACTGAGCGCCTCTGCCGTTCTGATCTTTGCTGCCTCTTCATGTGATTTTCCTTCTATTCCCGCTTCGCCCCTGGTAAGGTAAACAGAAATAACTTCGTGGCCTGCACCGGAGAGCAGGGCCATAATTCCGCCACAAGTGGTTTCCGGATCATCGGGATGTGCGCCCACAACAAGGACCTTCATTTTTTTGGGAGACCCTTGTAAAATAAGGCTGGCCGCCGGATCAGAAAAACCCATTGTCGCCGCAAGCGTGGCAGGTACAGTAAGTGAGAGCAATTGTCTCCTTGTGTATTTTGTCATGGCATTTGATTCTCAGGAAAACAGGAGCTTCACTCAGCAGTCGTCGGGTCGATCATGGTTAGCACCTCATTCACCGCATTTGCAGGGAAGCCTCCCAGTTTGGCATGTTCCCTTACCATTTCGGCGTTGGGAGCGATATAAACACAATACACCTTATCACCGGTAACATAGCTTTGTACCCACTGGATCCTGGTCCCCATGTTGCTCAACACCCCGCAGGAGGTTTGGGATATGCCTTTTAATTGTTCGGCAGTTAATTTTCCGGCGCCCGGAATTTCTCTTTCAATGACATACTTTGGCATCTTTTTGTAGTTTTAGTTTTCCTACTCATCTGGCTTTTCGGTACCGCCCCTTTTTTGCTGGAATTCAGAATTCACTATTTTTTGTTGGCATGAAGATAGAAAAAAAAAGCCAAATTTCAGCATTTGAGGATTTATTCATGATGCTAAAGGATGGTAGGGTGTGCGCTGTAAGAGATCAGGACATCGCCTGGGAATTAATTTTGTTTGCAGTATCGGATGAATAAAAGAAATGAGGTCCATGGAAATGCTCAGGATTCCCGGCCATCCGAAAGGGTGGAGATGTAGAAACAATGCTGTTTTTCAATGGGAGAAACTCACTGATTAAAAAACAACCTTCAATCGGCAGTTTATTGATTCACTATTTTCATTTGGCTTGAATAACCCCGGTCGTCAATCAGTCTTACAAAATAAATACCTTGGGAAAAGGCAGAGAGATCGAATGAACTGCCGGCAACGCTGACAGGTATTTTTTGTCCAAAAGAGTTATAAACAGAAACAGAATTTAATACTGAATTGTTTGATGTGCGAATAAAGAATTTGCCCTCGGAAGGATTTGGATAAAGGGTAAAAGCAGATTGCTCGAAATCGGCAACCGACAACTGGTTAAAGAATTTATTTGAGATAAGGTTCCACAGTTCAGGCTTGTCGCCATCATAATTTAATGCCCAAATCCCGATCCCGCCTAATTTTTCCTGTAAGGCAAGATCGTATTTTTTGGATAGACTTGGCTCATTGTCCTGCCAAACCTGGTTCCAGTCTCCATTTTGCCATTTATACCAGGGTGTTTGTGAATTGTTATCCCATAAAAAGCCCCCATGTGATTTGGCCTCATCTGCAGCGGTTCTGTAGAACGTGGATTTGATATATTTTACAACACTGGAATTCGGATTTTCGTTGGCTGTGGTCCAGTGTTTACCGTAATAGGGCACTCCCAAAATCAATTTTTTTGGATTTTTAGATAAGGGTGTTTTATAGTCATTTGACAGGGTCTTTGAAACAGAAATTCCGTTGGTGGGATGGACTAAGGGAGAAACTGCACCGGTATTGCTGCTCCAGGATCCGTTATAATCATAGGCCATTATGATGAGATAATCAACGGCATCACATAGTCCGTCTAAATCCCAACCGCCCCAGTTAACAGCAGGGCCATCAAAGGAAACTTCTTTTCCCGGTAATTCCTTGTGAATATATTCTGTAAGATCTTTCATAAAAGTATTCAGCAAAGATCCCCTGTCGGCCGTATTCATCGCTTCGAAATCTACATTGATTCCATCCAGTTTATAGGTAGTGATCAGGGATTTAATATTTGATTTTAAAGTGTTTTGTGCCGATGGGTCGGTCAGGATACTGTGAGCAACACTTGCCGCATTCTCGGAACCTCCAAAATTTGTCAGTGTCAGTATGGCTTTTGTGCCTGCGCCGTGTGCATCGTTGATAATATCTGTCCATGGCCAACCGGTTGGATTGGTTATTTCGCCTTTGGAATTGGTCATAAAATCAAATAAAGCGATGTGTGTGAGAAGCTCATATTGCAAATTTGGTTTTGCAGCAGGATATTCCCAATAGGGCAAAAATCCGAATACAATTTGATCTGGAGGTGAAAAACTTTTTTTTAATGGAATTATATCTTTTCCTGAAATATCGAATTTAGCAACAAGCTTTGTGTTTTGACCCAATTCTTTCTTTTGGAACAAATGCGTTTCCTGTCCGTTGATGTGGATTGCTAGAAGAAAAACAGAAAAAAACTGGAGTAATTTTATTCTCATATAATTTACAAATGGGCAAATCAAATTTAGCAAAAAAATGCAAAAAACAGCATAAAAAAGCGCAAGGGAGTTTAATAATTTGCTTGTTTGTTTAAGGTTTCCTTGAAAATTAAAATTTACAGGTTATTTTACACGTCTTGATTATGCTTATGGAATTACAAATTACCGGGTATTTGCTCCCATTTTAACTGCATAAATAGTATTCAATCCTAAATAAATGACACAGAAAAAATGCTTCAATGCTTCTTCTTTTCATGAATTTCTTCCTGAATGCGCTTTTGCACATCAATTTTGGCACCTCGCAAAACATAAATGGAAATTTCCTTTTCCCTTGCCAGAGGATCAATGCGCTTGTCCGCGAGATACACTTTTTCAAAAAGCGGAATCTCTTTGGTTCTTTCTTTGTCTTCATCATCCATCTCCTTTACCAGAATGACATCTGTGATTTTCATGTCCGGATCAAACCAGTTTATATAGTCGGCATTAAAAGAATTCGCCCTGATCTGGTCATTCTTTTTGTAGTAATTAATGGCGCCAGCTTGTCCGTAATTGTCACACAAAATTAGGGTTTGTTCCGGGTGAGGGAGACTGGTTGCGATAGAATCTACTTTTTCCGCCAAAGATTTCCATCCCAGCATATCAGCGAAATCCTGCGGCAGGGCATGGTCTTTGCCGTCCTCCCAGCGAAGAAGGCCAAATTTCTGATAAGGAGCTGCATTTTGCACAATGTATTGCGGACTCCGGTTCGGGAAAAATACCCTGCTTAACGGAATAAAAACCAATACAGGCAGCATGATGGCTGTGGCGAGGAGGTATTTCTTCCAGCCTTCTCTCAAAAGATTTCCTAAATAAACTGCCCCGAAAGCAATATAAATGGGGTATAAGCCAATGGCGTAATAGTCCTTGGCTTTAAAATAGGTAAAAACAGCCAGGGTGAATACCAGTACAAAAAAGAAAAAACGATATTTTCTAAATACCGGGTTAAAGAGCAGGGCATAGAGCGCTGCAAGAATTACGAAAAGCGCACCGACGAAAAAGAATAGCTGGCTTTTTAAAAAATCCCAGCGGTTCACATGGATCAGTTGGGTATCTGCCAGTTGCCGCAAATGCCGGATCACAGGGAAATCATTTGTGAGCTGCCAGATCAGGTTGGGCAGGATAAGCAGGAAAGCCAGAATTATGGCGAAGAAAAAATGTTTTTGCAATAGGACTTTGCGGTGCTCAGAAATCAGCACAGCAGGGAATAATCCAAGAAGTAAAAAAATAATATTGTATTTATTCAAAAAGCCTATGGCGAAGATAAGTGCTGCAGCATAGAGCCATTTCGGCTTGTTTGTTTGGATGTATCTGATGATCACAAAATAAAAGCTTGTCCAGCTCAAAACATCCAGAGAATTGGGCTGGTAGAGGATGTTCAGTCTGAGCAGTGCAGAAAACAGGAGGCAATTCGCGCCCAGGATAAGCGCGGCCAGATTGCCATTAAGGGATTCTATAGCCTTCCAAACAACCACCATGGTTAAAGCTCCGAACAAGGCCGGAAAAAATTTTACCCAAAACACCGAATTTCCCAAATAAGCGATGAGTACTGAAATCCAGGAAGTGACGGGTGGAACCGATATATAACCCCAGGCCAGGTGGTTGGCCTGGTCGAGGTGCAGGTATTCGTCTCGTTGCAGGTCGTATTCCGGGCTGATCAAGGTGTATTGCAAAACGAATTTTGCGAGAATGAAACCCAGTAAAACAACACCTTTTTTTGACATGCTTTGTGGTATAACCTGATTAAAGTTAGGCTGCTTGAATATATCTTGTCATGCACCTTTGTCTGGCAGTATTACACAACATCAGATTACGTCAACTTACAGGGGCTCATAAGCATCACGGTTCTCATAGATGATCCATCCCAGGATAGCGGCAACTACTATTGCCATAGGTAATCCGCTCATATCGACGAAAATGTGTGTAAGAACGATGCCAACGACTATTGGGAAAAGAATCACAG
Organism: Flavobacteriaceae bacterium; assembly: GCA_041303035.1. Classification (GTDB taxonomy): domain Bacteria; phylum Bacteroidota; class Bacteroidia; order Flavobacteriales; family Flavobacteriaceae; genus Namhaeicola. The sequence continues at coordinate 21,209 of JBFYPZ010000013.1, forward strand.
CGCCAAGTGCTCTTTTTTGCGGAAAAATGATGAGCAGGCCTCCAATGATCTCCGTGAGACCCAAAAGGGGCATGAGCCAAATAATCTCTTTCATTGCCTGAAAATCCCTGATGGTTTCTTCCGGCATATTTTGGGGCATAGGCATATAATTGAAAAATTTATTCAGTCCTGCATTGATGAACAAAAGACCAAATAACAGCGCAACAACAAAAAGTATTTTATTTTTCATTTTTTATGGTTTTAGATTGGTTTTGATTTTTCGTGTACATACAAATATATCATAAATCATGAACAAAAAGGAATCTATTGCAAAACCATTCATCATTACCCTGCGGCTGGGCACCATTACACTTCATCACTGAATGACCGATTAACAGTTTTATCAAATCACCATAAACGTATCTTCAAATCGTAAAGCCAAAATTCGTAATTTTATGAAAGCAAAGCAAAAACAAATTTTATGGGAGATGATTTATAGAATAATTATCGTGCATCGATTTTGCTAAACCAACAAATTATGAGCGGCAATCAAGACCAAATTAACCAGCTTTTCCTTAGGCTGGAATCACTTTTAAAAAGGCAGGAAGTCTTTTCAAAAGAAATGGAGGATCTAAGGGATGAGATCATTTTGCTAAAAAGAGTTCAAACGGGAATAGCTTCAGAAAATGAAACGAACATCGAAGCAGAAGACATCAAAGAAGTATCTGTAAAAGAACCTGTAAAACCGGTCTCAGGCAGCACACCAAAAAAATTATACAGAGATATTGATCATATTATTTTGGGAGGGGTTTGTTCCGGTTTGGCGGAATACCTCAATCTGAGCAGACTATTGGTTCGGTTCCTCTGGGTGCTTGTTTCCTTTTTATATGGTCTTGGATTTATTGCTTATATCATTTTATGGATCATTTTGCCCAAAACAAAAAAAGAGACCTTTTCAAGTCAACAGCCTGCTCAGGCCAAAATGGATATACCTATCGACAAGATTGCGGTGAAAGCCAAAACACCAAAAATCCTGGTCGACTGGGAGAAATTTATCGGTGAAAACCTTATCAATAAAATTGGCATAGCCATTACCATTTTAGGTGTAGGCATCGGTGCAAAATATACAATTGAACGCGATTTGATAAGTCCGCTCACCAGAATAATACTGGGTTATCTGTTAGGACTCGCACTTCTGGGTTTTGGTATCAGATTAAAAGAGAAATATGATCATTTCAGTGCTGTTCTTGTAAGTGGCGCCATGGCCATTTTGTATTTCATGACCTTTGCAGGTTTTAGTTTTTATCAACTGATTCCACAAATTCCTGCCTTTATCATCATGGCTTTAATTACGGTATTTACCGTGTTTTCGGCCTTGAGATACGACCAACAGGTTATCTCACTCATAGGTTTGGTGGGTGCGTATGCCATCCCTTTTTTACTAAAAGACGATGCCAGTAACGTGTCTATACTTTTTAGTTATATGGCCATAATCAATATAGGAATTTTGGTTATCGCATTCAGGAAGTACTGGAAAATACTCTATATTTCAGCTTTTGTGCTTACATGGCTTATCTTTTTTACCTGGTACAGACCTGAATACAATACGGAGAAACACTTTGTCTTGGCCCTGACTTTTCTCTTTCTATATTTTGTAATTTTCTATACAACCTTCCTTTCATTTAAACTGGTAAGAAAAGAAAAATTCGAAATAGCAGATAATCTGTTGTTACTTGCTAACGCCTTTATTTTTTACGGATTTGGCTATGATATTTTAAAGGGACATGAGACGGGTGCCCAATTGCTGGGGCTTTTTACGCTGGGTAATGCCCTAATCCATTTTATAGCAGGACTGATTATTTACAATCGGAAACTCACCGAAAAGAATCTAATCTATTTAGTTTCTGGTTTAGTACTGGTTTTTATTACCATTGCAGTTCCGGTTCAGCTGGACGGAAACTGGGTAACATTGCTGTGGGTGGGTGAAGCCGCAATATTGTTCTGGATTGGCAAGACCAAAGGGATTCCTGACTATGAGAAAATTTCTTATCCTTTAATGATTCTTGCGGCAATCAGTATGCTGCAGGACTGGTCAATGGCATATAATCAGTATAATTATTATGAGAAGGCAGAAAATATCAGGCCCTTGCTCAATATTCATTTTCTTAGCTCGCTCTTATTTATTGCTTCTTTCGGATGGATCACAATTCTGAATGCGAACGAAAAATATTCTTCTGCACTGAGTTCACAGAAAGATTTGCGTCAACTGGTCTCCCTGTTCATCCCTGCCATTTTTTTGAGCGCGATCTATTTTTCCATGAGGCTGGAAATAGAAAATTACTGGAACCAGCAATATGACAGTTCTTTTCTGAACATAAATGATTACAAGCAGCAACATAATACCGATATTTTGGAATTCAAGACCATTTGGGTACTCAATTATACTTTGCTGTTCACCACACTGCTTTCGTTTATAAACATAACAAAACTGAAGAACAGAACTCTGGGACTCTTTAATCTCGCCTTAAATGCCGTTGCTATTCTTGCTTTTTTAGGACAGGGACTCTATGCCCTCAGTGAATTGCGCGAAAGCTATCTGGAGGGGACAATGGCTGTATATTATCAGGTTGGGACTTTTCATATAGGGATCAGGTATGTTTCGTATATTTTTGTTGCGATAACACTACTGGCTTGTTACATGTACATCCGACAGAAATTTATGAGCATTAATCTGAAAATGACTTTTGAGCTGTTGCTGCACCTTACTCTGCTGTGGATTGCCAGCAGTGAACTAATTAATCTGATGGAACTCGCTGGGTCTTCCAGTTCAGACAAGCTTGGTCTCAGCATACTTTGGGGTCTTTATTCCTTATTGCTGATTGCACTGGGGATCTGGAAATCTAAAAAATATTTGCGCATTGGAGCCATTCTTTTATTTGGAGTTACCCTGATAAAACTCTTCTTTTATGACATTTCACACCTGAGCACGATCTCAAAAACCATTGTTTTTCTTTCATTGGGAATACTGCTGCTGATCATTTCGTTTTTATACAACAAATTTAAAAACCGAATTGCTGATGAAATTGAGAAGTAGTTGTTATTTCGCAAAAGAGTCTTTAACTGGGGATCCACCCTTGTTATGCCCGCTCATGAGCATTGTCATTTTTGTGTTTGGTTGTTTTTCTGTTGAGATTATGGAGCAGAAATGAATTTCCATAATTCGATCCATCGCGCTATAATCATCTACCCTTTTTTATAATAGCCGGTGTAAGTATAGGCCATTTCACCCTTTCACCTTATTACCATTTACCACCTCAACTAATTAAAATACTTAGCCCTTATGCTCTCAAGAATTACAGAGATAAGGATGAGCCCGCCGCCCAGAACGGCACTCTGGTCAGGAGTTTCATTTAAGAACAACATGCCGAGCAGGATACCATAAATGGGCTGCACACTGCTCATGATGCTCACCGAAGTGGTTGAAAAATGTTTGAAACTGTACAAAAACATCGTATGCCCGAGTGCTGTTGTCAGCAGGGCAAGCACCATAGCGGCCGGTAATTCCTCTGCAATTTTTGAGGTGTCCAGTATAAAAAAAGAAGGAAACAAAACAATGCTGATAATGGTGAGCTGGTACAGCATTAACACAGAACCATTGTACTCACTCACTTTCGATTTCATGATGATATTTCTCAAGGCATAGCAGACTGCCGAAAACACCCCGAAACCCAGTGCCTTCGTGTTGTTGTTATTGATGTCGAATTCGGGTACCAGAAAATATATACCCAGAATTACAAGACCTCCCAGGATCAGATGGATCAGCTGGAATTTTGTTTTGAGCAGCACAGGTTCCAGCAAGGCTGTGATTACAGGGAAAGTGAACAAAGAGAGCATACCAATAGATACATTCGACAGTTTGAGCGCATAAAAATAGGTAAGCCAGTGCATCAGCATGAGCAGGCCACCAGCCAGGAGCAGACCCCGGTCTTTTTTTTTGACCTTAAAATCATAGCGCTTCCACCGGCAGAACAAGTAGATCAGCATTCCGCCTATCAAAGCTCTGAAGGCTATCGTTACAGGCACGGGGAGGTCGATATACCTGCCCAGTGGCCCTGAAGTGCTGATGAGGATCAGGGAGATATTCAGTTCTAACAGGTTTTGAAAGCGCTTGGTTTCCGGCATTATTCATTGTTAATTTTTCCGGCATCTGAGCTGACCAGATTCCTTTTGATCCTTGCGATCTGCAGCAGGATAAACCCGGCAATAAAGAAAACAGACATAAACACCATGCTGTTTCGCATGCTGCCTGTTACCTGGTCAATAAATCCGTAAGACAATGAGCCGATGACAATGGCAATTTTTTCGGTGATATCATAGAAACTGAAATATGAGGCCGTATCGGTAGCTTCTTCCGGGATCAGCTTGGAATAGGTGGATCTGGAAAGGGATTGAACGCCACCCATTACAAACCCCAAAGCACCGGCCAAAGTGTAAAAAGTGATTTTTTCCTGCAGAAAATAACCTGAAATACAAATAATGATCCAGATAATCAGGGTGACGCTGATGGCAAAACCATTGCCTCTAATTTTTGATAGCCAGGCAAAGAAATATGCGCCAACCACAGCAACTACCTGTAATATAAGCACAATATAGATCATTTCATCAGCGCCCATGCCAATTTCTTTGTCGGCAAAAAGAGGTGCCAGAAGCATTACTGTCTGCACCCCCATGCTGTAAAAGAAGAAAGCGCTGAGATAGCGGTACATGACTTCTTTGGTTCGGATAACTTTAAAGACTTTCATCAGTTCTTTCTTTCCCTTACCCAGTATTTTCATGCTGAGTGGTTTGCCTGTGCTGCGGTCTTTTAAATAATAAAATGCGATTTGGGAAAAGCTGATCCACCAGACACCCACAAGGATAAATCCGAAACGTGTGGCAGAACCGGCATTTTCAAAGCCGAAAAGTTCGTATTTCTGATACAGGAGCAGGTTGAGAATAAGCAAAAGTATACTGCCTATATAACCCATGGCAAAGCCCCGGGCACTCACGCTGTCCATGCGGTCATTGGTAGCCACTTCCGGTAAAAATCCGTTGTAAAACACAAGGGAGCCGGCATAGCCGATACTGGCAAGAACAGAACAGGCAATGCCGTATTCAATATTTTCTCCGGTAAAGAAGTAGAGTCCGATACAGGCGAGCGATCCCAGGTAGGTAAAGAACTGCATAAACTTCTTTTTTGAGCCGCTGTAATCTGCTATCCCTGAAAGCATGGGTGAGAGAAATACGATGACCAGGAAAGAAAAAGAGATGGCATAAGAAAAAAGGACGGAGTTTTTGATCTCCATACCGAAGAATTTTACCATTTCACCTCCAAAAGCAGCCTCGGTGGTGCTCATATAGTAAATAGGAAATATGGCTGTAGTGACGATCAGGTTATACACCGAATTGGACCAGTCAAAGGAGGCCCAGGCATTGATGAGGCGTTTGTTGTTTTTTTCCAGCAATTAGATTCAATTAAGTGGATGACGGATCAAATATATTTATTTTTTGATTGGTGGACGGATATATGAGAAAAGTATTGAGTATTGAGAAAGGAGAAACTGGAGTTTTTTAATCTTCATTTTCCTGGTTCCTCGTTCTTGTCCTGAACTGAGACTTTTGACTTTTGACTTTT
>JBFYPZ010000014.1:0-26312 GCA_041303035.1 Flavobacteriaceae bacterium
GGTATAGAAACCTATTTCAGGATCATGAATGGTGAGATCAGCAAAGGGCAGGCCATCATGTTTATGTCAACGAAAAACCAATATTTTGCGGAGGAGGTAGGAACCCTGAAATTGCGGCAGCAACCCAAGCAGTCTATAAAAGCAGGCGATGTGGGTTATTTGATTACGGGTATTAAAACTGCCAGTGAGGTAAAGGTAGGCGATACGATTACCGATGCCAAAAATCCGACCACGGAAATTATCCATGGTTTTGAAGATGTTAAACCCATGGTTTTTGCCGGGATATATCCGGTGGATACAGAAGATTATGAGGAATTACGGTCTTCCATGGAAAAACTGCAGTTGAATGATGCCTCACTGGTATTTTTGCCTGAGAGTTCAGCAGCCCTCGGTTTTGGATTCCGCTGCGGATTCCTGGGTATGCTTCATCTGGAGATCATTCAGGAGCGATTGGAGCGCGAATTTGATATGACCGTTATAACCACTGTGCCAAACGTATCTTATCACGCCTATTCCAATAAGAACACTGACGAATTTATTTTGATAAATAATCCGACAGACCTGCCGGACCCTTCTTTTTTGAATCGTGTGGAGGAACCTTATATTAAAGCGAGCATCATTACAAAATCAGAATATATCGGCCAGGTAATGACGCTGTGTATTGAAAAGAGGGGGGAGATCACCAACCAGAATTACCTGACACCTGAAAGGGTAGAACTTCATTTTGATATGCCTTTGTCTGAAATTGTTTTTGATTTCTATGACAGATTAAAGACCGTTTCCAAGGGTTATGCCTCTTTTGATTATCACCCGATAGGATTCAGGCCTTCCAGGCTGGTGCGGGTTGATGTATTGATCAACAGCCAGCCGGTTGATGCCCTTTCGGCCCTATTGCATACTGACAATGCCTATCGTATAGGCAAAAAGATGTGCGAAAAACTCAGGGAGCTTATACCCAGACAGCAATTTGATATCCCGATTCAGGCAGCGATAGGGGCAAAAATAATTGCGAGGGAAACGATCAAAGCCTTGCGAAAGGATGTTACTGCAAAATGTTACGGAGGAGATATCACCAGAAAAAGAAAGCTCCTTGAGAAGCAGAAAAAAGGCAAAAAAAGAATGCGCCAGATCGGTAATGTAGAAATACCACAACAGGCATTTATGGCGGTGTTGAAACTAAATGATTAATTAATTGTTTTCTCAGACACCTGAAAATTAAACAATTTTCATAGATCTCAAAACAGTATCCAGATGGTCGGCAACGGCATGGCATTGCTTCACCCTGTCTACTTCTATACAATATTCCTCATCGATCTCTTTGGTTTTACAATCGATTACACGGAGGTCAATTTGCTTGAACTTCGGCTCAATGGATTTGCATCTGTTATAGAGCCCCTGTATGGTTTCATGATCGTGGGTCTCATAACCTTTGGTCTGTAAAAAGCCTTTCAGATAATTGAGTATGGCATTTTGAGAGTATTTGCAAACGGCATAAGAAATAATATCTTCTTCGGGTTTGTAAAGGGCTTCGCCTGCGGCATTCAGATTTTCAAGGGCTGTATTTAACAATGAAGTTGGTTTTTGATCCATATCTGAAAAATTATGGGGTCCGATATGACTCGGACCCCTGTTTTTATTATATGTCTTTGTACAATTCTAATCGTTCCCAGTTGGAATCGACTCTTTCCTGGGCTTCTGCCAGCAGGGCAGCAGCGTATTCAGGCGTATCAGTGGCAACTCTTTTAAAACGGGCTTCATTGTACATAAAATCCTGAAGCGGTTTCTCGGGAGCTTTTGAATCGAGTTTGAACTTCTTGCCTTTTGGTTTTGAAGGATCGAATCGGAACAAGGGCCAGTAACCTGTTTCTACAGCTAACTCCTGTTGTTGTGCACCATATTTCAGATCATAACCATGTTCCCCACAATGAGAATAGGCAATAATCAGTGAAGGTCCGGGATAAGCTTCAGCCTCTCTGATCGCGTTTAAGGTCTGGGTATCTTTGGCTCCCATAGCGATTTGAGCAACATAAACATTTCCGTAAGAAACTGCCTGAAGTGCCAGGCTCTTTTTATGGGTTTTCTTTCCGGCTATCGAGAATTTTGCACTAGCACCAATCGGGGTTGCCTTGGAAGTCTGCCCTCCGGTGTTTGAATAAACTTCCGTATCCAGAACCATAATATTGATATTTTCACCTGAAGCGAGCACGTGGTCAACTCCGCCATAACCTATATCATAAGCCCAGCCATCTCCTCCAAGGATCCAGACCGTTTTTTTGCGAAGTGAATCCGCATAATTGAGCAGTCTTTTCGCGTCATCATTGTTGTCCAGGATGAGTAAGGTCTGTTTCAATTCATCGATATGAGCAAGTTTTTCCTTTTTCTGCTCTTCAGTTTCTTCGGGGTTATTGAGTATGGCTTCTACTATTTCGCTTCCAACCAGCAATTCCAGAGATTTCAAAAGATCCACTGCAATTTCATGTTTCTTGTTTATACCCAATTGTATACCCAAACCGAACTCGGCATTGTCTTCGAACAGAGAATTGGCCCAGGCCGGTCCTCTTCCGAATTCGTTTTTCCTGTATGGTGTAGTAGGCAGGTTTCCTCCGTAGATAGAAGAGCAGCCTGTAGCATTGGCAATAACTATACTGTCACCATAAAGCTGAGAAAGCAACTTGATATAAGGTGTTTCCCCACAACCTGAACAGGCGCCGGAAAACTCAAAAAGAGGTTGCAGGAACTGAGCTCCTTTCACATTGGTAATGGTAAGGGCTGTACGGTCGTAATCAGGCAAATTGATGAAGTAATCCCAGTATACATTTTCTACTTTGTCAAACTCAATTTTCTTATGCATGTTGATGGATTTAAATCCGGGTATCTCTTTGCTTTCTGCAGGACATACCATTACACAAAGGTCGCAACCGGTACAATCTTCAGGTGCTACCTGCAATACATAAGACTCGTTTTCGGTAAATGGTCTTCCTTTTGCAGGAACGAATTTCAGTCCCTGAGGAGCGTTCAGCAGTTCTTCATTGCTTACAACTTTAGCGCGGATCGCAGCGTGAGGGCAAATGGCCACACACTTGTTACACTGTGTACAAATATCGGCATCATCCCAGATCGGTATAAAGTCGGCTATACCGCTCTTTTCGTATTGTGATGTTCCTGTTGGGAATGTACCGTCAACAGAGAAAGCACTAACTGGCAATTCATCGCCGTTTCCGGACAGGATCACTTCGAGTACATCTTTCACGAAACCATCCGGTGTGTTTGTCATTACGGAAAGCATATCCTGCTTGCTGGATACTGTTTTCGGATATTTTACTTCAAATAAATTGGCCAGCGACTGGTCAACAGCGTTGAAATTCATTTTAACGACCTTTTCTCCTTTGTGAGAATAGGTTTTAACGATGGCATCCTTGATTTTCTGGATCGCCTCAGCTCTTGGCAATACGCCCGAGATGGCAAAGAAACAGGTCTGCAGGATGGTATTTGTACGCTTGCCCAAATTGGCTTCCTGTGCCACTTTTGAAGCATCGATCACATAGAATTTGGCTTCTTTTTTAATGATCTCTGCCTGAACCTTTGCAGGTAACAGATCCCAGATCTCATCTTTGGAAAAAGGCGAATTCAACAGGAATGTTCCGCCTGGTTTCAGGTCTTCTATCATGTTGAATTTCTTGATGAATTTAAACTGATGGCTGGCTATAAAATCAGCCCTTTGCACCAGGTAGGTCGAGTGGATAGGATCAGGTCCGAAACGCAGGTGTGAAATAGTTTGTGCACCGGCCTTTTTAGAGTCGTACACAAAGTATCCCTGAACATAATTATCTGTTGTTTCTCCGATGATCTTGATGGAATTCTTGTTAGCTCCCACTGTTCCGTCTGAACCCAGACCATAAAACATACAGTTGATGGTGGTTCTTTTTAAAGTGAAGTTCTTATCAGGTTCTAAACTGGTAAAGGTCACGTCGTCTTTGATACCAACCGTAAAGTGATTTTTTGGATCGGCCTTGCCCATTTCGTCATAAATTCCTTTTACCATAGGAGGTGTGAATTCTTTTGAACTCAAACCATATCTGCCTCCGATGATCTTTGGCATGGCAATTCCGCTTTCAACAAATGCAGTGATCACATCGAGATAAACCGGTTCACCGATGCAGCCCGGTTCTTTGGTTCTGTCGAGTACCGCGATCGTTTTAACGGTTTTAGGCAATTTTTCAATAAAATCCTTGGCATAGAAAGGACGGTACAACCTGATAAACAGAGCCCCTACTTTTTCACCTTTTTCAACCATGGCATTCACGGTCTCACGCACAGATCCCTCACCTGAACCCATAATAACAATTACTTTTTCAGCATTTGGGTCTCCTATATAATCAAATAGTTCATATTTTCTGCCCGTGTGCTTGTAGAACTCATTCATGACATCTTTAACAATTCCGGGAACCTGGGTGTAATATTTATTAGCGGCCTCTCTTGCCTGGAAAAAGACGTCGGGATTTTGGGTAGTACCCTTAATTACCGGGTTATCCGGATCCAAAGCCCTTTCTTTATGTGCAAGAATATCTGCTTCCGGCATCATTTTTTTAATTACTTCATCCGGAATGGAATCTATCTTAGAGATCTCGTGAGATGTTCTGAAACCGTCAAAGATATTCAGGAACGGTACTCTGGAACGCAGCGTAGAGACCTGAGAGATCAAAGCAAAATCCTGGGCTTCCTGTACATTTCCTCCAAACAACATCGAAAATCCTGTTTGACGGGTAGACATCACGTCACTGTGATCACCAAATATGGAAAGTGCATGTGTGGCCAGGGTTCTGGCAGCCACATGAATAACACAGGGATGTAATTCTCCGGCTATCTTATACATATTGGGGATCATCAGCAATAAGCCCTGTGAAGCAGTAAAAGTGGTTGTGAGTGCACCCGATTGCAAGGCACCATGAACAGAACCAGCAGCGCCACCTTCACTTTGTAATTCAACGATCTTAGGTATATTTCCCCATATATTCGTTTTTCCCTGCGCGCTGAAAACATCAACATGCTCTCCCATCGGTGATGCCGGGGTTATAGGGTATATAGCACAAATTTCATTTGTTTTATGCGCTATCCTCGCCACGGCCTCGTTACCGTCACAAATTATTTTTTTAACCTTTTTTTCCATGATACCAATTAATTATTTGAAGCGATTATTGAACTTTAGTTAAATTGTGATTATTTAATTCTTTAGAATCTTTACGAGGCAAAGTTAATAGGTATAAAAATTTTAAATAATGATATAAGTCATTCCTTGCCGTATATTTTAAATTTAGAATGATTATAAAGAAGTCTGGGCAAAAAAAAAAGTCGCCTGAATTTCAGACGACTTTTTGATCTTTACCGGTAGGTGTTTATTCACCGTGCATCCAGGCTTTTTTAGCCAGAAGCTCAGCTTCAGTTTCCTTGTGGTCCCCATCAGGTACACAGCAGTCAACCGGACAAACAGAAGCACATTGCGGTTCATCATGGAATCCTTTACATTCGGTACACTTTTCGGTAACAATATAATAGAATTCATCGCTAAGCGGTTCATGTTTCGCACCGGCATCAGCTTTAGTACCACTGCCGGGAACGGTAACAGCTCCTTTTAAGGCAGTACCTTCAGCATAAGTCCATTCGGTATCAGGTTCATAAATTGCGTTATTAGGACATTCTGCAATACACGCATCGCAGTTAATGCACTCATCGGTTATTTTTATAGCCATAATCTTAAAAATTTATACCCTACAAAATTATATAATAAAATTCCAAAAAATACAGGTAAATGGTAATTTAGAACAAATTTAAATTATCTTTAAAATAAATTTAGACTGACTTTTATCATGATACAGTTTGTAGCGGTAACTTATTTTTGTCGGGATAAACTTGAAAAAAAAATTGGTTGCTGATGTGCAGCCAAAATTTATATAAGAACAATATATTAAGCCCATCCTATTATGATCATAGAAAAAATTAATGGTGCAGGTAAGGTAGCTAAAGAAGTCGATGCAGTGGTTATGCGCTTTGTCGGAGATTCCGGCGACGGAATGCAGCTGACAGGAACCCAGTTCACTGATACTTCCGCGATGTTCGGAAACGATGTTGCTACGTTCCCAAATTATCCGTCTGAAATCAGAGCTCCTCAGGGCAGCCTGTATGGAGTATCCGGGTTTCAGGTGCACATAGGCAGTGTAGAGATCAGTACTCCGGGGGATGACCTGGATCTGCTGGTAGCCATGAATCCTGCGGCTTTGAAGACGAATATTTCTGCTTTAAAACCGGGACACATGGTCATCATTGACAAAGACTCCTTTAATGAAAAGAACCTCGAAAAGGCAGAATACAAATCCAATCCGCTGGAAGACGGATCTCTGAGCAATTACAAAGTCATTGAAGTTGACATGACTTCACTTACCAAAGAAGCTGTTAAGGGATTGACGCTCGACACGAAAAGTATCGTCAGGAGTAAAAATATGTTTGCACTTGGAATGGTTTACTGGATGTACAACAGGGATATGAATTATACCCTGGATTTCTTTGCCAAGAAATTCAAGTACAATCCTGAAGTCGCCGAATCAAATGCAAGGGTTCTGAAGGCAGGTTATTACTATGCCGAAACTTTGGAACTGATTCCTGTTGCCTATAAAGTGGCCCCTTCAAAAATGCCGAAAGGGACTTACAGGATATTGAACGGAAACACGGCAACTGCCTGGGGTTTCCTGGCAGCGGCGGAAAAGTCCGGTTTGGAACTTTTTCTGGGTTCATATCCAATAACCCCCGCAACAGATATCTTGCATGAACTGGTAAAACACAAACACTTTGGTGTAAAAGCATTTCAGGCTGAAGATGAAATTGCCGGGATTACCTCGGCCATCGGTGCCGCCTTTGCCGGAGATCTGGCCATTACCACAACTTCAGGTCCCGGACTGGCATTAAAAAGCGAGGCCATCAATCTGGCACTCATGGTAGAATTACCCCTGGTTATCGTAGATGTACAAAGAGGAGGCCCATCAACAGGCCTGCCAACCAAAACCGAGCAGTCGGATCTGTTGCAGGCATTGTTTGGCAGAAATGGTGAAAGCCCTGTAATAGTTATTGCAGCAAGCACTCCGGCAGATTGTTTTGACTATGCTTATGAAGCGGCCAGACTGGCAGTGGAATTTATGACTCCGGTAATTTTATTGACCGACGGTTATATAGCCAATGGTTCAGAGCCCTGGAAGGTGAAGTCGATCAATGACATGCCTGTGATCAACGTCAAAAAATTAGACAAATCCAGGGAATCATGGCATCCATATGACAGGGATGTAAAAACCCTGGCAAGAAATTGGGTTATTCCCGGTACAAAAGGTTTTGAACACAGGATCGGGGGTCTGGAAAAGGATAAAATAACCGGAAATGTATCTTACAATCCGGAGAATCACGAACACATGACCCACATCCGTGCGGAGAAAGTAAAAGGTGTTGAAAATTTCATACCCGAATTAACTGCTGATTATGCTGCGGAGGGTGATCTGCTCGTTGTTGGTTGGGGAGGTACCTTTGGTAGTTTGCATTCTGCGGTTAAACAGATGCACAACGAAGGATTTAAAGTTGGCCATGCTCACTTTAATTATATAAATCCGATGCCTAAAAATACACTGGAAGTATTTTCAAGATTTAAAAAAATCGTGGTTTGCGAAATAAATCTCGGACAACTTTCTTTTGTCCTGAGATCGAAATACCAGGGCGTAGAATTTCATCAGTACAACAAAATTCAGGGATTGCCATTTTCTGTATCGGATCTGGTAAACCAGTTTAAAAATATCTTAAACTCTTAAAAAATGGAAGACACACTCACAGAAAAACTGACCTTTAAGGATTTTCAAAGTGACCAGGAAGTAAGGTGGTGTCCGGGTTGTGACGATTACGTGATCCTGCGATCCATGCTGAAGGCCTTGCCCGAAATGGACGTAAAAAAAGAAGACATCGTATTTATTTCAGGTATAGGCTGCTCCTCCAGATTTCCCTATTATGTGGATTGCTACGGTATGCATGGTATCCACGGACGCGCTGCAGCCATAGCAAGCGGGGTGAAACTGGCAAACAACAACCTGTCTGTCTGGATGATCACCGGAGATGGCGACAGCCTTGCCATAGGTGGCAATCATTTTATTCATTTACTGAGAAGAAATCTCGATATCAATGTAATTTTATTTAATAATGAAATATACGGACTGACGAAAGGGCAATTTTCGCCAACCTCGGTCATCGGGCAAAAAACGAAATCTTCTCCCTATGGAAACACCCAGCCGCCATTTCAGCCCGGGGAACTGGCCATAGGTGCTCAGGCGCGGTTTTTTGCCAGAATTGGAGGAAATACGCCAAAAGAAATGTCCCAGCTTTTTATTGATGCCCAAAAGTTCAAAGGTACCTCCTTGATCGAAGTGATGCAGAACTGCGTGATCTTTAATGACGGATGCTTTACCAGTATTACAGATAAAGATGTAAAAGAAGACCAGCAGATCTTTCTGGAACACGGAAAACCGATGATCTTTGGAAAAGAACACAATAAGGGACTGGTTCTTAATGGATTAAAACTTGAAGTTGTTACTATAGGAGAAAACGGTATTACTGAAAATGACATTCTCGTTCATGATGCAAAATGTGAAGACCCAACTTTGCACCAGATGCTCGTGAGAATGTCACATCCGGTTGCTGTGGGTATCATCAGAAGTTTTGAAGACCTAACTTTTGAGGAAAGAGAATTGGAATTAACAAAGGAAGTGAGAAAAAAATCAAAGTTTACCAAGGTGGATGAACTTTTTTTCTCAGGAGACACCTATGAAGTAAAATAAATAGAACCTTTCCGGAAAAATGAAAGGATAAATAATTATGGGTTACGAAGCAATTGTAGTTTTTATATTGGCCGGAGTGGTTTTGGTGGCCGGGGCCAATTTTTTATCAAACCTCATCTCACCCAAATCAGACAACAAACAAAAACAGGAACCAGTAGAGTGCGGGGTGGAAACCATTGGGCCCACCTGGGTTCAATTTAAGGTTGGATACTATTTGTTTGCCATACTCTTTCTGATCTTTGATATTGAGGTGGCATTTTTAGTTCCCTGGGCTGTTGTTTTTAAAGATTTAGGTACTGTGGCCCTGATAGAAATTTTGATCTTTCTGGCCATACTTGGTCTGGGACTACTATACGCATGGAAAAAAGGAGCATTACGATGGGAATAGACGAGAAAAAAAGATTTTTAGACCAGTATCAGGGTTCAGGTATGGAGTATGACCTGCCAAAGGACTTTCCCGGAAAAGTTATTCCCGGTGGTAATGGAGGCAATATAGTAGTGACCGCACTAGACAGCGTGATCAACTGGGGACGTTCGAATTCCCTCTGGCCGCTGTACTTTGGCACGAGCTGCTGCGCTATAGAAATGATGCAGACAGGCGCCTCCAAACACGATTTTTCGAGGTTTGGTTTTGAGGTGGCAAGGCCTTCCCCGCGACAGGCCGACCTGATCATCATTGCGGGCACCATAGTTAACAAAATGGCTCCGGTGTTGAGAAGGCTTTACGATCAGATGGCAGAACCAAAATACGTAATTGCCATGGGGGCCTGTGCTATTTCGGGTGGGCCATTTTATTACAACAGCTATTCAGTTGTCAAGGGAGCAGATCATGTGATTCCCGTGGATGTGTACATCCCCGGCTGTCCGCCTAGGCCTGAAGCACTGCTGGAAGGACTGATCCTTCTTCAAAAAAAGATCAAAACAGAGCATGCAAAAACCAAGGTCAATCCAATCGATGGCTTTGACGAAGGAACCCTTTAATAATTCGGACCCATGTCGAACGAAGAACTAATTAAGTTAATAGATACCTGGGGCTTTACGCTTCAGACCACCGAAGAAGGAACAGAATTTTTAACTTTTACAGTCCGGAAAGAGGATTTGCATGAATTCTGCCGGAAGTTAAAGGCTGACCCTGCCACCCATTTTGATCTCCTCTTTTGTGTAACCGGTATGGATTGGGGCAATGAGCTCGGTGTTATTTATCATTTGGCTTCAACAGATCTGAAACACGAAATTGTTGTTAAAGTAATGACTGCAGATCGCGAAACACCTGAACTCGATACGGTATGCGATATCTGGCGTACTGCGGAATTTCATGAAATGGAAGTGTTCGACTTTTTTGGGATACGATTTAAGGGTCATCCCAATTTGAAAAGGTTGTTTCTGACACCTGACTGGGATGGTTATCCATTGAGAAAAGATTATGTCGATGAAGCCAATATGGTCATTAAATAGTTTAGCATGGCAGAAATAGAAACTGAAAATAAGATCAAATCCGAAGAATACTTCGTAAATATGGGTCCTCAGCACCCGGCAGCGCATGGTGTTTTGAGGCTAATTTTAACCATAGACGGCGAGACGATCGTTAATGTTGACCCGGATCTTGGGTATATCCACCGCTCCATTGAAAAAATGTGTGAGAGAGACAGTTACCAGCAGATCGTTCATCTTACCGACAGGATGGATTACCTGTCATCACATATCAACAATGAAGCAGTTTGCCTGGCAGTTGAAAAGGGCCTTCAGCTGGAAATTCCCGATAGGGTAAAAGTTATCCGGACCATACTTTCAGAGCTGACCAGACTCGCTTCCCACCAGCTTTGGTGGGGTGTTATGGGAATGGACGTGGGTGCACTTACTACCTATTTCTACGCTTTCCGCGACAGGGAGATGATCAATGATATTTTTGAAGAGACCTGTGGAGCAAGGCTTACCATGAATTATAATATCCCCGGAGGTTTGATGTATGATATTCACCCGAATTTTGTGAAAAGGGTGAAAGAATTTGTAGCGCATTTTAAAACCAAATTACCCGAATACGACCGGCTTCTTTCAGGGAACATCATATTTATTAACAGAACCAAGGGAGTAGGGGTCTTATCCAGAGAAGATGCTATCTCTTTTGGAGTCAGCGGACCGGTAGCAAGAGGTTCAGGCTTTGCCAGTGATGTCAGAAAAAGACATCCGTACAGCGCTTATGACAGGGTTTCGTTTAAGGAAATTGTTATGAATGAGGGTGATACCCTTGCGCGATATAAGGTAAGGATACTCGAGATGTGGGAATCCTTATCGATCATTGAGCAGTTGATCGACAATATTCCGGAAGGGGATCATCTGGTGCCCACCAAGGCCGTAATCAAATTGCCCAAAGGCGAATTTTACCAAAGGGTTGAAACTGCGAGAGGTGAGTTGGGGGTATATATTAACAGCGATGGAAATAAAAATCCTTACCGCGTGAAATTCCGCTCACCCGGATTTTCTAATCTTTCGGCCTTAAACCATGTTGCAAAAGGAGGAAAGATCGGCGACCTGGTTTCCATCATGGCTTCCTTTGATTTTGTAATTCCTGATATAGACAGATAATATATGATGTATAAAATATTTTTACCACTATCAATAACCAAATCCATACATACCTGGCTGTTTGATGTATTGCCCGAAGGAGTGGCTCCGTATGTGGAAATGGTTTTAATCGCCGTAGCTTATCTTCTGGTCTTTGCTGTGGCCGGTTTGTATCTGGTCTTGCTGGAAAGAAAGGTTGCTGCCTGGTTTCAGTTGCGTTTAGGCCCGAACAGAGTAGGTCCTTTTGGCTTGTTTCAAACCATGGCCGATGCCCTCAAACTGGTCTCGAAAGAAATGTATGGGACCAACAGGGCAGATAAATTTCTTTACAATCTGGCTCCCTATTTTCCCATCATTACTGCCCTGCTGGCCATGGCTGTACTGCCATTTTCGGCGCAGTTTCAAGCCTTCGATATCAACATCGGGATTTTCTTTTTACTGGCAGTTTCTTCTGTTGGTGTGATCGGAATTCTCTTGGGTGGCTGGGCCAGTAACAACAAGTATTCTCTCATCGGTGCCATGAGAAGTGGTTTGCAGGTTGTGAGCTATGAGCTTTCCGTAGGTCTTTCGCTGCTGACGATGGTCGTGTTGACCGGTTCCTTACAGTTGTCAGAGATCATTGAGGTTCAGAAGAACGGCTGGCTGATAGTACAGGGACATATTCCTGCCATCATTGCCTTTGTTATTTTTATGATCGCCGGTACGGCTGAAACCAACAGGGCTCCCTTCGATCTGGTTGAGGCTGAATCTGAATTAGGCGCAGGCTTTCACACCGAGTATTCGGGTATGAAGTTCGCTTATTTCTTTCTGGCTGAATTTATCAACATGTTCATTATTTCAGCTATAGCGGTCATCGTATTTTTTGGAGGATGGCTTTCCCCTTTTGGAATTACTGAAGAGATTTCGTGGTTTCCATCTGTGCTTTGGTTCCTGGGAAAGGTACTCATCATCGTATTTTTGATGATGTGGTTCCGATGGACTTTCCCGAGATTAAGGGTTGATCAGCTGCTGAATCTGGAATGGAAATATTTGTTGCCTATTAACCTTTTCAACCTGGTATTCATGGCAATAGTAGTATGGCTGGGATGGGTTATAACTTTTTAAGTAAGAAAGTATGAGTTATTTTTCAGATATATATAACGGAATAAAAACACTGCTCACCGGTATGAGCGTTACGGGGAAGTATTTTATAAATGCTCCCAGAGAGATCATTACTCAGGAATATCCGGATAACCGGGATACCCTAAAAATGTTCGAACGGTTCAGGGGTGAAGTAGTCATGCCCCATGATAAAGATAATTTTCACAGATGTACCGGTTGCCAGTCCTGTGAACTGGCATGCCCGAACGGATCTATTGAAATCATCTGGGACCGGCAGGTAGATCCTGACACCGGGAAAAAGAAAAAAATGATCGATAAGCATATCTATCATTTATCCATGTGCACCATGTGCGGTCTGTGCATAGAAGCTTGCCCGACAGACGCAATTGTATGGGCGCAGAATTTTGAGAATTCTGTTTATGACAGGTCCTCGTTAACCAAAGTATTAAATAAGCCGGGGTCAAGATTGTTACCCGGTGTAGAAGATTAAAGAAATGGAAAGAATACTATTTTATTTTTTAGCGTTGGTCATGGTTGTTTTCGCGATCAAAGCGGTTACGAGCAGAAAAATGCTGCGGTCTGTGATCTACCTGCTCTTTGTATTAATGGGTATAGCCGGTATCTATTTTATGGTCGATTATACTTTTCTGGCGGCTGTTCAGCTGGCGGTATATGCCGGAGGGGTAATTGTACTGATCATTTTTTCTGTACTCCTGGTGCACCATATTGAGCTGCGCCTGGACGTGGCAACAGCTACGAGAAAATGGGCCGCCTTGCTGCTGAGCGCTCTTGGTGCGGGTTTAACCCTGTTTGCGATCTACAGTTATCCGTTTCAGGCGGTCGAAAACAGAAATGTTACAGAGATTGAAGTAATCGGCGCAGGCTTGCTCAACACTGGGGACGGGGGCTATATCTTGCCTTTTGAAGTCATTAGTATCCTGCTTTTAGCCGTCATGATCGGGGCGATCGTGATTGCGAAAGGAGAAAAATTAGAAAATAACAAATAGCAGAACATGATAGCAGGAGTCAGCATTTATGAGATCTTAACAGTTACAACCCTGTTGTTCTTTATAGGGATTTACGGTTTTTTAACCCGCAAGAATATGATCACCATGTTGTTGTCGGTGGAACTGATTTTAAACGCTTCGGCCATAAATTTTGTGATAATGAACAAATACCTGTTTCCAGAGAATCTGGAAGGGGTCTATTTTTCGATATTCATTATCGCTATCGCAGCCGCTGAGTCGGCTTTGGCAGTGGCCATCATTATAAACCTGTATAAATTGGTCACTTCTGTTGAAGTGGAAGATACCGAAACAATGAAGTATTAAAACATGCAAAATTCTGTCTTTGAATTAGAAATAGGATCATTATGAACTACCTGTACGCAATTTATATTCCGCTTATACCCTTATTTTTCTTCTTGTTGCTGGGCATATTCTACAAAAAAATCAAACCGCCGGTATCAGGATGGCTGGGTACACTGGGATTGCTCACGGTCTTTCTGATCAGTGCTTTCCTTGCCTATAATTATTTTTTTGTTGAGGGAAAAATTGGGGATGTTTACCAGACCTATGTTTACAAATCGGATTGGATGCGTTTTACTGATACGCTTAAAATTGAAATGGGCGTTCTGATCGACCCGATTTCTGTTATGATGCTGATCGTTGTGTCGACCGTGTCGCTGCTTGTCCATATTTACAGCACAGGATATATGAAAGGGGATGAGGGATACACAAAATTCTTTGCATTCCTGTCGCTCTTCACTTTCTCCATGATGGGATTGGTTTTGTCGACCAATTTGTTTCAGATCTATATTTTTTGGGAGCTGGTGGGCGTTTCCTCCTTTTTGCTAATCGGGTATTACTACACCAAGCCTTCAGCGGTAGCTGCTGCCAAAAAGGCTTTCATAGTCACTCGTTTTGCCGACCTCGGTTTTTTGATCGGCATACTGATTATTGGGTATTACACGGGTACCTTTGATTTTGCTTCTCTTAACAGTCTGGAAGGTCCTGCCATCGCAAACTGGGCCTCACAGTCATTCATGGGCTTGTCAGTAATCACCTGGGCTCTGATTCTCATTTTTATGGGCGGTGCCGGTAAATCTGCCATGTTCCCCTTACACATCTGGCTTCCAGATGCCATGGAAGGTCCAACCCCGGTATCAGCACTCATCCATGCTGCCACTATGGTTGTGGCAGGTGTATTCCTTGTCGCAAGACTGTTTCCTGTATATTATTTTGTCGAGGATGGCTTTGCATTGCATATCGTGGCCTGGGTTGGTGCCTTCTCTTCCCTTTTTGCCGCGATCATTGCCCTCACCCAAACTGATATCAAAAGGGTTCTGGCCTTTTCTACCATGTCTCAAATCGGTTATATGATGCTTGCTCTTGGCGTATCCGGTTATTACGGACATGAAGGACTGGGTTATATGGCATCCATGTTCCATCTGTTTACACATGCCATGTTCAAAGCCCTGCTCTTTCTTGCAGCAGGCTCGGTAATACATGCTGTGCACACCAATAACCTGCTCGAAATGGGCGGACTCCGAAAATACCTGCCTGTAACACATCTCACTTTCCTCATAGCCGCACTTTCTATTGCGGGTTTCCCCGGTTTCGCAGGATTTTTCAGCAAAGATGAGATTCTGGTTGCTACCTTTGAGCACAGCAAATTGCTCTATGGCATTGGAATTTCTGTGGCCTTTCTCACCGCTTTTTATATGTTCAGGTTGTATTTTGGTATCTTCTGGAACAAGCAGCGCGAATACAAGCATACACCCCACGAATCGCCTTTGGCTATGACCCTGCCTTTGATGGTACTGGCCTTTTTGAGCATCGTAACAGGATATATACATTTCAGCGAATATGTTTCCGCCGACAAGAAAGGCTTTGAAGCCCATTTGAATGTTCCATTAGCAACAATAGCGGTTACCATGGCGGTTGTCGGTATGGGTCTGGCTTTCCTGTTTTATAAAAAGAAAACGACCTTGCCGGATAAAATTGCGGATACCCTGGGAGGCCTGTACCAATGGGTCTACCACAAGTTCTATATTGATGAATTATACCTGTTTGTAACCAAAGAGATCATTTTCAAGAGAGTCTCCACCCCTTTTGCCTGGTTTGACAAGCACGTAGTGGACGGTACCATGAATTTGATCGGAAATTCTACGGTTGCAGGTTCAGAAAAGATCAAAGGAATGCAATCCGGAAGAATTCAGGATTACGCCTTTGCCTTCCTGGGCGGACTTGTTATTCTGGTAATTATTGTTGTTTATAATTTAATGTAAAGATGGATATACTGACCTTATTTTTAATAGTACCTGTAATCACAATACTTGTCCTCTTCTTTGCAAAGAATTTGCAGCAAGCCCGGGTTATTGCCCTGATAGGTATGTTCGTGCAATTTCTTATGTCCTTCCATCTGGTATATGCTTATTTTCAGGAAAGAAAAACCAACCAGGACCTCATGGTCTTTCAAAGAGATTTTGTGTGGTTCGAACAGTTCAATATTCATTATATCATTGGTGTTGACGGAATTTCAGTTGCTATGATCGTGCTTTCCTCTATCGTTGTTCTGGCCGGGGTTTTTATTTCCTGGAAAATGGAAGAACTGCCCAAGGAATTTTTTATCTCACTGATCGTTCTGGCCACAGGTGTATTTGGATTTTTCATTTCGCTCGACCTTTTTACCATGTTCGTATTTTACGAAATAGCCGTTATCCCCATGTACCTCCTTATCGGGATCTGGGGTTCCGGACCAAAAGAGTATTCAGCCATGAAATTAACCCTGATGCTGATGGGAGCCTCAGCCGTATTGCTGGTCGGGATTTTGGGAATTTATTTCAATTCCAATGCAGACGGGGGAGCGCTAACTTTTAACATACTAGAAATTGCCAAAGTAAATATCCCTGTTGAGGCGCAGAAATTGTTTTTCCCGCTTACATTTATCGGATTTGCGGTGCTGGGTGCCCTGTTTCCTTTTCATACCTGGTCGCCTGATGGTCATGCTTCGGCACCAACAGCGGTATCCATGCTGCACGCCGGGGTATTGATGAAGCTGGGGGGTTATGGTGTTTTCAGAGTAGCCATGTACCTTTTGCCTGAAGGGTCGATGCTCTGGGCAAATTTCTTTATCGTACTTGCCGTGATCGGCGTTTTTTACGGAGCACTGGCAGCCATACACCAGACAGATCTGAAATATATCAATGCCTATTCTTCGGTAAGTCACCTCGGTATGGTATTGTTCGCCTTGCTGATGCTCAACAAAACGGCCTGGACCGGTGCTATTTTGCAATCCCTTTCCCATGGATTTATGACAGCACTCTTCTTTGCTTTGATTGGAATGATCTATGAAAGGACCCATACACGGGATGTGAAGAAATTAGGTGGCTTGCTAAAAGTGATTCCCTTTATTTCGGTGATGTATGTCATTGCCGGACTGGCCTCTCTGGGCTTACCCGGTTTCAGTGGATTTATGGCAGAAATGCAAATTTTTGTAGGAGCCTTTCAACATCCGGATATGTTCCACCGTATCGCAACGATCATTACTGTTTCTGCCATTGTGATCACGGCGGTTTATATACTGCGGGTTGTGGGCATGATGCTTATGGGCCCTGTAAAAAATGAGGAATACAATACACTGCCTCAGGCTACCTGGTATGAAAAAACAGGTGTTCTGCTGTTGTTGATCCCCATCACTTTCATGGGGGTTGTTCCGTTTTGGATAACAGAAATGGTAAGAGAAAGTATCCAGCCTTTTATTGAACGACTTTTATAAATTACTAAGATTAGAATATATTTTTGAAAAATTGATTGAATGAGTACAGAGAGTTTTTTATTAATGCGCCACGAAATAATTTTGACAGTAATCCTGCTCCTGGTGCTGGTTGCTGAAATATTTTCGAAGAATAAGATGATCGTTTTCTATGTTGCAACAGGCTTATTCCTGGTGCATACGGTTACAGGTTTTATACCCCAGCAGGAAGGATTTCTTTTTGGTAAGATGTACCATACCAATGAGTTACTGCATTTTGTAAAAAATGTTTTGAATGTGGGGGTATTGATCATTTTGCTTCAATCGTCAGGATATATAAAGGAAAAATTGGTTCCGGGGCACAAATCCTCTGAATTTGTAATGCTGATATTTGCATCTCTGTTGGGTATGTATTTTATGATCTCTTCAGGGAATTTTTTAATGTTCTACATGGGCCTGGAGTTATCGGCCCTGCCCATAGCTGCTTTGGTCGCCTTTGAGACCATGAAAAGACGGTCCGCTGAAGCGGGTATCAAATTTATACTGCTTGCCGCCCTCGCGTCCGGAACATCTCTTTTCGGGGTGTCGCTGTTGTACGCGAGCACAGGTACAGTATATTTCCAGGAAATGGCAGCTCTGTTATCCTATTCTTCGCTCAGCATAACCGGATTTATTTTCTTCTTTGCCGGGATCGCATTTAAAATATCGCTGGTTCCCTTTCATTTTTGGACAGCCGATGTTTATGAAGGTGCACCAATCGGAATCACTTCCTATTTATCAGTGATCTCGAAAGGAGCTGCAGTGACCATCTTGACGATCATCCTTTTTACTGTTATGCAGACCTTTCAGGAGGTGATTCACATACTCTTGTATATTGTTGCTCTTGCAACCATGTTCATAGGCAACCTCTTTGCCCTGAGGCAGAAGAATATGAAACGGTTCCTCGCTTTTTCCTCAATTGCGCAGGCCGGCTTTATATTGCTCGGATTAATGGCCAACGACCAGCTGGGCATTTCTACGGTAGTATATTTTATCACGATTTACGTATTTACGAATCTGGCTGCCTTTGGTGTTATTCAGGCAATTTCTCTCAAAACCGGTAAAGAGGATATGGAGGATTATACCGGTTTGTACAGAACCAATCCAAGGCTGAGTCTGGTCATGATGCTGGCTCTCTTTTCTTTGGCCGGTATTCCGCCGGTGGCAGGGTTTTTTGGTAAATTTTTCCTTTTTACGGCAGCCGCAAGCAAGGGGTATTACCTGCTGGTATTTCTGGCAGTAGTGAATGTTACCATTTCATTGTACTACTATTTGTTGGTGATCAGGGCCATCTTTTTGCGAAAAAGCGAGAATCCCATCCCATTTTTCAAAAGCGATCTCATGATGAAAATCGGCCTGCTGATCACTGTTATCGGGGTGCTGCTGATCGGTCTTTACAGTCCGGTCTACCAATATATTTTTGATTTATCCAAACTGTAAAATACATGATATGGGCTTATTAGGAAAACATCAATTTGGATCCATCGGTGAAGTTCGCGTTACATTTGTTGAAAAAAGTGTACCGGAAAGCAGGATGTCGTTTTTGAAGGAACTGCTGGAAGTGAACGGTTATGAGGTTGTGGTTGAGGAAGAAGCCGGAAAATCAGAAGGAGATCCCACTCTTTATACTGTAGGTGTTACGGACATGGTATTCAACCCAACAGTCTTTGTCTTCCAAAGACGGCTGAAAACCATCGACGGAAAGCATAAGGTTTGTCCGGATTACTGGAACCAGAATACTACCGAGACCAAACCGCAGTACTGGAAAAATTCACGCTGATCATTCTTATACTCCGTTTTATCAGAGACTTCAATAGTTTTTGAAAATCGCGGGATATCTCAAAAATTTGTAATATTTTTACATGAGCGACTCGTGATTTGTATTGCTTTACCTGTCGTTTTGTAACTGAATGCTAACCTGCCACCATGAAAACGATTTTGCATTTTATATTTTTTCGTTCTGTTGGCCTGGTTTGGCAGCTCAGCCCTTGTCTAAAATTAAAAACCAATTTTTTAATGTTGTGTTCACCTCAGTCACATAACTGAATGATGCGCTCTTGGTTTGGATTTAATGAAGGAAAAAGTTTGATCAAAAAATAAGCATATACAATACCAATTTTAGAATTATTATTAAGATGAAGGCACTTTTTTATACCAGAGAATTTCCACCTTATGTATATGGTGGAGCGGGAGTTCATGTGGAATATTTGGCAGCTGAACTGGCTAAGATCATGGAAGTTGAGGTGCGGTGTTTCGGAGATCAGTCAGAAAAGAATGGCAACCTCACGGTTAAAGGCTATCCTTACGATCTTCCTGAATTTGCCAATTCCAACAACCAGTTAAAGGCCGTATTGCAGACTTTAAACACATGTGTTCAGATGAATGCCCTCGAAACAGATGCTGATATTGTGCACTGCCATACCTGGTATGCCCAGTTCGCAGGCATCATCACAAAATTGTGTTATGGCATTCCGCTGGTGATCACAACGCATTCGCTGGAACCTTTAAGGCCGTGGAAAAGAGAGCAGTTGGGCAGGGGCTATGATGCCTCTTCATGGGTTGAAAAAACAGCAATAGAAATGGCCGATGCAATTATTGCGGTTTCAAAGGAAACAAAGGAAGATGTACTCAAGTATTTCGATGTCGACGAGAAAAAAATAAAGGTGATCTATAACGGGATCAACCTGCAGGAGTATGTGGTAACTGAAGACAGCTCGGCACTTGATGCGTATGGCATCGACAAAGCCAAACCCTATGTACTGTTTGTAGGCAGAATTACCAGGCAAAAGGGGATCATACACTTGGTGAACGCTATTAAATATATAGATCCTGAAACACAGATCGTTTTATGTGCAGGCGCTCCTGATACTCCCGAAATCGCGAAAGAGATGGAAAATAGCGTAAAGGAAGTAAAGAAAACGCGCAATAATGTGATCTGGATCGACAAGATGGTCAGTAAAAAGGAGGTCATACAATTGTATTCGCACGCTGATGTGTTTTGCTGTCCGTCTATTTACGAGCCGTTTGGGATCATCAATATTGAAGCGATGGCCTGTAAGACAGCTGTGGTTGCGAGTGCTGTTGGCGGTATCAAAGAAGTTGTCGTTCACGGTGAAACCGGATTGCTGGTACCCCTTGAGCAACAGAATGAAGCCCCTTTTGAACCGGTTGATCCGGATAAATTTTCAAGGGATCTGGCAGAAGGTATTAACAAATTAATCCGGAACAAGGAAATGAGGGATACCATGGCCGTAAAAGGCAGAAAACGGGTTGAAGATTTCTTCGACTGGACCGCAATTGCAAAACAGGTTGAAGCATTATATAAATCCCTGATCTGAAAGATATCAGGACATTTTTACAGATGGAGGTTTTTCTGGTTTGAAAACATTTGGATACATCCTGTTTTTCCAAAGAAACAGAGGGCTGAATGGAACGGAGGCCATTACCTGAAGTAAAATTGCTGTAATACAGAATAAGTATATTAAAAAACAGAAAAAAAAGATCGTGATTGATTCATATATTGAGTAAATCTGCCCAAGATTTTTTAACTTTATACAAATCTTTAAAATTACAAATATGTATAACAACAGAGTGCTGGCAATCATTTTAGGAGGTGGTCAGGGATCGAGATTACATCCTCTCACACATTCAAGATCAAAACCTGCTGTACCGATAGCAGGCAAGTACAGATTGGTGGATATACCTCTCTCAAATTGTATCAATTCGGATATCAAGAGAATCTACGTTTTGACCCAATTTAATTCAGCATCCCTCAACAGACATATAAAAGACACCTACCATTTTAGTTTTTTCAGCACGGCATTTGTGGATGTGCTCGCTGCCGAACAGACCCCGCAGAGCGGAGCCTGGTTTCAGGGAACTGCTGATGCGGTAAGGCAGAGTGTCCACCATATGAAACGACATGATTTTGATTATGTGCTCATCTTGTCCGGGGATCAGTTATACCAGATGGACTTTAATTATATGATTGAAGAACACATCAAAAAGAAAGCGGATATTTCAATTGCCACCCTGCCCGTTCATGCCAATGACGCTACAGAATTTGGCATCCTTAAAACGGATGAGAATGGTTATATTAAAACCTTCGTAGAAAAACCTCCCAAGGACAAACTGGAGGGTCTGGTATCCGAGGTCAGTGACAACATGAAGAGGAGCGGAAGGTTTTATCTGGCTTCCATGGGTATCTACATTTTTAACAGAGATCTTTTGTTTAAACTACTTGAAGATACCAATAATGTCGATTTTGGAAAACATATAATTCCAGGTGCCATCCAGAATTTATCGGTGATCAGTTATCCTTATGAGGGCTATTGGACAGACATAGGAAATATCCAGTCCTTTTTTGAGGCCAACCTGGGGCTTACCGATGACATACCGCAGTTTGACCTGTACAATGTGTCTAAGAAGATATATACCCATGCAAGGGTGTTGCCAACTACCAAAATATCAGGTACTACCATGGACAAAACCGTGGTTGCAGATGGATGTATCATACATGCCGCAAAAATAGAACGCTCCGTAATCGGTATCAGAGCCAGGATAGGTAAAGATTCCACAGTGATCAATACTTACATGATGGGTTGTGATTATTATGAATCGCTTGATGAAATAGAAAGAGAGCACATCGAGATACTGATGGGTATTGGTGAAAGATGTTATATAAAAAATGCCATAATCGATAAAAATTGCAGAATAGGGGATGATGTGCGTATAAATGGGGGCAAACACCTGGAGAATAAGGAGACCAATGAATATGTCATCAAAGACGGTATTGTTGTTATCAAAAAAGGAGCAGTGATCCCCAGAGGATATGTAATTTAAGGTGCATCGTAAAAAAATTAAATAGTGAAAAGACAAAACAGAGTAGTAATTGATCGCATTTCTCCACAACTCAACTGTGGAGAATTTTTTATCAAACGCGTCATTGGACAAAAGGTAGATGTTTCATCCGATGTCTTGGTGGATGGCCATGATCTCATTGGGGTATCGCTTTTGTACAAACATGAAAAGGATAAGAAATGGAGTGAAGTCAGGATGAATGCCCAAATGAATGACGCCTGGACGGCCTCATTTCAGGTTGAAAAACAGGGATTTTATTATTACAAAGTGCAGGGCTGGGTCGATCACGGTTTGAACTGGCAGCACGGTATCCTGCGCAAACTGGATGATAACCAGTATGTGAGGTCTGAGTTTCTTGAGGGAGCTCAAATACTGAAGTCGCTGTTAAAGGATGTCAGTAAAGATCACAAGGACTATGTCCAAAACATCATTGCAGTTTTTGAAGATGAGAAACGCTATCCGGAAGCAGTGGTTTTTGCCAGGGAAAATAAACTTTGGCAAGTTTTTTACAGCCATCCGGAAAAGCATTTGGCAAATGAAAGCAATGAACTTGCCGTTTATGTCGACCGAAAAAAAGCCCTTTTCAGTACCTGGTACGAATTTTTTCCGAGATCAGCCTCACCGGAACCCGGTAAGCACGGTACCTTTAAAGACTGTGAAAGACTTTTGCCCAGAATAGCAGGAATGGGATTTGATACGCTGTATTTTCCACCCATACACCCTATTGGTGAAGTAAACAGAAAAGGAAAAAATAACACCACCACTGCCTATGAAGGCGATGTGGGAAGTTGCTGGGGGATAGGCTCGCAGTATGGCGGACATAAAGACATACATCCCGAACTGGGCTCTGTAGAGGATTTTAAACACCTGATCCAAAAAGCCAAAGACCACGGCCTGGAAGTGGCCATGGATTATGCCTTGCAGGCAGCTCCTGATCACCCCTGGGTAAAATCACATCCGGAATGGTTTAAATGGAGGCCAGACGGAACAGTGCAATACGCCGAAAATCCGCCTAAAAAATACCAGGATATTTTACCTGTTTATTTTGAATCAGCGGGTTATGAAGAACTATGGGATGCATGCCTTGAAATTCTCTTCTACTGGATAGATTGCGGCATTCGCATTTTCAGAGTCGATAATCCGCATACCAAACCATACTATTTCTGGCAATGGATCATCACGGAAGTAAAAAAGAAAGAACCTGATGTGATCTTCCTGGCAGAAGCTTTTACCCGTCCAAAGGTAATGCAGCAGCTGGCCAAGCAGGGTTATACGCAGTCATACACCTATTTTACCTGGCGCGACAGCAAACACGAGCTGGTGCAGTACATGGAAGAACTGACCAAAACAGAGCAGGCCGAGTACATGCGTCCGAATTTCTGGCCCAATACACCGGATATCAATCCTTACCACCTGCAATTTGCGAATGAATCCAAATTTATTCAGCGCTATGTGCTGGCAGCAACCTTGAGTTCAAGCATTGGAATTTACGGTCCGAATTATGAGCTGATGCAGAGTGAACCACTGCCGGGAAGGGAAGAATACCTGAATTCTGAGAAATTTCAGATCAAAGCTTATGACTGGGGAAAAGAAAATTACCTGATCAATGTGATCACAAGGATCAATCTCATCCGCAGGGCGCAGGAGGCCTTGCAGCAGACCAATAATATACGTTTCTGCAATGTCAATAACGATAACCTGATCGCTTTCTATAAATTTAATGACAGCAGAACCGATGAACTTCTGGTTATAATCAGTCTGGATACGCACAATTCCCAGCAAGGCATGGTACAATTGCCTTTGGGAGAGCTCAATATGGGCAATTATAGCAGAATCAGGGTAAAAGATCTGGTAACAACCTATGAATACGACTGGTATTCAGAATGGAATTATGTTCAATTACATCCGAATTTACCCTTCCATATCTTTAAACTGATAAAATGATATGAGTAGTAAAAACAGTAAAATCGCCATAGCGCCCTATAACTTTGATGATAATTGGAATGAAATTCTCGATAACGAAGAATTTGTAAAACTATTTTTGTCAGATGTATTGGAGAACTATATCGTCAAACAAAGATGGTATGGAGGAAAGGCGAGCAAACTGAAATATATTGAGCTTGCTGAGTATTTTCGCATTCAGCAGGATGGCGAGGTCTATTTTGGACTGATACTGGAGATCGATTTTTATGAGGCATTTTACCAGCATTATTTTTTGCCCATCGCCTTTGTTACGGATGAAAGCTTTGCCGATACAGACCGGATCTTACCCATCAGTTTAAAGGGAGAAAAAGGGTTTATCATCGATGCAATTAACCTGGAAGCTTTCAGAAAACTGGTCTATTACCGAATTTTAAATGCCTTGCCAAAAGATGAGACCAAAGTACAATACCACAAAAGTATAAAACTTCCCCTGCTGGCATATGAAAGCTCGAGGTTTATGGGCCTGGAACAAAGCAATACCTCTGTCATTTACAATGAATTGTATGTTGTAAAATTTTTCAGAAGGATCTTTGCAGATAAAAACCCGGATTATGAGATGAGCCGGTTTCTTACCGAAAAGCACAGCTTTAAAAATACGCCGGCCTATTTGGGAAGTATCAATGTGATCGATTCTGACAATACCTATATTACCATTGCCCTGATGCAGGAAAAAATTGAAAACGAAGGGGATGCCTGGGAGTATATGCTGAAAGAACTGCACAACGTTTTCATGAACCTGAGCCATAAGAAAATAAATATTTCCCAGCTGCCAAAAGTCGAGATGTTCCGCTCTCTGAAGATCGGAGATGTGCCTCCGCAAATCATCGATTGGGTAGGGCTGAATCTGTTTTTGAAAGTGCAAACGCTGGCAAAAAGAACTGCCGAAATGCATATCGAGCTCGGATCAGAATTTGAAGATACCGCTTTTACTCCGGCACATTTTAACCGCGATTACGAGGTTTGGTTAAAGAACAGATTGATCCATCAGTTTCAGAACAGATTGAATACGATCGAGAATAATATGCACAAGCTGGAAGGACTGGCTCTCGACCTGGCGAAAGAGTTTCTGGATAAGAAGAATGAGATCCGAAAACGGTTTATTCAGTTCGACTGGACCAAACTAAAGGGAGAGCGCATACGCTTGCACGGTGATTACCATTTGGGGCAGATTCTCGTACGTGACAATGATTTTTATATACTCGACTTTGAAGGAGAACCTGAAAGTACCATACGCGACAGAAAGGTCAAGCAGCCACCCCTGAAAGATGTTGCCGGCTTGTTCAGGTCTTTTCACTATGCCATTTACGCTACTATTTTTAACCATCCCAATGATTTTCCACAGGATCAAAAAGATTTGTTCGAAGCAGCAGAAATCCTGTATACGTATCTCAACGGGGTGTTTTTGGAAGTGTATACCGAAGCAATACAAAAAGCCAATTTGAATATAGGCTACAGCCAGGAAAGAATATTTATACTCAAATATTGTTTGCTGGAGAAAGCTGTATATGAGATTGGTTATGAATTGAATTCAAGACCCAGATGGGCATTAATACCACTTAAAGGAATATCAAACATCATTAATGAATAAAAAAAAATGGCAAAAGTTATCAGTTTTAGTCTTTTCACAGATTTCGATATAGCGCTTTTTAAAGCGGGTAAACATTTTAAGCTTTACGAAAAGCTGGGCTCGCACCCAGCCGAAGTCGATGGAGTGAAAGGAACTTATTTTGCGGTTTGGGCACCCTCTGCAAAGTCTGTTTCAGTAATCGGTGACTTTAATTACTGGAATGATCAGCAACATAAACTATTCGTGCGCTGGGATGCATCAGGAATCTGGGAAGGTTTTATTCCTGAGGCCAAAGAGGGTATGCGTTATAAATACAAGATCAAATCAAATCACAATAACATAGAAACAGAAAAGGCAGACCCCTATGCTTTTTATTGTGAAAAACCGCCTTATACAGCCTCCATCATCCGGGATATCAACCACTATAAATGGAAAGACAAAAGCTGGATGTCCTACAGAAAAGATAAGAACGGTCTGGATAAGCCCTATTCCGTTTATGAAGTCCATCTGGGCAGCTGGAAAAGAAATCTGGACGAAAACCGATTCTTGAGCTATCAGGAATTAAGCGATCAGCTGGTGGATTATTT
>JBFYPZ010000015.1:0-25050 GCA_041303035.1 Flavobacteriaceae bacterium
GGAGGAGATGATGAACCCGGGGGATCTGATCCTGTTATTCCTTCAGAACTTAAACTGGAAATACTGGTTTTTGGAACCGATGGTGCGAATCCTAACGGGGATGGCTCAGGGATGATAAAATGCACTGCAACTGCCAATGATGCAGTCAGATTTGGTTTCAAATTCGGAACCGATCCTGAAGTTCCAAGTACCACAGGAATTGTTGATCACACCTATACTGCACAGGGCACAAATACTTATCCGGTAACCGTTTACGCCTATTCGGGCACGGGTAATTCTGTAAATATCACTAAGTCTGTTACCGTTTACGTAAAACCACCTGAACTCAAGTTGGTCTGGTCGGATGAATTCAGTACAGACGGACCTGTTGCAGCATCCAACTGGAATCATGAAACGGTGCCCCCTGACAATGGCAGCTGGTGGAATGGCGAAAAACAGCATTATACAGCCAGAACAGACAATTCTTATGTTTCCGGCGGAACATTGAAAATAGTTGCAAAAAGGGAAACGTACACAGCTTATACCACCACCAAATTGTATACTTCTGCCCGACTGACTTCCAAGTTTAATTTCACTTACGGCCGGCTCGATGTAAGGGCAAAACTCCCCAAGGGCTCAGGCACCTGGCCTGCGATTTGGATGCTGGGATCAAATATTTCCAAGGTGGGATGGCCGGCTTGCGGAGAGATCGACGTGATGGAGCACTGGGGCCACATTCCCGGTGAAGTATCCAGTGCCACGCATACACCTTCCTGTTCAGGCGGATGTGCCAATGTGCGCGTTGGCGCCACCCAATTAAGTGATTATGATACAGAGTTTCATGTCTATTCATTGGAATGGACAAAAGAAAGTCTGCGGTTTTTAATAGACGGGGTTTCTAAGTACGCTTATAAGCCTGCAGTCAAAAATGATAAAACCTGGCCATTTACAGCTGATCAGTTTATAATATTGAATGTAGCCATGGGCGGAACCTGGTTTACTATTGATCCAAATTTTACAGAATCTGCTATGGAAATCGATTATGTCAGGGTTTATCAGTAAATGAAGGTACAAAACTAAATTTTCAGGTATGAAAAATATCATTACTATTGGCCTTCTTGCAGCCAGCTTATTCATTTTGAGTTGCAACAGTACAGAAAACAAAGAAAATTCAGTAGATTCCAGGAATGAACACATAGAACAAAAAGTTGATTCAGTTCTTGCCCTGATGACCTTACAGGAAAAAATTGGCCAGCTTGTTCAGTACAATGGCAGCTGGGACCTGACCGGTCCTCCTTCTGATATGAACAGCAAGGATAAACTGGAAAGAATTAAGAAAGGCGGCGTGGGCTCCATGCTCAATGTATTGACTGTTGCTGCCACCCGTGAAGCGCAAAAGGCGGTCATGGAACATTCCAGAATGAAAATTCCCCTGATTTTCGGATATGATGTCATTCATGGATACAAAACTATTTTTCCTGTTCCTCTCGGAGAAAGTGCCAGTTGGGATTTGCAGATGATGAAAAAGACCGCTGAAATTGCGGCCAGGGAAACTGCTGCTTCCGGAGTTCATTGGACCTTTTCGCCCATGCTGGATGTGTCAAGAGATGCGCGCTGGGGCAGAATTATGGAAGGATCAGGAGAGGATCCTTACCTTATTTCCCAGGTAGCCATTGCAAAAGTGACCGGTTATCAGGGTAAAGACCTGTCAGATCCCCACACCATAGCGGCCTGTGCAAAGCACTTTGCCGGATATGGATTTGCAGAGGCAGGCAGGGAATACAATACAGTGAATATCGGTATACACGAAATGCAGAATGTGGTTTTACCACCATTCAGGGCGGCTGCAGAGGCCGGTGTGGCAACGTTTATGAACGCTTTCAATGATATTGATGGAGTTCCTGCAACGGGCAGTGTTTTTCTTCAGCGCGAATTGTTGAAAGGCGAATGGAAGTGGGATGGTTTTGTAGTATCCGATTGGGCATCTATTGCAGAAATGGTTACTCATGGTTATGCCACAGATTTAAAACATGCGGCTGAACTTGCAATTAAAGCGGGCAGTGATATGGATATGGAAGGAAATGCGTATGAGAAGAATCTGGAAACCCTGGTTACTGAAGGTAAGGTGGATCTTTCCCTGATCGATGATGCCGTAAGAAGGATTCTGAGGATCAAATTCAGACTGGGCCTGTTTGACGACCCATATAGATATTGCGATGAAAACAGGGAAAAAACGGAAATCTATACCCCGGAACATCTGGCTGTGGCAAGAGATGCGGCCAGAAAGTCGGTTGTTCTGTTAAAAAACGAAAAAAATATACTGCCTCTAAAAAAATCGGGTGGCGGAATAGCCATAATCGGTCCACTGGCTGACGACAAGGATACA
Organism: Flavobacteriaceae bacterium; assembly: GCA_041303035.1. Taxonomy (GTDB): domain Bacteria; phylum Bacteroidota; class Bacteroidia; order Flavobacteriales; family Flavobacteriaceae; genus Namhaeicola. Next base: position 2,366 of record JBFYPZ010000015.1, read on the forward strand.
CCGATTGGTAACTGGAGGGCCCAGGGTACGGCTAATTCAGCTGTGTCTTTCCTGGAAGGAATTGAGAATGCCCTTGGTTCTGAAGTTCCATTTGAAAAAGGTGTGGAATTGAGTATCGGAAAGCGCAGCTTTATGTTACCCATGACTTTTAACACAACAGACAGAAGTGGTATTCCCGCCGCTGTGGCTTTGGCCAAAAGATCGGAGGTCGTTTTGATGGTTGTGGGCGAAGATGCCTTTCAGTCGGGAGAAGGCAGAAGTCAGACCAACATAGGACTGGCCGGTTTACAACACGAATTGATAGAGGAGGTATACAAAGTCAATAAAAACATAGTACTTGTTGTAATGAATGGCAGACCTTTGGACCTGAGTTGGTATGCCGAAAGGATTCCTTCAATTCTCGTTACCTGGCATCTGGGTTCCGAAGCCGGGAATGCCATTGCCGATGTGATTTTTGGTGATTATAATCCATCAGGCAAACTTCCTGTATCTTTTCCTCATACAGTAGGTCAGGAGCCATTGTATTACAACCAGAAAAATACCGGCAGGCCTTCAAATCCAACAGAAGTAACTTACTCTCATTATAACGATGCCCCTAAAACAGCCCTGTATCCTTTTGGCTTTGGCCTGAGCTACACCCAGTTTGAATACAGCAATCTCAAACTCAGCTCTGCGGTGTTGAGCCCCGAACTGCTGATCACAATAACGGTCGATGTAAAAAATACAGGTAACTTCGATGGAGAAGAGGTTGTGCAGCTTTACATCAGGGATATGGTGGGCAGTATTATACGCCCGGTACTTGAGCTCAAGGGATTTGAAAAAGTATTCATTAAAAAAGGCGAAACCAAAACGGTTACTTTTACGATAGACACCAAAACACTGGAATTTTTTACAGGAAATAACAAGTGGGAAACAGAACCCGGAGATTTCAGGTTGTTTGTCGGAGGCAGTTCCATCTCAACCTTGTCGGCAGATTTTAAATATGTTTTGAAATAAAAAGCAAATGCAAACCGGAAATTTGGATAACAAGCAAGGATACCTTTGACTTGTTTCCGGTAAGGCAACCAGACCTGTATGTTTTCGAAATCAAAAAACCATCGTAAGTAAGATATACGATGGTTTTTGGTTTTTAACCGCTTTGAACATAACGTATGCCGGACAGCAGCACTATAATTCGGGTTATACTTTAAAAGTGATCACGGGTTTAATGGCATGGTTGGTCAGTTCGGCACCCACACTTCCGCTGAATAATCTGGCAAGTCCGCTTCGGCCATGGGTGTTCAGTGCGATCAGATCGGCATTAATATCCTCTGTATAATTCAGAATTCCATTTTCAACAGAGATATCATTGTAGATTTTTGTAGTGAAATCCTTGATTTTAAAATCAGTGATAAAATCATTCATTTTCTCAGTGATACCCTTGGTTGTATTGAAGTTGTGGATGGTGTTTACATACAAAAAGTGAATTTTGGCACCAAAAATATCTGCAAAATCGAGCACTTTTTGAAATTCTTTTTTGCAGTCATCACCGAAATCACTTGCATAAACCATGTCTTTAACCTTAAATTCCTCCATTTCTGTTTTAACAACCAGAACGGGTACATGCGACCTTCTCACTACTTTTTCGGTATTAGATCCGATGAACATCTCCTGAAGGCCGGTTGCGCCCTGAGAGCCCATAACAATCAGGTCGATTTTGTGGTTTTTACTTTCTTCTATAATTCCTGCAAAGGCCATGGAGAATTGAACAGACTCAATAACTTTTATGCCCTTAAAGAATGGGAGTTGAATAAACTGATCAAATTTTTCATGAGCCTGTTTCATGTAAAACAAGGCTTGTGGTCCGGTATTGATACTGCTGATCTCAGCTGGATCGATCAGATTCACGGGTAATTCCAGCATGTGCAGCAGGTAGAGCTCACTCTTGGTTTTTCTTGCAATACTTGCAGCTACCTTTGCAGCATATTCGGCCTCTTTCGAAAAATCTATGGGTACCAATATTCTTTTCATGGTTATTTTTTTAAAATTAGTATGTTAAAGTTATGAAAAATACCGACAATCTCATAGGATTTTTGTCATTATCAAATGATTTAGTATATTTGCACCGTAATTTAAGATGTTTTTGATCATTGGAGGGGACAAAAAGTCCCCTCTTTTTTTAAAGGTAATATGAATAGAGATAAAATTACGCAACTTGTTACGGAAGCCCTGTCTGAAAATGCTTCCTTATTTTTGATCGGCCTGGATATTTCTGATGCAAATAAAATCAGCGTGGTAATTGACGGTGACAGCGGTGTTCCGCTCAGTGAGTGTATTCGGGTCAGCAGGCATATAGAGAATAATTTGGACAGGGAAGTTGAAGATTATGATCTGGAAGTAGCCTCATTTGATATTGGAGAATCGCTGGTGAATCAGCGGCAATACAAAAAGAATATAGGCAGGATCATGAAAATAGTGACTGCAGAGCAGAAGTATGAAGGTTTACTTCAGGCCGCTGATGAGGAGCAGATAAAGTTGATGATGACTTTCCGTGAGCCCAAGGAAGTTGGAAAGGGAAAGGTAACCGTAGAAAAGGAAATCATACTTCCTGTAAAAGAGATCAAAGAAGCAAAAGTGAAAATAGTTATTTAAGCAAAATTTGAATATGGAAAACATTGCATTAATTGAGTCATTTTCTGAATTTAAAGATGATAAAAGCATAGACAGGGTTACGCTGATGGCCATTTTAGAGGAAGTATTAAGGGCTTCTCTCAAAAGAAAATATGGCTCTGATGATAATTTTGATATTATTATAAATCCTGACAAGGGAGACCTGGAAATCTGGAGAAACCGTACGGTAGTTGAAGACGGAGAAGTAGAGGATGACAATGAACAGATCTCTCTGGCTGATGCGCGTAAGATTGAACCTGACTTTGAGGTTGGGGAAGAAGTTTCCGAGGAAGTTAAACTGGTTGATCTGGGCAGAAGATCCATCCTGTCTCTGAAACAGAACCTGATCGCCAAGATACAGGAGTACGATAATACGAACACCTACAAACAATACAAGGACCTTGAAGGAGAATTGTACAGCGCAGAGGTGCACCACGTTAGGCACAATGCCATAATTCTGCTCGATGATAACGGAGTGGAACTCGTTTTACCCAAGAGTGAACAGATCAGGTCGGATTATTTCAGAAAAGGAGAATCTGTAAAAGGGATCATCAAAAGTGTTGAACTGAGAGGAAATAAACCAACCATACTCTTGTCCAGAACGGCACCCCAGTTTCTTGAAAAATTATTTGAACAGGAAATACCTGAAGTTTTTGACGGACTGATTACCATTGAAAGGGTTGCCCGAATTCCCGGCGAAAAGGCCAAGGTTGCGGTGGATTCCTATGACGACAGGATCGATCCGGTCGGTGCCTGTGTGGGCATGAAAGGATCCAGGATACACGGGATCGTTCGCGAGCTTGGAAATGAAAACATCGATGTGATCAATTTCACCAAGAATGATTCGGTATTTATCGCCAGAGCCCTGAGTCCCGCCAAAGTATCCTCAGTAGATATTCATGCAGCTGTGGGCAATGAAAAACCGCGTGTGGATGTGTTTTTAAAACCTGAGGAAGTCTCCAAGGCTATTGGAAAAGGAGGGGTAAATATTCGTCTGGCCAGCATGCTGACGGGTTATGAGATTGATGTGCAGAGAGATGATATCGAGGATGTTTATCTTACAGAATTCTCTGACGAGATTGAAGGGTGGGTTATTGAAGAATTTAAACGGATCGGCCTGGATACAGCAAAAAGTGTACTGGAGCTGGATGTTGCTGACCTGGTAAAAAGAACGGATCTGGAGGAAGAAACAATTTTAGATGTACAAAGAATTTTAAGAGAAGAATTTGAAGCTTAATCATTAAGCACTTAATAAGCAGGTCCAAGTAAAAATTATTTATGGCTGAACAGAATACAATACGATTAAATATGGTTCTCAGGGAATTGAATATCTCTCTGGATAGAGCCGTGGAATTTCTTGCCAAGAAAGGGTATGATATTGAGGCGAGACCTACCACAAAAATATCTCAGGAGGTACATGATATTCTGGCCAACGAATTTGCAACAGATAAAAGTAAAAAGGAAACTTCTATTGAAATTGGTGAAGAAAAAAGAAAAGAGAAGGAGGAATTGCGCAAAGAAATAGAAAAGAAGCGCAGTGAGGAAGTCGCCAAAAGCATGGAAATATACAAGACGGAGTCGGAAAGGATGTCGGGGCCAAAAACCATCGGTAAAATTGACCTGAGCCCGAAACCTAAGGAAACCAAGCCTGTAACACCGGAGCATAAGACCCCTGAAACCAAAGAAATACCTGTACAGAAAGTAACGAAAGAAGAAGTAAAGGAACCGGAGGTAATAAGAACAAAAGCTACTGTTGAGGGTCCAAAACTGGTTGGTAAAATAGATCTTACTCCAAAACAAAAAGCAATAGTACAACCGGAAAAAGAGGAGGTCAAAACCGAAACACCCCATGAATTAGAGCCGGAAACTTCATTAACTCCGGAGCGGGAAACCCATGTGACCAAATATGAAAAATTGACAGGACCCGTCATTACGGATAAGATTGACCTATCCGTATTTGACAAAAAAGTCAAGCCGGAAGATAAAAAGACCAAACCTGAAGACAGAAAAAAATTCGAAAGCAATACCGACAATAAAGGGAAAAGAAAGCGGATTTCTAAACCAACTCCGGTTAATGTTAAAGCTGAAGCAAATCGCCCGGCCGGAGGTCAAAAAGATTTCAAGAAAGGCGGCCCTGTGCGGAAGTCCCCGGTAAAAGAAGAACCCAGTGTTGAAGATGTACAAAAACAGGTACGCGAAACACTTGAAAAACTTCAGGGTAAGGCATCCAAAGGAAAAGGAGCCAGGTACCGGAAAGAAAAGAGAGATCTGCACAGACAGCAAAGCGAGAAAGATCTTGAGCAACAGGAGGCCGACAGCAAAATATTAAAGGTAACAGAATTCGTTACCGTTAGTGAGGTGGCGACCATGATGAATATTTCTCCAACACAAATTATTTCAGCCTGTCTTTCATTGGGTATCATGGTAACCATGAACCAACGATTGGATGCTGAGACACTGACGATCGTGGCCGATGAATTTGGCTACGAAGTCGTATTTGTTGATGCGGAGGTAGAAGAAGCGTCAGAAACAGTTGAAGACAAAGAAGAGGATTTGAAACCCCGTTCACCAATCGTTACGGTAATGGGTCACGTTGACCATGGTAAAACATCTTTGCTCGATTATATCAGAAAGGAAAATGTGATTGCAGGTGAGTCGGGTGGAATTACACAGCATATCGGAGCTTATTCCGTAGATGTAGGCAACGGACAGAAAATTACTTTCCTGGATACACCCGGTCACGAAGCCTTTACGGCCATGCGCGCCAGAGGTGCCCAGCTTACGGATATCGCGGTTATCGTGATCTCTGCGGACGATTCGATCATGCCCCAGACCAAGGAGGCGATCAGTCATGCACAGGCAGCTTCTGTTCCGATTATCTTTGCAATAAACAAAATAGACAAACCATCTGCCAATCCCGAAAAAGTAAAAGAAGAGCTGGCAGGGATGAATTTGCTGGTGGAAGACTGGGGTGGCAAAATACAGTCGCAGGATATCTCAGCTTTAAAGGGTATCGGAATAAAGGAATTGCTTGAAAAGATCCTGCTTGAAGCAGAGTTGCTCGAGCTCAGGGCCAATCCAAACCGAATGGCATCCGGGACTGTTGTTGAAGCACAGTTAGACAGAGGTAAAGGGTATTTAACTACCATTCTTGTTCAAGCCGGAACCCTCAATGTAGGTGATTTTTTACTTGCCGGAAAGCATTACGGAAAGGTAAAGGCCATGCAGGATGAAAGAGGAAAAAATGTAATGAGTGCAGGACCATCGACACCTATTTCTGTACTGGGTCTTGATGGAGCGCCACAGGCCGGAGATAAATTCAGGGTGTATGAAGACGAGCGTGAAGCAAAGCAGATTGCCTCAAAAAGATCTCAATTGCATCGTGAACAATCCATAAGAACCCAAAGACACATTACGCTGGACGAGATTGGAAGGCGTATCGCACTGGGTGGATTTAAGGAATTGAATATTATTTTAAAAGGAGATGTGGATGGTTCAGTTGAAGCATTAACCGATTCTCTGCAAAAGTTGTCAACGGAAGAGATCCAGGTGAATATCATCCACAAAGGAGTTGGAGCCATAACAGAATCAGATGTACTTCTGGCTTCTGCCTCTGAGGCGATCATTATCGGATTTAATGTGCGACCGGCTACAGGAGCAAGACAGTTGGCTGAAAGAGAAGAAATAGATATCAGACATTATTCAATTATATACAATGTGATCAATGATGTAAAAGATGCCATGGAGGGCATGCTTTCACCTGAAATAATTGAAGAGATCACCGGTAATGCAGAGGTTCGCGAGATCTACAAGATCTCCAAGGTAGGTACTGTAGCCGGTTGTATGGTTCTCGACGGAAAAATTCTCAGAACTTCCAAAATACGTGTGATCAGAGACCATGTCGTAATTTTTACTGGTGAACTCACCTCATTAAAGCGATTTAAAGACGATGTGAAGGAAGTAAGCAAAGGTTACGATTGCGGAATCCAGATAAAAAATTTCAATGATATATTTGAGCAGGATATCATCGAGGCTTATCACGAAGTTTCTGTGAAGAAGAAGTTAAAATAAAAAAAATCCCGGTAACGGGATTTTTTTTGTCTAGTTTACTTCTTTAAAATTGTTTGTTTTGTCTGTATCAGCCATACCTAAATCAGGGTCAATTTGCACTGATTTCACTGCTTTTTTTGTTCTCATCTGATATACAGGCTTTACCCAAGGCCAGCTTTCGAGTACACTGCTCCTGGTGGGTTTGTTTCCCATCATTTCCCTCAGGGGGATATGGAAATTTTCTTTTGAGCCATCGGTATAGGTAACGGTAAGGTCAAGAGGCATGGGCATGCCGCCTTTTCTCATCAATTCAATGTTGTTTTTACTGATGCTTTCAACAGCATAGTCTATGAACTCGGTGGTTTCTGTCCAGTAGTTCATATACCAGTCGAGCTGAAGTCCTGAAACTTTCTCGGCTGTTCTCTTAAAATCATTTGGATTGGGATGTTTGAATTTAAAATCCTCATAATATTTTTTAATGGTTTTGCTCAAATTCTCTTCCCCGATCACATAACCCAGCTGATCGAGAAAGATGGCCCCTTTGTAATAAGCAGAAATAGAATAGGCAGCGTTGAAATCAAATTTATCGGCATGCAGTGTTTGTGGTCGTTCTTTTCCGCTTTTTACAAGAGAGTAATAGGCACTGTAAACGCCCTCTTGCGGATGGGTATTGTTTTCTTTCAAAATTTCATTTTGTGCCAAATTGGTGAAATATTCGGTAAACCCTTCATCCATCCAGGCATGCTTCAATTCGTTTGTAGCCAGTACAAACTGAAACCAGCTATGAGCAAATTCATGTGCGGTTACGCCAAACAATCCCTTGTAATTTTTTCCACCCGTAATAAAAGTACACATACCGTATTCCATGCCGCCGTCACCTGCCTGTATTACGGAGTACTGTTTATATGGGTATTGCCCTATATGTTTGTTATAATAGGAAAGCAGCTCTGCCGTATGGGGCTGTAATTTTTTCCAGTTTTCAATGGTTTCCGGATTGTTTTTATAGAAGAAATGCAACACGACACCGTTTTCAGCAGTAGTTTGATCATGGATGTATTCCGGATCGGCAGCCCAGCTAAAGTCATGTACATTGGGGGCTATAAAATGCCATTTCAGTTTGTTTCCTGCAGGTAAATTCAATTTGTGAGCCTTATCTTCATAACCGTGTCCAACCTCCTGCGGATTCTGCAGATAGCCTGTACCACCCACCACATAATTCTTGTCTATGTGTATGGTCACATCAAAATTGCCCCAAACCCCGTAAAATTCCCGGGCGATATACTGACTGATATGCCAGCCCTCAAAATCGTATTCGGCTAATTTGGGATACCATTGTGCCATAGACAAAGCCACTCCTTCAAAACTGTTCCTTCCTGCACGTCGGATCATTACAGGGACCTGAGCTTCAAAATCCATCTCTAGTATGGTTTTTTGTCCCGGTTTGATGGGTTCATTCAATTGGACTTTCAAAATGGTTCCGGTTACCTCAACTTTTACTTTTTTGCTGTCCTGTAAAAGCGACAAAACTTTCTGGTACCCGATCTCGTCCGGTTTTAGTTTTGCAATTTTACTTTCATAAACAGGATTCTCTCTTGTCCCCAGATTATTGACCATGCGGCCATCCGGATCGGGTCTGTTTTGAAGCCGTAGATCCATTTCACTTCCCGGTTGAAAAGCATTGAACTGCAAATGGTAATATACAACGTTTAAAATATCAGGTGAATTATTCGTATAAACGAGCTTTTGTTTTCCTTTTAACCTGTAATTCTCAACATCCATATCGATGTCCATCGTATAATCTGCATGCTGCTGCCAGTAGGGTGAATTCTGTGCAGAGGAACAGGTGATCAGGAAGATATGCAGAAGGATTATGATTTTCTTTATCATAGTTATGCTAATATTGTTTATTAAAAGAAAAAACTACAAAGATCTTTTCAGGAAAATTGTAGTTTTTGAGATTGATTACAATGAATATTATTTTCCGTTCACCATGCTGTCTGCCATTTTTACGGCATTATGGGCATTCAATACCCTGCCGGAAACGGAAAGTTCACTAAAAGGAACCTTTTTTCCTTCTCCTTTGGGTAAGATTACCTCCAAATTAACTTTTGTTCCAGAGTTCATAATGACCTGCTTTACCTGCTTGGCAGAAAGTTCAGGGTAATAAGATCTGATCAGGGCTGCTACACCTGCTACCTGTGGTGCGGCCATTGAGGTGCCCTGCAGTGATTCATATTCGTTATTTGGTACTGTTGAATAGATTTCCAGTCCGGGGGCAAAGATATCCACCATTCTTTTTCCATAATTTGAAAAACTGGCAACAAGTTTCTCATCAAAACTTCTTGTGCTTGCTCCAACACTGATGTAATTGCCCACGATTTCCTTCAATTTGTCCGGTGTGTCTGTAGGGAAATTATCACTTTTATCAATGTCCTTACCGTCATTTCCTGCGGCATGTACCAATAAGACATCTTTGCTCTCAGCATATTTTATGGCTTCATATACCCAATCCGAGTGCGGAGAATAGCTTTTTCCAAAGCTCATATTTACCACTTTAGCGCCCATATCTGCCATATAACGGATGGCCAGTGCCACATCCTTGTCGTATTCATCGCCATCAGGAACGGCTCTGGCAGTGATCAGTTTTACGTTGTTTGTAACACCGTTCATTCCTTTTCCATTGTTTCTTGAAGCCAGCACGATACCTGCCACATGAGTTCCATGACTTTCGTCTTCTACAGAACCCACAACCCAGGGGTTGCCATATTTTACATCTTTAATGTCGTCAGGATTATCACCTGTTGCAGCCCGTCCGTCAAAATTGAGGTTGTACATCGTATTAACCTGGGCTCCGTAATAGTCAATCCCTCCTTTTAATTGCTCTTCTGCATCAGCAACTGTTCCTCCTGAAGAATAAATTCTTAAAAGCAAAGGATTCTTTTCCGCTTCAGGCAAGGTATTCAGGTCGGCTATCGTGTAGTCGCTCTTACCAAATTTGCTTTTTGCAGCAGCATCCGCTTCTTTCAGAGTCTCGCTCAAGCCCACATAATATGTGTAATTTTTATTAGCCTCTGCCAGTCTTTTTTCAAAATCTGCTTTAATTTTTACATAAGCGTCGTATTCTTGTTTGTCCTTTGCCGGAACTGCCGCGGGATCAACACCTTTATATTTTGCATCGTATTTTTTGTACAATCTGGTTACTTCCAGCTGTTCAGGAGTGGCTTTTCCTTTTACACCGCCAAGAAAATTCCAGCCATGGGCGTCATCTGTATGTCCGTTCTTGTCCTCGTCAATATTGTTTCCGGCTATGTCTTTGGGGTTGGCCCAAACCTGATCTTTCAGATCTTCGTGATTGATGTCAATACCTGAATCGATGATCCCTACCACAATGGTATTTGGTTTTTTCCCTTCCAAAAATTTGTAAGCCAGAGCCAGACTCATTCCCGGAACAGTGTCATTGAGTATATCGGCATGTGGCCAGGCCTCAATTTCTGCGTCTGACATTTTTCCTTTTTTGGCTGCTATGGTTACCGGATTGATGTCCCCGGCAGGAACAGCTTTGCTATGTATGGCTTTAACAGCCGATGATGATTCCGCAACATTTGCGGAACTACATCCGATAAGAGAAACAAGGGTTCCAATACCGAATAAAATTTTGGTTATTCTCATTTTTAATAGATTTTTAATTTGTTGTTATTGGGATTTCGTGATAATATTAATAAAAATAAATGGTTACTGACTAAAAATTTCACGGAAAGTGAAACTTCCGTCCAATCGCACTCCTTTTTCCGTTTGCTTCAGGGTGCACAGCTCATGAAATGCATCGTGTTCAAAGAACAAAATGTATTCCTCTTCGACGGCTTTGTTCAGAAATTGTTCTTTTTCCGACATGGTGATCAGGGGTCTCGTGTCGTAACCCATCACATAAGGCAAAGGAATATGACCTACCGTAGGCAACAGATCTGCGGCGAAGACCAGGGTCTTTCCCCGGTATTTTATATGAGGGATCATCATCTTGTCTGTGTGCCCGTCAACGAATAAAATATCGAAACCGAGCGGAGAATTCCTCATAAAATGATCCTCCGGCACGGGCAGGAATTCCAGTTGTCCGCTTTCCTGAATGGGAAGAATATTTTCTTTCAAAAAAGAGGCTTTTTCGCGCGGGTTGGGTTGTACGGCCCACTGCCAGTGATCGCGGTTGCTCCAGAATTTGGCATTTTTAAAGGCTGGTTCATAACCTTCACGGTTCTTATTCCATTGTATACTTCCCCCGCAATGATCGAAATGCAAATGCGTTAAAAAAACATCTGTAATATCGTCCCTGTGAAAGCCGTATTTTGAAAGGGAAGCATCCAGGCTGTCTTCCCCGAAAGGGAAATAATAACTAAAGAACTTTTCGTTTTGTTTGTTTCCAGTACCATTATCGATCAGGATCAGCCGCCTGCCATCTTCTATCAGCAAACACCGCAGGGCCATATCGATCAGGTTGTTGGCATCTGCAGGATTCGATTTTTGCCAGATCACTTTGGGAACTACACCAAACATAGCTCCGCCATCCAACTTAAAATTTCCGGTATTGATCGGGTAGATATGCATGCAGTAAAATAAGTGCAGCAAATATCTGAAATAAAACAGAATACTATGTTAAAGAAAACAAAAAACCCCATCCTAATTCAGTAGTGATGGGGTTTTTTTATGAGGCGACGAGCGGATTCGAACCGCTGTACGAGCTTTTGCAGAGCCCTGCCTAGCCACTCGGCCACGACGCCAAATTCGGAATGCAAATTTAACCAAAAAAATACAGTGTGCAATTAATTATCCGCTGATTTACTTCCGAGGATCAAAAAATTAATTGACCGCCTGTCTTTGTAATTTTTTTTGCCCTGTTTTACTACATTGGCGTCATAAACCGTTGTAAACTGAACCGGGTATTGCTGTCGGATCAGGTTGGCAATGCTGTCATTGGCAAATACGCCTGCCCGGTCAAGTCCGTGTAATTCGTCCAAAGTTTTTAATTTTTTTACAGGTTCTCCAATTCTCCACATGAATTCCGGAGCAAAATAACCCAGGTAGTACAAGGGCAGGTCCTTCGTGTTTTCCAGGGTCCTGACCTCGCTGATATCTTTGTGATCGGGATTGTCATACAGCATATTGGCCATAGGGTATCCGAAAACTATTACCGAGCAAAGGAAGAAGACAACACAGTAAAATGCTTTTTCAATTTTTTTTATCCTGAGAAACCGGAAGATCAAAACTCCGGTAAAAAACAGCGCAAGAGAGGTAAGCGTATACCACACATAATATCCGTTCAGTTTTTCGCCAAAGTAAAACCAGGCGCCCAAAGGGAAAACCAGTCCGATCAGTCCGATCAAACCAAAGCCAAAATTAGCCAGAAAAGCATCCGTTTTGGATAATTTTTTAGCGCTGTTGATCAGGTACTCAATATAGTAGGAAGTGGTAAAAGCGAGGGGAATAAGTACCGGCAGCAGGTACCTCGCCTTTTTGATGGGAATAAAGGAGAGCACAATTACCGCAAAAATCGTCCAGAGGAAATAGAAGGTATAAATTTTTTTATTTTGCACCCTGCGGATCAGGTAGGGGTACACAACCGCAAGCAAGGCGAAGAAAGTCCAGATACCGGATTGTATAAAGAAATTCCAGTAATAATAGAAGGGGCGCACATTGTGTTTTGACCAGGATCCGGTTTCTTTTTCCGCTGTGGCAAAGGCTGTCGGACCGTCAGTTATATAGATATAAAAAGCCCAGCTAAAACCAACTACGGCCATGATGAGCACTGAAACAAAAAGGGCTCCCCATTTGTTGCTGAAACCGCGATAACGAAAAACGAAGCCATAGGCAAGCAAAAAAGGCAGCAGCAGGGCATAATGCGGGATAGGCCCTTTGCTCATGATGGCAAAGCCGGAAAAAATACCGGCGAGTAACCAATGTTTCCAGAGGATTTTTTCATTGTCGAAAGCAAGGTAATACTGGTAAATGGAAAAGAACATGAAACTGTGTGCAAAGATATCCCATTGTCCGTTTCTTCCTGCGAAGACGATATAAAAGGAGGTGGCGAGGATCAGGGAGCCATAAAATGTCTGGTTTCTGTCTTTGAGCAGTTTTATACCGAATAAATACGAGGTAAACACAAGAAAAATGGCCATGAGTGCCGCCGGAAGCCGCAAGCCCGCGATGCTGTCAAGGCCGAATACAGAAGCCGAGGCAGCGGTCATCCAGGTGGGTAGCGGGGGTTTTTCATAGCGTGGTTCGAGGTTCATCGTTGTGTGGATCCAGTTGCCATTCCTGAGCATTTCCCTTGCGGTAATAAAGTTTCTCGATTCCATGATATCAACAAAGGTGATGTCCAGATGGCTTGTGAATATGGCCACTGAAGCCAGAAGCAGAAAAAAAAGGTGCTTTTTATTTGGTTTCATTGCTGTTTCTTTTTAATAAGATCAAATTGCGGATATAGACTACGGAGCCGAAAGAATTTCCGATCAGAAGAACAGGGTCTTTTCTGAAAATTGCATAAACAAAGATGAGGAGGGAGCCTGCAATACTGAACAACCAAAAACCTTTTGGCAGATAAGCGACTTTTTGTTTTTCCGAATAGCCCCACTGGACGACAAACCTTAATATAAAAATGATCTGGGCAAGGATACCCAGAGCAAACAACCAGAAGGGGATGTTTTCATTTTCAAAAAATCTATCGAAATGAATTTGATGGTCATAATAGGCATAAAGAATAACGGATAGAGGAAAGAGATTGATAAACAGGCGTATTAGTGCATGGAGTTTTTTCCAGTAACCGGCCAGTTGTAGATTGCGTATGTAAATAAAGTATGTCAGAATTTGACCGAATACGATTGGAAAATCGTTTCTGAGGTCACCATAAATAAACATCAAAAATGAGGCAGCCAGACTTAGCTGCCAGAACAGCAAAGGGGTAACCACCTTTTTCGCTTTTTCGCTTTGTAACCATTGCACCAGCAGCCTCGAAGAAAAAAGGATCTGCGACAAAAAACCGATGCTATAGATTATCCAGTTGCTCATCACTTTATTTCAGGCCATCGGAACTATTTCTGATAGAATAATTGATGTATTTTTTCTTCATCCACAGGTAGGCGAAGCAATCGATCAAGGGTCCGAAAAGCCGGTTCCACAAATGGTATTTTGCTTTTCCGGCCACGCGCGGAAAATGCTGTACCGGTATCTGGGTAATTTTGCCCTGTTGAAGGAGGATCATGGCGGGTAAGAAGCGGTGCAAGCCCTTGAACATCGGAATTTTTTTGGCCATCTCCGTATTGATCACTTTCAGCGGACAACCCGTATCATCCATGCCGTCTCTGGTAAAAGCCCTGCGAATGGCATTGGCTATGGTTGAGGACATATTTTTTACAAAGGAATCCTTGCGGCTTGACCGCACTCCGTTTACCAGGTCATAGGTTCCGATGTGCTGAAGAAGCAGGTCAAAATCTTTGGGCGTGGTTTGCAGGTCGGAGTCGATATAACCCACATAATCGCTATTAGCATAGTCAAATCCTGCTTTTATGGCAGCGCTGAGCCCCCTGTTCTTTTCAAATTCCAGAAAAGCAAATCTGGAATCCCTTTTCGCGATCTTTTCTATGAACTTCTGGCTTTTATCGGTAGATCCGTCGTTTACAAACAATACGCTCGCATTCAGGGAACAGGTATTTAAATATCCGGAGAGTTCTTTTTCTACCCTTTCGAGGTTGTCTTCTTCATTGTAAACGGGAACAATGATGGTGAAACTTTTTTTCATAAGCTTATTATCTCTCTTGCTCCATTTCAATGGTGACCATGGAAACATCACCTCCTATGGGCGGATTTATTTTTGAGACCAGTACATGAACCTTATTTACCAGGGGCAGTTCATTCAGTATCCTGTCCATAATTCGTTTAGCCACCGTTTCGAGCAATTTGGCCCTGACAGCCATTTCTTCGGCAACAATTCGGTTCAAATGCACATAATTTACCGTGTCTTTTAAGTCATCCGAGATGGCAGATTTTTTCAGGTCTGCAAAAACTTTCAGGTCGACGCGGTAGTCCGAACCGATCTTTCCCTCTTCCAGCAAACAGCCGTGATACGCATAGATCTTAATATTCTTCAGTATAATCGCACCCATTTTTTTCAGTTTAATAATTGGCGTCTTCAGGATATCGGGCCATAAATTCTTTTGCTTTTTTCACCATATTCTTACTTCCCACAAAAATCGGTGCCCTTTGGTGCAGTTCAGTGGGTTTTATTTCCATGATCCTTCGGTAGCCGTCGGTTGCTTCACCGCCTGCCTGTTCTGCCAGAAAGGCCATGGGATTGCATTCGTAGAGCAATCTCAGCTTGCCTTTCGGGCCTTTGGCGCTGGTGGGGTAGATATATATACCTCCCTTGATCAGGCTTCGGTGAAAGTCTGCCACAAAGGAACCGATATACCTGGCCGAATAAGGCCTGTCTTCTTTTTCTTCCTGGCAATATTTGATATAATCTTTCACTCCCTGAGGAAAGTGGACATAGTAACCCTCGTTGATCGAATAAATATTGCCGTCGGGAAACTTCATGTTCGGGTGAGAGAGGTAATAAACACCCAGGGCCTGATTCAGGGTAAATCCGTTCACTCCATGGCCCGTAGTGTACACCAGCATGGTTGAGGTTCCATAAACTACATATCCGGCTGCAACCTGGGCATCTCCGGGCTGTAAAAAATCTTCAAGGGTTACAGGAGTTCCGATGGGAGTGACCCTCCTGTAAATAGAAAAAATAGTACCTACAGAAACATTGACATCAATGTTCGACGAGCCGTCCAGCGGATCCAAAAGTATTACATATTTGTTATCATGCGTGTTGTCTTTTCCCTGAATAGTCACAAACTCATCTTCTTCCTCACTGGCAATCCCGCACACAATTTCTCTGTTCACCAGTGTCTTCATAAAGACTTCATTGGCATATACATCCAGTTTTTGCTGGTTCTCGCCCTGTATATTGGTATTGCCTGAATCACCTAAAATATCTACCAGTCCGGCCTTGTTTACCTCGTGGTTTACGATCTTGGATGCAAGTCTGATCGAGCTTAAAAGTTTGGAGAGCTCTCCCGAAGAATAGGCAAATTCATTCTGGTTCTCGATGATGTATTCGCCCAGTGTGATGTGGTTTCTCATGGTATTTTTGTCAGGATAAATTACGGGTAAAATAGCTTGTAAAAAAAGGTTAAATTAGCAAAAAAAATCAATTGATGGATGTAATTCTGAGAAAAGCTGAGCCCTCGGATATGAAGGCTGTACTGTCTTTGATCAAGGAGCTGGCGGCCTTCGAAAACGAACCCGGGGCAGTTGAAATTACCGAAAAACAGCTTAGAGAAGACGGCTTTGGACCAAGTCCGTACTTTGAGGTTATAGTGGCTGAAACGCAGGGGACTGTGGTAGGAATGGCTTTGTTTTACTACCGGTATTCTACCTGGAAGGGAAGAACGATACATCTTGAGGATCTTATTGTAAAGGAAGATTACAGAAATAAAGGGTTCGGGTCAAAATTATACACCGAAGTGTTGCGGGTTGCACATGGCAAAGGCTTGAAAAGGGTGGAATGGAATGTGCTGGACTGGAATAAGGTAGCCATTGATTTTTACGAATCTACCGGTGCGAAATTACTGCCGGACTGGCGGGTGGTGCAAATGGATGAGCAAGGCCTGCGAAATTATTTAAACACACTATGAAAGTCTTGAAATTTGGGGGCGCATCGGTTAAGGATGCAGATGGTGTGAGAAACTTTGCTGAGGTGATCAGGCAAATCGGTTTCACAAAAGGAATTGTTGTTATTTCAGCTATGGGCAAGATGACGAATGCTTTTGAGGAAATCGTCAAAGCAGTTATACATCAGCCCGATGTTACCGAAGAAAAGGTAAATTTCACCAAAGCTTTCCACCTGGAAATTATTAAGGGTCTTTTTGGAAATCAAGGTGCGTATGAGGATAAAATCACAGAATTATACGAGAATTTGTGGCTGATCATTGAAACAGGGAAAAATGATCCCTATGATAAATTGTATGACGCGATCGTATCACAGGGAGAAATTATTTCCACTGTAATTTGCAGTCTCTGGCTTAGGCATTCGGGAATAGATCATACCTGGCTGGATGCAAGGAAGGTAATCAGAACAGACGATAATTTCCGCAAGGCCAAAATTAATTGGGAACTTACCAGTGCTGCGGCACAACAGGAGGTTGATCAGTCCGAAATAACCATAACCCAGGGATTTATTGGGAGTGATGCCAACAACCAAACCACTACCCTGGGCAGAGAAGGTTCAGATTATACCGCTGCCATTTTAGCCTATTGCCTGGGCGCGGAAGAAGTAAATGTCTTTAAGGATGTTCCCGGCGTGATGAATGCTGATCCGAGGTATTTTGAGAATCCGGTTTTGTTGAATGAAATTTCCTTTAGGGAAGCTATAGAAATGTCGTTTTACGGAGCCACGGTCATTCATCCCAAAACCATTCAGCCTCTTCAAAAGAAAAATATTCCGCTGAGGGTGAAGTCTTTTATTACACCGCTTTTACCCGGAACGCTTATCAGTAAATCGCTGATGCTGGAACCTAAAACCCCAATTTTAATAAGAAAAGGCAATCAGATCTTGTTGTCTGTATCCGATAAAGATTTTGATTTTATAGCGGAAGAAGATTTAAGTGAAATTTATGAGCTGTTTCACAGGTATAAGGTCAGTATCAATCTGATGCAACTCTCAGCAATTAGTTTTTCGGTAAGTTTTGAAGATATTTTTAATACCTTTCAGCACCTGATTGATGAATTACAAAAAAAATACAAAGTTTTGTATAACAAGAACCTGACACTCTATACGATCAGGCATTTTAATGATAGTACAATTAATGAACTAGTAAAAAATAAGGAAATACTCCTAAAGCAAACAAGCAGAGAAACAATTCAAATTTTAACAAAATAGATCATGAGTTTAGTAACCGCCAAAGAAATTGCCAGGGTAATCAATGCAGACCGCTTTGGTTTTTTTGGTACGTTTCTGGGTTATGCCATGCTCAAAATTCTGAGGATTTCGAGGCTAAACGAGATCTACAACAAACACAAAGACAAGAGCGACCTCGATTTCCTGAATGCCATCCTGAATGAAATACAGATCCGGTTTGAGATACCTGAAGAGGATTTGCAGCGCATCCCTAAAGAAGGGCCCTTTATTACGGTTTCCAACCATCCATTAGGAGGAGTGGATGGTATTTTATTATTGAAACTGCTGCTGGAGCAAAGACCGGATTACAAGATCATCGCAAATTTTTTATTGCACCGGATCGCACCGCTTCAGCCCTATGTGATGCCCGTAAACCCGTTTGAGGACCACAAAGATGCCAGGTCTAGTATGGCAGGAATTAAACAGGCCTTGCAACATGTACAGAACGGACATGCCCTGGGAATTTTTCCGGCAGGAGAAGTATCGACCTTCAAAGACGGGAAACTTGTTGTTGATAAACCCTGGGAGCCGGGTGCAATAAAATTGATACAAAAGGCAAAAGTACCCGTCATACCGATTTATTTTCATGCCAAGAACAGCAAATTGTTCTACAGGTTATCCGGCATAAGCGATACGCTCAGAACAGCTAAGCTGCCTTCAGAGCTTTTGACTCAAAAAGACAGGGTGATCAAGGTGCGCGTCGGCAAGCCCATCACGGTTAAAAAACAGGAGGAGCTCATATCCTTTGATCAATTTCACGATTACCTGCGCAAAAAGACCTTTATTCTGGCAAAACCCTTTGAAAAGGAATATTCCCTCCTCGACGCGGCAAATCTGAAAATTCCGAAACAGCCAAAAACCATTGCTGAAGAGATTCCTGCTGAGCTTATATTGTCAGAAATTGAAACCCTGAAGGCTAAGGATAAACTTTTATTTTCAATTAGCAGCTATGAAGTGTATTTCGCGGAGTCATCAGAGATAAAAAATATTTTAAGGGAGATAGGCAGGCTGCGCGAACTTACCTTCAGGGCAGTTGGCGAGGGATCCAATCAGGCAATAGACCTGGACCAATACGACAAATATTTCCGGCATTTGTTTCTGTTCGACCGGGCCACAAATAAGATCGCAGGAGCATATCGGATGGGCATGGGGAAGGAAATTTTTGATCGCTATGGCAAAAAAGGATTTTATATCAGCGAACTGTTCTATATTGATCCTGAAATGAATGAGATGCTGAGCGAGTCCATCGAGATGGGCCGGGCCTTTATCATTGGTGAATACCAGCAAAAAGCCCTGCCACTGTTTCTGCTCTGGAAGGGCATTCTTCATGTGGCGCTGATCAATCCCCAGTACAATTACCTCATTGGTGGGGTAAGTATCAGCAATAAGTTCTCCAATTTTTCCAAATCACTGATGGTGGAATTTATGAAATCCAATTATTACGATCCGTATTATGCACAATTCGTGCATCCCAGAAAGCCCTATCGGGTAAGGCTGAGAAATGCCGATAAGGATTTTGTTTTTGATACTGCAAAAGCCGATATGAATCAGTTTGACAAGATCATCGATGAGCTTGAACCCGGGGAGTTGCGCCTGCCGGTATTACTAAAGAAATACATCAAGCAGAATGCGAAGTTACTCGCATTTAATGTCGATCCCAATTTCAACAATTGCGTTGACGGACTGATGTATATCAAGATCGCTGATATTCCTTCTGATACCATGAAACCGGTGCTTCAGGAATTACAGGATCAGCTTGAACTCAAGCAAAATGCAAACAAAGAATCTTAACCAAGGCTTACTGGTACACCGTAGTAGAATTCCAGCAATTTTACCCTGAAGATATACTCGTATTTAGCGCGCAGGTAGTCTGACTGGGCTTTTACCAGCCTGTTCTTGATCTGGCTGTATTCAAAGGAATTCATGATACCCACATTGTATTTTTCCTGTGCGTATCTGAAAGATTCTTCCTGTGCCAATACCGATTTTTGTGCTGCTTCATAAACTTTGAGCGAACCCTGTGCATCGGCATAAACTGTATTGATGGTTCTCTCCAGATTTAATTCTTCCTGGGTAAGCTGGTACTTTGTTTGTTCATGATTGATCTTTGCGCGCTTCACATTGTTTGAAGCCCGGAAGCCGTTCAGAATGGGTATTTGTAAGCCAAGTCCGTAATTGGTTCCGGCATTGTCCTTGAACTGGTCAGAGAAATCTGCTGCATCACCTGTAACCGGTCTGAAATTGGGTGAAATAACATTCTGTCCGGTACCTTCAACCTGGCCAATAACCACTGTTGGATTGTCGGGATCGATCTCAGAGCCCACTATGCGGTCGAAGGTAGAATATCTTGAATTCCAGTTAAAGAAGCCCGTAATTGTAGGATACAGATTGCCTTTGGCCAGGCTTATATCTTTTTCGGCGATGTCTATATTGGTCTTGGCTACCTTGATCTCATTTCTATTCTCAAGGGCTTTTTGGTAGATCTGATCAACGGTATAGCTGCCCAGGTTTACCAGTGGGAGGGTAGCGATCTCTTCATCGGCAATGTCGAAGTTGTCGTAGTCTCTCAACTGAAGCAGTTGGGCCAGGCTGATCAACGACAATTTTACATTGTTCTGCGTGACAACCAGATTTTGTTCATCACTTGCAATTGTGGCTTGTATATCGTAAAGATCTCCCTTTGGTAAAGTACCGGCTTCCACCAGCTTGCTTGTTCGGTTGAGCTGTTCTCTTGTTACCTCCAATTGGGGTTCGGCTACTTTTACAGCTTCTTTGTTGAAGAGGACCAAAAGGTAGGCGTTGATCACATTCAAAGAAATATCATCTTTTATCTTGTCTACCTGGTACTGGTTAGCAAGTATGGTGAGGTCCGCCCTTCGCAGTTCATTTACATTTCTGAGTCCGTTAAAGATGGTGATCCCGGAACCAATTCCAGCTGAAGTGGTCTGGGTTGTCTGGTTACGAAGGAGTCCCGTGGTTACATCCACGTTCAGACCGGAGTTCCAGGCATGGTTGCCCTGGGCATTTAAGGTAGGTAAAAAATTACCGACCGCATCTTTTTTAGTTACTTCGGCCAGGTCGACATTGTATTCATTCTGTTTAACCGAGATGTTGTTTTCTACGGCATAATCAACACACTCCTGCAGTGTCCATTTTTTATTGGGGTCTATATCCTGTGAAAAAGCTGATAATATAATGGATAGAAATAGGAATAAGGAAATTTTGGTTTTCATGTAACGATTGATTTTGCTATTTGACGAGCAAAAAGAATAAATGTTACACTTTTGAAGATTTATTTGCTTGCGGATTTCCTGTAGTATCTGAAAAGGAAGTAAAAAGCCACCGCAACGATCAGATACGGAAAGGCCATGAGATAGATGATACCTGAATTGATCCCTTCAGCTACCTCCTCACCGCCTGATTCTACTACGGCACGGCACATGGCGCATTGGGCAGACAGGAGCTCCGGCAGGAAAAACAGCAACAGTCCGGCGGTTTTTATTATATTATATTTTGAGATCTGCAACATCAGGTTTTTTATTGTGCATAATAAGGCGAAATCATCAGATAGACCAAAACCCCGGTAACAGCCACATAAAGCCAGAGCGGAAAGGCGTATCGTGCAATTTTTTTGTGTTTTTCAAAATCTCCCGTAATGCCTCTCAAAAAAGTTATCAGCACAAAGGGAACAACGGCTAGCGACAAAAGAATATGGCTGATCAGAATAAAATAATAAACAGGTCGCATAATTCCTTCACCTCCATAGGGTGTTGAAGCAGAGGTCATGTGGTATAATATATACAGTACCAAAAATAAAGCGGACAAAGCAAGTGCTACTTTCATCAGCAATTCGTGCAATTTGACTTTTTTATTTTTTACAGCCCAAAGGCTGCTTATCAGCACAAGGCTGGTCAGTGCATTGATGCCGGCATAAACCGGTGGTAAGAATACAGGCAATTGCATGTCGATTTTTACCCTGAATAGTGCTGCCACCACGAGGGGGATCAATACTGACAGTGTTATGATCAGTATCCGGTAATTTTTTTCGTTCTTACTTGCTTGCATGGGATGTTTATTCCTTTAACAGTTTTTCAATATCTTCTTTCAGCCACTGTACCTGCGTTTCGTCGAGACCGTCATAAAACTTTATGGGATTTTGCTCATCTCCTGATTGTACAATTCGCGATCT
The DNA here is from genome assembly GCA_041303035.1 of Flavobacteriaceae bacterium. GTDB lineage: Bacteria > Bacteroidota > Bacteroidia > Flavobacteriales > Flavobacteriaceae > Namhaeicola. Next base: position 24,244 of record JBFYPZ010000015.1, read on the forward strand.
GATGTTTCCGTTTTTATCGATGAGGGCAAAGAGTCCTGAATGTTCAAACCCACCTTCAGCGAGTTCATTTTCGCCGGCATAGAGTTTAAATCCTTCGTTTGAAAACTTGTAAATGGCCTCTTTTTCACCCGTCATAAATTGCCAGTGTTTCAGGTTTACTCCTTTATTCTGCATATACACCTTGAGTACTTCAGGACTGTCTCTTTGCGGATCAATAGTAAAGGAGGCCATACCAAAGTCCGGATTTCCAAAAAATTCCTTTTGAATTTTAAGAAGGTTTGCGTGCATTTTCGGACAAATGGTGGGGCAGGAAGTGAAGAAGAACTCCACTACATAAACCTTATTTTTATAGTAGTTATTGTTGATCAGCACACCATCCTGATTGGTGAAGGAAAATTCCGGTACCTGCTCAAACGTTACCAGCTCTTCGGAAGTCAATCTTTCCAGGATCTTTGGAATGGCATAAATACCGAATACCAGGATAATAAAGGCAATTACGATGTATGCATTCTTTTTCATTGTACACTTTTTTAAACTCCTTCGGATTCAATTTTTACTTTGCATTCGGTCTGCATCACTAGTCACTATTCACTAGTCACTAATCACTGTATAACCGCATAACCGTATAACTTTTTCCTTTTTACTTTTTACTTTTACCTTTATCCTTTATCCCTGCCTGCCATATTACCAGCCGCAGGCTGGCAACACCCCGCGAGGCATCGCGGGGCTACGATTTATAAATCCCTTCATGATTACTTGACTTTGTCCTTTATACTTTGTCCTTTATCCTTGTCCTCCTGTCTCCTG
>JBFYPZ010000016.1:0-24496 GCA_041303035.1 Flavobacteriaceae bacterium
CTGCCGCTAGCGTTCATCCTGAGCCAGGATCAAACTCTTCATCGTGAATGTTGTTCTCAATAAAGGTCTCAAAAAAAATCTCAAGAGTGGATATTATCCATTCATGCGACTCTACTCAATTTTACGCTGTCAATCTTTTCAATCTTTCAATGAACTTATCTCTTAACCCTCCTTCATTCTCATAACACATCTCCATAACCCCGGAAAGCGGGTGCAAATGTAATACTTCTTTTTCTATCTCACAATACCTTTTTGAAAAAAAATCTAATATTTTTTCAATCTAAATTAAAGGCAATTCGAAAAGAACTATTTCTGATTTGGGAAGGCAAATGTATTACAATAATGTGACATACAAAATATTTTCCGGTACAATTTTATTAACAATTTTACTCATGTAATAAAACTATACACTATTTCTTGTTTAACAATTGATCCTTAAATCTTTGCAAACGGCTCTCGAAACTATGTGGCTCCAGATTTAATTGACTTATTGACTTCGACAGATCAAATCCGGTTTTAACAGGCCGCTTTGCCGGCAGATTAAGTTCCGAGGAAAGTACCGGTTGAATATACTTTTTATCCAAATCAAATACCTCAGCCACCAGCATAGCAATCTCGTATATGCTTAAAAGCTGGTTGGACGCTACATTAAAAACACCCTTTACCCCTTTTTCGCAGGCATAGATGCAGGCATCCGCAAGATCATCAACATGGGTAGGCATGCGCCACTGGTCTGTAACTACCTTGATATCCCTTTTATTCTCCAGATTGTTCTTCACCCATAATATAATATTGCTTTTCAGGTCTTCCGTAAGGCCATAAACCAAAATGGTTCGCAAAACAGTGGCTTCAATACCGCTTTCCCTGATCAGTTCTTCCGACCTCAACTTGCTTAAACCGTAATAATTCACCGGACAGGGCAAATCCTCCTCTGTATAATATCCTTTAAGTCCGTCAAAAATAAAATCTGTAGATATATGTATAAGGTGTATTCCATATTTCCTGCAGCAAGAAACCAAATTTTCGACCGCTTTTACATTGATCAGCTCGCAGGCCTCCTGCTCTTTTTCGCACAGATCAACATGGGTCATGGCCGCAGTATGAATAATCACATCCGGCGCAATTTGCTGAATAAGCGCAGCCACCTTCTCGAATTCTAGCAGATCCAGATCGATATAGGTATAGCCAGCCTTGTTTTTTAAGCGGTTGGCCCCTTTTGCTAAGCCATAAACTTCCGCATTCCCCTTCTTTTGAAATTTTCTGATCAGGGTTTGCCCCAAAAGCCCATTGCTTCCGGTAATTAGAACTCGTTTCAAATTTTAGAATTTATACCATATTATAAGGCACACAAAAATAATCAAATAAATCCGGTCAAACTAAGTACCTATCACTTTCTAATCTGCTTGTAACTTATGTATCGTATTGCTTTAAGTATGACCCTGAAAGGTGATCCGCTCAGGCTCAATTATAAATTCCTCAATCAACGATTTTATTCACAAAGTCTTAAAGTGGATATTTCACTTTCAATTTAAGATTGCAAATTGGAATAGGTCTTTAAGGCGTTTTTTTAAAATTACACAGCTCTTACTCAAAGATCAAAAACAGAACTGCGCTTGGTGTACATCATATCCTTTAATTTAAGGGAAAAAGCGAGGAACAGGTACACGGCAAATGACAAACCTATCGTAAAAAAAGTGAAATAGATAAAAAACAAGCGGACATTCGTTGCCCTTATACCAAATCTTTCAGCTAATCTGGAGGAAACATCGAATCCGCGCTTTTCAAAAAAATACCTCAGTTTATCAATCATGTCTTTACTTTAATCCAGGTGCAATTTACTATAATTATGATAAAGTTACGCAGTAAATCCTAGTCATGCAATAAACTTTAATCTATCCGGACCTAATAAATCACAATTCTAAAACAAGTTCGCCCGCATCATTAAATTCTAATTGTTTCAAAGATAAATTGACATTACATTCATTAATTTTGCAGATTTGCATACCTTATGTCAGACAACCTGAATTACATAGAAGTATTTGGTGCCCGTGAACACAATCTTAAAAATATTGATGTTAAAATACCACGTGACCGCCTGGTGGTGATTACAGGATTAAGCGGAAGCGGAAAATCTTCCCTTGCCTTCGATACAATTTACGCTGAAGGTCAGAGACGGTATGTGGAAACTTTTTCTGCCTATGCAAGGCAATTTCTCGGAGGCCTTGAAAGACCGGATGTAGATAAAATTGACGGCCTGTCGCCGGTTATTGCCATTGAACAAAAAACCACCAGCAAAAACCCAAGGTCAACCGTGGGTACCATTACAGAGATCTACGACTTCCTGCGCCTGCTATATGCCCGGGCCGGCGATGCCTACTCCTATAATACAGGGGAGAAAATGGTGCAGTACAATGACGAACAGATCAAACAATTGATCCTGGAAGATTTTATGGGGCAGAAAGTACTCATCATGGCCCCGCTGATCAAATCCCGGAAAGGGCATTACAGGGAGCTGTTTGACCAGATTGCCAAGCAGGGTTTTATGCGGGTACGGGTTGACGGCGAAATCAAAGAAATAGAAAAAGGAATGCAGCTGGATCGATACAAAACACATGATATTGAGTTGGTAGTGGACAGAATTGAGATCAATAAGGGGGTGGAAAAGCGGATGCAGGAAACCATACAGACTGCCATGTATCGCGGTGAAGAGACGATCATGGTGATGACTCAGGATGAAAAGCACCTGAGGTATTTCAGCAGAAACCTGATGTGCCCTAGCACAGGTATCGCCTATCAGGCACCGGAACCCAACACTTTTTCGTTTAATTCTCCGAAAGGTGCCTGCAGCAAATGCAACGGTATCGGCAGGATCCATGAGATCGACCTGAATAAAATTTTTCCGGATCGAAACAAATCGATACATGCCGGAGGCATGATACCTGTTGGCCCCTTTAAAAATTCCTGGATATTCAAACAATTGAAACTGATCGCGGATAAATTTTCATTCTCCCTGCAGGATCCCATAGAAAAGATCCCTGCCGAAGCCATGCATATTATTTTATACGGCGGCAAAGAAAAATTTGAAGTGAGCTCCAAAGACCTGGGTATTACCAGAAAATATGATATTGATTTTGAGGGAGTCATCAAGTTTATTGAAAACCAGCATAATGAGAGCAACTCCGCGAGCATCACACGGTGGGCCCAGGGATTTATGGAAGAAAAAGAATGCACAGAATGCGGGGGTACCAGGTTAAAAAAGGAGTCGCTCTATTTCAAAATCAAAGACCATTCCATTGCTGATCTTACAGCCATGGATCTGGACCATTTAGCTTCCTGGTTTAAGGATCTGCCAAACCATTTGTCCATAAAACAGAAAGAAATTGCAACAGAGATCTTAAAGGAGATCAATGCCAGGCTGCAATTCCTGCTCGACGTGGGCCTGGATTACCTCAACCTGAACAGAAGCTCCAAAACCCTTTCCGGAGGAGAAGCCCAGCGCATCAGGCTGGCTACCCAGATCGGATCACAGCTGGTAGGTGTTTTGTACATACTCGATGAACCGAGTATCGGTTTGCACCAGCGCGACAACCAAAAACTGATCGAATCATTGCAGAATTTACGGGATATAGGGAATTCTGTGCTGGTCGTTGAGCATGACAGAGAAATGATCGAACAATCGGATTATGTCATCGATATAGGCCCCGAGGCAGGAAGGCATGGCGGTGAGATCATCAGTGCCGGAACACCCAGGGAACTGTTATTGGGTAATTCGATGACGGCTCTCTACCTGAACGGCACCAAATTCTTCCCCATACCAAAACAGCGCCGGGAAGGAAATGGCAAAAGGATCATTTTGAGGGGCGCAACCGGAAACAACCTGAAAGATGTGACCCTTGAGATCCCTCTCGGAATGATGATCTGTATCACCGGTGTTTCAGGAAGCGGAAAATCCACCCTGATCAACGAAACACTGTATCCCATACTGAACAGATATATTTATAATGCGGTAAAAGACCCGCTGCCATACGCATCGATTGAAGGCCTTGAATTTATTGACAAGATCATAGATATAGACCAAAGTCCAATAGGCAGAACTCCCAGATCCAATCCGGCAACGTATACCGGCGTCTTTAATGAGATTCGCAGCTTGTTCGCCCAAACAACAGAAGCACAGATCAGGGGGTATAAACAAGGTGTATTTTCATTCAATGTAAAGGGAGGCCGTTGTGAAAATTGTCAGGGTGGCGGTGTCCGGGTTATAGAAATGAACTTTTTACCGGATGTGGAAGTGGAATGCGAAGTATGCCTGGGAAAAAGATTTACCCGGGAAACACTTGAAATTCGGTATAAAGGAAAATCCATCTCTGATGTCCTTAACATGACCATCAGCGACAGCGTGAAGTTCTTTGAACATATTCCAAAAATTAAAAGACATTTAAAAACCATCGAAGATGTAGGCCTTGGCTATATAACACTTGGACAGCGCTCAACCACCCTGTCAGGCGGAGAAGCCCAGAGAATAAAACTCGCTGCAGAATTAGCTAAAAAAGATACAGGCAACACCCTGTATATACTCGATGAGCCAACCACCGGCCTGCACTTTGAAGACATACAGGTTCTGATGCGGGTACTGAATAAACTCACCGATAAGGGTAATACTATACTTATTATCGAGCACAACCTGGATGTAATTAAAATGGCAGATTTCCTGATTGATATAGGTCCGGAAGGGGGACAAAAAGGAGGAGAGATCCTGTTCGAAGGGACCCCTGAAGAGATCCTGCTGTGCAAAAACAGTTATACCGGCAAATTTCTTAAAAAAGAATTATTTTAATCATCTTTGCAAGACAAATAAATTGTATGACACCCTTAGAAGACAAAAAGATCAGTGAAAAATTTAAGCCGAAAACTTGGAATGAAATAAAAACCAATGATTCCTGGGCTATATTTAAGATCATGAGTGAATTTGTGGACGGATATGAAAAACTCAGTAAAATAGGTCCCTGCGTAACCATCTTCGGTTCGGCCAGAACGAAACCCGGACATCCCCATTATGAACTTGCAGAACAGATCGCCTATGACCTGACCCAGCACGGTTTTGGGATAATCACAGGTGGCGGGCCCGGAATTATGGAAGCTGCTAACAAGGGAGCCAAGCGGGGTTCGGGTATTTCTGTTGGTGTTAATATTGACCTGCCTTTTGAACAAAAGGGAAATCCGTATATCGATAATGACAAATTGCTCGAGTTCGACTATTTCTTTGTCAGAAAAGTGATGTTTGTTAAATACGCTCAGGCCTTTATTGCCATGCCCGGTGGTTTTGGAACCCTGGATGAACTGTTCGAAGCAATTACCCTGATACAAACACATAAAATAGGAAAGTTTCCGATTATTCTGGTAGATTCAGGTTATTGGAGCGGCATGATCTTATGGATCAAAGAAGTATTATTGCAGCAATACAACAACGTCAGTGAGAGCGATATGGACTATTTCACTATCGTGGATACTTCTGAAGAAGTAATCCATATTATTGATGATTTCTACAAGAAACACGCGCTGAGTCCGAATTTTTAATTCCAATAATAAAAAGTTTATCCCTTTGCAGAAGATTCAAATTTTCATACAAATTTTACTATTTGGATGCTTTATGCAGTTATCCGGGCAAAACAATCAAATCCGGATCGCGGCAAAATTACTACCGGCACGGAACAGTATTGAGATAGAACAGACCACTACTTATTACAATACCCAGCAAGTTCCGTTAAACGAAATTTACCTTCATAACTGGGCCAATGCCTATCAGGATCAAAAATCGCCACTGGCAAAAAGATTGCTGGAAAATTACGACCGCTCATTATATTTTGCCAAAACGGAAGAAAAAGGATATTCAGATCTATATCAAATTACCATTGATGATCGGGCCACAGCCTTTGATACCCTGCCAAAAATTCCGGATATTGTTAAAGTGACCCTGCCGAAAACCCTGTACCCGAATGATTCTGTAACGCTTCGGGCCAGTTACCTGGTAAAGGTGCCGGAGGATGACTTTACAGGTTATGGCAATCAGGATAACAACTATATGCTGCGGTTCTGGTACCTGATTCCTGCAGTATTCGACGGAAACTGGAACCTGATGAGCAACCTCGACATGGATGATATCTATGTCAATCCTTCGGATTTTCAAATAGAATTCTCGATGCCGAGAGGATTTACACTGCAATCAGACCTCAACAGCACTTCTTCATTCAGGAATGATGAAATTGTTTACTTTCTTGAAGGTAAAAACCGGGTTGATGTGGAGATCAGTATAGAACTGATCAATACTTTTGACGGTTATGAAACAGAAGAAACCGAAATCATTACCAATCTGGATCCCAGTAAATTAAACCCCCAGCTCAAAACGGATGTACTCAACAGACAAATGCAATTTATTGAGGAATACCTCGGTAAATACCCGCATGACAAATTACTGGTGAGTAAGGTTACCTATAACAAGAACAAAGTGTATGGTCTCAATCAATTGCCAAAAAAGTTAAACCCCTTCAGCGCTGTTTTTGAATGGGATATAAAAATGTTTAAGGCACTTACAAGAAAATACATTGAAAATACAGTGCTTACCAACAGCCGCAGCGACTATTACCTGCCGGATGGCATTCAGATCTTTCTGATGATGGAGTACGTTGATAAATATTATCCGGAGATCAAGGCTATCGGGGAGATCTCAAAACTTTGGGGCATCAGAACCTACAATTTTGCAAAACTGGATTTTAATGATACCTATCCCTTTGTTTATCAATTTGCCACACAGAAAAATCTGGACCAGTCACTCGTAACCCAACTCGATTCCCTCTCCAATTTTAACAGAAAAATTGTAAATAAATATAAAGCTGGCCTGGGTTTGCGCTATGTTGATGCCTTTTTGGGAGACAGCCTCGTAAAAACAAGTCTCAATGAATTCTATGAAGAGAACAAGCTGAAGCTGACCAGCAGTGACCGGTTCAGGCAGATCCTCTCATCTAAAACCGAAAAGGATTTTAGTAGTTTTTACAAAGACTATGTTACGACCAATAAAAAAATTGACTATACCATCACAAAGGCTGAAAAATCGGGTGACTCTCTCAATGTGACCATAAAGAACATGAGTAATTTTACCGCACCCGTGGCGCTGTATGGCTTAAAAAATGGTGAGATCACTCACAAAGAATGGGTTGAAGGCATAGACAGTATCAAAACAGTTACCCTGGCAAAAAATGATTTTGACAGGATATCATTGAATTATGAGTTCCTTTATCCTGAGAACAACCATAGAAATAACTGGAAAAAAGTAGATAACGCATTGTTGAACAGACCTTTGAAACTGACCTTCTTTAAAGACGTTGAAGATCCGTTCTACAACCAGCTCTTTTACAACCTGATCATTGAATACAACTATTACGAGGGCCTGGTACTCGGACCTCAGTTTTACAATCAGGCGCTTTTCAAGAAGAAATGGCTATTCAAGGTAACACCTACCTACGGTTTCAAAAGCCAGGCCGTTTCCGGATCCATCGGACTTGCCTATCAGCACCTGCCCGAAAACACAAGAGTTTACAGTTATGATGCCGGTCTTTCTGCCAGCAATTCCTTTTATGATGCAGATCTCAGATACAAAAAATTTTATCCGACCTTCGTGATCAACTTTAACAGAAAATCCCTTCGCGATGTCGGGGGCAGCTACCTGATGACCCGTTACAATTTTATCGACAAAGATGTTCCTGAAGGTGAAGTTCAGCAAGAATCAGATAAATATCAGGTTTTGGACATACGGTATGGTTATGGACAGCCAAACATCATTAACGATCTTTCGTATTTCATTGATTTTCAGTATCATGAAGATTTTACCAAACTTGCTTTGGATTTCAGATACCGCTTTTTGAACGATAAAAACAGACAGTACGACTTCCGATTCTTTTTTGGAAATTTTTTCAGAAATAAAACCACTTCTGATTACTTCAACTTTGCCCTCGACCGTCCCAGTGATTATTTATTTGAATACGGTTATTTCGGCAGATTTGAAGAAACGGGTTTCTTCAGCCAGGAAATCATCATATCCGATGGTGGTTTTAAATCGATTTTCGAAGATAAATACGCGAGTCAATACATGGCCAGTGTTAATGCAAGTATAGGAATCTGGCGATGGATAGAGCTATACGGAGATGCCGGAATTAAAAAGAACCAGCAAAGCAGCCCTGATTTCTACTACGACAGCGGTATCCGTTTCAACTTCGTCCATAATTTTGTGGAAATCTATTTTCCCCTGCAATCCTCTCTGGGATTTGAACCCTCTTTGCCCGATTATGCAAGCAAGATCCGCTTTGTCCTGACCGGTAATCCTTCAAAAATCTACAATTTTATCAAACGCGGTTTTTACTGATACCGCCTGCCTGTCATTTTAATACGAACTTTTCAGTCATACAGAATATCGGGCTGAATTCCTGAGGTGTACTCATGAAACTCTTTAAAAAAAAGAAAGATTATACAGAACAGTACCTCTTTCAAACCGTTTATTCTCATATTTTTCTATATTTGTAAAATAACAAAGTCCGGTACATGGCCAACAATACCCTGGAATCCACACAAAAATTATCTTTTGATCAATTCAAACAGGAAGTTTTGAAAGATTATAAAACCGCGGTTATTAGTCGTGAATGCAGTCTGCTGGGCAGACGGGAAGTGCTCACCGGAAAAGCCAAATTCGGAATTTTTGGAGGCGGAAAAGAAGTACCCCAATTGGCCATGGCCAAAGCCTTTCAAAAAGGAGACTGGCGTTCGGGTTACTACCGCGACCAGACCTTCATGATGGCCATAGGTGAATTTAACCCACGCCACTTTTTTGCCAGTCTGTACGCACATGCCGATATTGAGGCAGATTCATTTTCTGCCGGCCGACAGATGAATGGCCATTTCTGTGTTCATACCGTTAACAATGACGGGACATGGAAAAACCTCACAGAACAATACAATGTTAGTTCTGATATTTCTCCTACAGGTGGCCAGATGCCCAGGTTACTGGGCCTGGCGGAGGCTTCCAAAAAATTCAAAAACATCAGCGCACTCCATGAACTAAGCCACCTCTCAAAACAGGGCAACGAAATTGCCTGGGGAACGATTGGTAACGCCAGTACTTCCGAGGGGCTGTTCTTTGAAACCATCAATGCGGCGGGTGTACTTCAGGTACCCATGGTGATCAGTATCTGGGATGACGGTTATGGAATTTCTGTCCCGGCCGAATACCAGACGACCAAGCAGAGCATCTCTGAGATACTCAAAGGTTTTCAGAGAGATGAAAAAAACAAGGGCTATGAGATCTTTGTTGTTCAGGGCTGGAATTATTCACAGCTTATTGATGTTTATCAGAGAGCTGCAAAAATAGCACGGGAAGAACATGTACCTGTGCTGATCCATGTCACAGAGCTCACCCAGCCTCAGGGGCACTCAACTTCGGGTTCCCATGAGCGTTACAAGAGCGAGGAAAGGATGCTCTGGGAAAAAGAATTCGACTGCCTCGTAAAAATGCGTGAATGGATCGAAAACTTCGAACTGACGGATGAAAATGGTGATGTTCTGCGTTTTTGTGAGGATATTAAAGAACTGGAAAGCTTGGAGGAAGAAGCAAAAACGGAAGTTCGCGAAGCTAAAAAGGACGCACTGAATGCCCTGCTTGAACCCATTCTGAAAGAAAGAACTGAACTGGTAAAGATACTTGAAAAAATAGCTCCGCTGAGTGAACACAAAGTATCTCTGGATAAAGTAAAGCGTGAATTGATGCAGATAGAAGAGCCTATCCGAAAAAATATTTTGGATACGGCAAGGCGTGCGGTCATGTATTTAAGAGATGAAAATGAGGAAGTAAAAACCAGTTTGCAAAAATGGGTGATCAATTACAAAGCCCAGCAAAAGAAGAAATACAACACCCACTTATACAGCGAATTACCAAACAATGCCACAAATATTGAGGCCATAGCGCCGGTTTATTCAGAAGAGTCTAAGCTGGTGGATGCGCGGGTAGTGCTCCGAGATAATTTTGATGCCATACTGAATAAGTACAATGAAGTACTGATCTTTGGTGAAGATTCCGGAGCCATCGGCGATGTGAATCAGGGTCTGGAAGGGCTACAGCAGAAATACGGGATAGAGCGCGTTTATGATACGGGTATACGGGAAGCCACCATCATCGGGCAGGGAATTGGACTCGCGATGCGCGGGCTCAGACCGATCGCAGAGATACAGTACCTGGATTATATTTTTTATGCTACCCAGGTACTTACTGATGACCTGGCCACGCTGCGCTACCGCACTTTTGGTAAACAACGCGCCCCTTTGATCGTTCGGACCCGCGGACACCGCCTGGAGGGTATCTGGCACTCCGGCTCCCAAATGGGAAGTCTGATCAATCTGTTGCAGGGTATGTATATACTCGTGCCGCGAAATATGACGAAAGCAGCCGGTTTTTACAATACCCTGTTAAAAAGCGATGAACCCGCCGTATTGATAGAAAACCTGAATGGTTACCGATTAAAAGAAAGGATGCCCGTGAATCTTGGCGAATTTACCACGCCAATCGGATTAGTGGAAACCATAAAAGAAGGGCAGGATCTGACCATAGTATCCTACGGTTCTACCTTAAAGCTGGTGGAGGAAGCTTCAAAAGATCTTTCTTCGGTTGGAATTGATGTGGAGATCATCGATGCACAAAGCCTGCTGCCCTTTGATATTAAACACGATGTGGTCAAAAGCCTCAAAAAAACAAACAGACTGGCTGTTGTAGACGAGGATATACCCGGTGGCGCTTCTGCCTATCTGTTTGAGCATATAGTGAACAAACAGAACGGATATTTGTATCTCGACAGCAAGCCCATAACCATTACGGCAAAAGCACACAGACCTGCCTATGGCACAGATGGCGACTATTTTTCAAAACCGTCTGTAAATGATATCTTCGAAGGTATTTACAAGATGATGCACGAGGCATATCCGGCAAAATTTGAACCTTTGTATTAAAGCAATTCAATTCAGCCAAAACAATATAAATACTTGGACATCAAATGTCAGGTGCTATATTCTTAACATTTTTTTATGTTTTTAAGTGCAATAAAACAGTATTTTTGCGTTCTATAATTTCATTTCCCTCAAAATGACAGTACAATTAGAAAACCAGTTATTAACCCTAAACGTTTTGAGGATCGTATGAATAAAAATCGTCTTGCAGTAATCATTTTCATCTCGCTTTTTTTAGCATCTTTCAGAAATCATCCGCCGGCAATCCCATTTAATACGCCGATGATGTTTAAAGAATACGCTGCTGACTTTTACGGTCAGTTGCGCGATCAGGATTTGAATTTCGATGCTTTTGCATACGGGCTGAAGGGCTTTTTGAAATTACAGGAAGAAGGTAAGATCGAGAACAGCCGGTTCTTAACCATCATTGATATGAGTGTTTCAGCCAATGAAAACAGATTTTTTGTGATCGATGTAGCTGATCAGAAAATTGTTCATAAAAGCAAGGTGGCTCATGGCAGAAATTCGGGTCTGGAATATGCGACCAGTTTTTCGAATGAGATCAGCTCAAACCGAACAAGCCTCGGTTTCTACAAAACTGCAGAACTTTACAACGGAAAACACGGACTTTCCATGCGGCTTGATGGCCTGGAAGCGGCCAACAGCAATGCCAGAGCCAGGGCGGTTGTAATTCATGCAGCAGATTACGTCAGCGAAATGTTCCTGAAAAAGAATGGCAGGCTGGGCAGAAGTCTGGGTTGTCCTGCCTTACCAACAGCAGGTTATCAGGAAATCATCAGCAAAATCAAAGAAGGCAGTCTCTTGTTTATTTACCATCCGACAAAAACCTATCTGAACAGCTCAAAACTGATCAAGTCAGGTGTCGACGCAATAACAGGCAACAGGCTTCCTGTTTAATCCGGTTTGAAATCCTTGCCGAACAAGTGATTTTTTATAGCCACATCCTGCCTGTAGACATCCTGATAGAAGATGATTCTTCCGTCATCCTCACCCTCACAAACCACGTACTGGATATAAATAGCAATATGCTTATTAACTGGCATGGTTTTTTGCTTTCTGATCTCAACATAATGATTGATCGAATCCAGCGTAAAGATATTCTCGTCTGACTCCAGAATTTTATCTGCCAGGTCCAAAGCATCCTTGACCCGGATACAGCCATGACTGTAAGTGCGTACCTCTCTTTCGAAATGGTATTTACTCGGCGTGTCATGTAAATAAACTGAATAGGGATTATTGAAAATAAACTTTACCAGACCCAGCGAATTACCACTTCCCCCCTTTTGACGGATGCGCATCTTAAAATTCGTATCATTGATGGTGTCCCAGCGAATGGATTCCGGTGCTACTATTTTGGAATCTACAATTACCTCATAATTATTCCTGGCCAGATACTCCGGATTTTTTTTTGTTTTTACCAGGAGCTCATTGACTGAAATACTCCTCGGTACATGCCAGAATGGATGGGCAACCAGGTGATCCAGTTTGCTGTACACTTCCGGAGTATTGTTTCCCTTTGATCCTACGACGACCCTGTGCTCGCTTTTCACTGCACCATCCTCAACAAACCAAAGATGCCCGGAAGGTATGTTCACATAGATAAAATCCTTTTTCCATTCGGGATTCCAACGCAAGCGCTCCAAACTGATCGCGGCGCTCTGGTATTGTTCATAGGGACTTCTGGACAGTGCCGCTGCCGTATTGAAACCCACAACGCCATCGGGATGCAGGCCATGGTCTTTTTGAAATTTTTTCAGCGCCTCCAAATACCGGCCCTCACTGGTGGTATCTTTTAAATATTTATGGATGAACAGCGCCCTCCTGGCGGCCGAAATGGCGCCAAGCGAATCTGTTTTCTTACTCGGAACGGCCACCTTATCCCTGACAAGGTTTGTATTCCGGACATAGTTTTCCAATGCTTTCTGCAATTTTCTGTAGGGGAAATGTTGGGGTTGCAGTGCCAGCAAATACGGGATCACACTATCAGCATCCTCAGCCTTTTTAAGATATTCCGGCAGATTCACTGCAAATGATTTTCGGGGCAGGCTTGAAAATGTGTCCGTCTTTTTGATCAGACCCACATTTAAATGCTTCCCGAGCAGAAAATATTTTTCAGTCAGCAAGGATTCCATGACTGCAGCCTGTGTCATTTTTTCTTCAAAAGAATGCGCTGCGTTGAGCGCATTCTCCAGGCTGTCCAGCCGTGTATAATTGTAATAACGGGGTTCCAGTCCAAAATACCTGGCATTTTTTAACAGTGACAGAAGCTCCTGTCCCTGCTTATTGAGTCCCGTCTCATTGTTCAACCAGACAGGCCGGTACTGATTTATCCTGTAAAATTCCTGAGCAGACTTGGTCAGACCCCCGGCATCTTTTAACATAGCAGCGATTTTTTGAACATCCAGCTCATTTTTTATAACTTGTACAGGAGTTTCGTTTTCTTTAAAAGAAGGAGGGAGGTTTTCCTGATCCCTGGGTGAATTACAGGCAAATATCAGGAGAAGCAATATGGGGGAAATAATCTTCATTTTGGCATGATTCCTGCAAAAATACGGAATTTCGCTTACAAGCGCAGCAGCCCGGTATTGATTCTTTTTACTATGGACGGGCCCTCATATACAAATCCGGTATAGATTTGAATCAGATCGGCCCCAGCCCGGAGTTTTTCAATGGCATCCTTGTCGGAATGGATGCCTCCCACTCCAATAATGACAAAGGCCTTATTTGATCTTTCGGCAAGAAATCGAATGACTTCTGTTGACCTCTGTGTAAGGGGTTTACCGCTTAAACCTCCGGTCTCATTTTTGTGAACTGAGCTTAATCCTTCCCTGGAAAGTGTGGTGTTTGTGGCGATAATGCCTGCAATCTGAGTGCTTTTTACAATATCGATGATATCCAACAACTGATCGTTGCTCAGATCCGGTGCGATCTTTAACAGCACAGGCTTTTGCACCGGCCGCTTTTTGTTGGCCTCCTGCAATGCATTCAGCAGCCTGGTCAGGGGTTCCTTGTCCTGTAAGGCCCGCAGGTCGGGCGTGTTGGGCGAACTCACATTGACCACAAAATAATCGACGCAATCAAAGAGTTTCTCAAAACAAATCAAATAATCCGATACGGCATTTTCATTGGGTGTGGTTTTGTTTTTGCCAATATTACCACCAATAATAATATCCGTTCTGCGCTTTTTCAGCCGACTGACTACTGCATCCACTCCCTCATTATTAAAGCCCATGCGGTTGATCAGTCCCCCATCCTCAGGCAATCTGAAAATGCGTTTCTTTTCATTTCCCGGTTGTGGTTTAGGAGTTACAGTGCCGATCTCGACAAAACCAAAACCGTAATTGGAAAACTCATCAAAGAGGACGGCATTCTTATCAAAACCAGCTGCCAAACCCACGGGGTTTTTGAACTTTATGCCCATGAGCTCCCGTTCCAGCCGCTTGTCTTCAATCACAAAAGACGATCTCACCAGCGACTTTAGCAGCGGAATTCTGAACAGGTTTTTAAGCAAAGCAAAAGTGAACTCATGCACTTTCTCCGGGTCGAACTTAAAAAAGAAGGGTCTGATAAGGGTTTTATACATGATCGAACTTTGATTATTAGCGCAATTCGGCCCCAAACTGCTGCTGAAAACGCTGCTGCAGTTTGCCCATGATCTTGTCTATCTGCACATCGTTCAGGGTTTGGTTCTCATCCTGTATCACAAAGCTCAGCGCATACGATTTTTTACCTTTTGGTAATTTATCACCGGTATAAACATCAAACAGATCAACCTTTTTCAGCAGTTTTTTTTCTGTCTCAAAAGCAGCCTGATAGAGTTCTGAAAACTGAACATTTTCATCGAGCAGCAAGGCAAAATCACGCCTTACTTCAGGGTATTTTGGCAGGGTGCTGACTTTTACAGGTGATCTTCCAGCCAATTCCAATACATGCTCCCAGGCCAAATCTGCATACCATACCGTTTGTTTAATACCAAACGATCTGCATATTTCATTCTTCACCCTACCCATTTCCGCCAGTTTTTTATTGCCGGTGAACAGTGCAAGTCCATCAGAAAAGATATCATTATCGGTGGTTCCGGAAACAAAATTTACAATTCCAAGCCGTGTCAGCAAAGCTTGAACAATACCTTTTAAATAAAAGAGATCCGTTTCCCGGTTCTCAGAATTCCATGCCTCCTGGGTTCTTCTTCCCGATACGATCAGTGACAGGTGTTTTTCTTCCAAAAATTTACCCTCCTTGCTATGATAGGTCTTACCAAATTCGAACATTTTTATGACCGAATTCCTTCTGTTCAGGTTATAAGACACGGCTTCAAGACCCCCAAAGACCATCGACTGACGCATCACTTCCAGGTCTTTGCTGAGCGCATTGAGCATGGTCACATTTTCAGATTCCTGCAGTAGGTCCGAATAAGCATGGTAATCCGGTTTGGTCAGCGAATTGGCCATGGTTTCATAATATCCCTGGGCTACCAAAAAATTGGCAGCTATATTCTCGATCTTTTCAGTCGTTATTTTCTCTGAAAAGGAAATCGAAGTGCTCAGTTTATCAGAGGTATTGATATTGTTATAGCCATAAATTCGCAATACTTCTTCAACAATGTCGGCTTCTCTGTGCACATCCACCCTGTATGTTGGAATGGTAAGCCCCAAACCTGTTGCGGTCATGTTGCTGATCTTAACATCCAGCGAAGCCAGGATCTGCTTAACCGTATCAACCGGCAATTCTTCACCGATCAGCTTGTTCACCTTGTCATAAGTGAGTTGTACCTTAAAATCTTCCAGCTTATGCGGATAGATATCGGTCAGGTCCGAAACGATTTTCCCTCCGGCCACATTTTTTATCAGGATAGCTGCCAGTTTAAGCGCGTACTCAACATTTTCAGGATCTATGCCCCTTTCAAACCGAAAGGAAGCATCTGTATTCAGTCCGTGTCTTTTGGCAGATTTCCTTATGCTCACCGGATTGAAATAAGCACTTTCCAAAAATATACTTGTTGTTTCTGCAGTAACACCGGAGGTCAAGCCTCCGAAAACACCTGCGATACACAAGGGATTGTCATTACCGTCACAGATCATGATATCTTCATCGCTCAGTTCCCGCTCCACGCCGTCGAGCGTTGTAAATTTTGTTCCTGCAGGCAGGGTTTTTACGACGATCTTGTTTCCTTTAACTTCCTTTGCATCAAAGGCATGCAGGGGTTGACCCAGTCCGTGCAGGATGTAATTGGTCACGTCCACCACATTGTTGATTGGTTTCTGACCAATGGCCTGTAGCCTGTCTTTCAGCCACTTAGGCGATTCCTCAACCTTGAGGTTACCGATGGTAATTCCCGCATAGCGCGGCACCAGTTTATTGTCATCAACAACAATGTTGAATTTTAAGGTTCTTTCATCTACATTAAAATCGGACACGGATGGAGTGATCAATTCCGAGCTGATATCATACTGCTGTATGAGTCCCGCGCGCAGGTCCCTCGCAACACCCAAATGGCTCATCGCATCGGCCCTGTTCGGTGTAAGCCCGATCTCAAAAACCTGATCGCTAGTAATTTGAAGCAGTTCAGCCATACTGGTTCCAACGGCGGTTTTCTTATCCAGAACCATGATGCCATCATGACTGGTACCCAAGCCCAATTCATCTTCTGCGCAGATCATTCCATAACTGTCTTCCCCTCTTATTTTTCCCTTTTTGATCAGTATTTCCCCACCCTCAGAAGGATACAGTACTGTACCGATCGTTGCCACTGGCACTTTCTGGCCCACAGCCACATTGGGCGCTCCGCATACAATGTTAAGTACCTGTCCTTCGCCTATATTCACAGTGGTCAATTTCAGGCGGTCGGCATTGGGGTGTTGCACACAGGTCATTACTTCACCCACTACCACACCTTTCAATGCACCTTTAACAGATTCGAAGTGATCAATTCCTTCAACTTCAAGTCCGAGGTCGGTTAGTACCTCTGCCACCTGTTCTGCCTCCAGGTCTATTTTCAGGAACTGCCTTAACCAATTATAAGATATTTTCATAAACCAAATATTTCAGTATTTACCCGATCAAACGACACTTTTCAGCAATCCTGACCGGTACAGGTTTAAACCTGTTTTATGCCTGGCAAAGATAATGATTTGCAACTTGTAGTAATAATTTCATTTTTAAGAAAAATTGTTATATTTTTAATTTTATTTTCATTTTTTTATCCGGTTTAAGCAACATTTCCAATTATGGCACACGACATCCGACGGCTATTTGATTTTCTTTACTACCAAAATGAAAATCAACCTATCAATAACAGTTTAAACACCAAAAAAAATGGTGTTTGGGTATCCACTTCCACCGCTGAGTTTGTTGAAAAAGTGAATGCCGCAAGCCGCGGTTTGTTGCGATTGGGTGTAAAACCTAAGGACAAAATTGCACTGATATCTTCTACCAACCGAACCGAATGGAACATCATGGATATGGCCATCATGCAGCTTGGTGCCGTTAATGTGCCCATGTATCCCACGATCAGCTCCAATGAGTATAAGTATATATTTAACCATGCCGAAGTGACCTATTGTTTTCTTTCGGATGAGGTCCTGTTTGAAAAAGCTCATGCTATCAGGGCAGAAGTGCCTACCCTTAAGGAAATATTTAGTTTTGAAACCGTAAAAAACTGCAAAAACTGGGAAGAGCTGCTGGCCCTGGGACAAGACAATTCGAATCAAAAGGAAGTTGATAGCTTAAAAGACCTGGTTCAGGCTGATGATCTGGCCACCATAATCTACACTTCCGGCACAACGGGAACACCCAAAGGAGTCATGCTTTCGCATAACAATGTGGTGAGCAATGTTCTGGACAGTGCACCCAGACTGCCAATCACGTCTGGAAATACAACCATCATCAGCTTTTTGCCTGTTTGCCATATTTTTGAAAGAATACTGCATTACCTCTATATCTATAAAAGTATCGCTATCTATTTTGCCGAAAGCATAGAAAAGTTTCCCGAAAACTTAAAGGAGATCCACCCGCATTTTATGAGTGTTGTTCCGAGGCTGCTTGAAAAAGTCTACAACAGCATCCTGGAAAAAGGTTCCGCCTTAACGGGTATTAAAAAGGCCATCTTTTATTGGGCAGTCGAAGTGGGTATGGCCTATGAACCTTATGGACAGAATGGCTGGCTTTACGAGAAAAAACTCGCGCTGGCGAGGAAGCTTGTTTTTAGCAAATGGCGTGAAGGCCTTGGCGGCAGGCTGGAAACCATGGTTTCCGGCAGTGCGGCACTGCAGCCCAGACTGGCCAGGATATTTTCTGCTGCAGGCATGTATGTCATGGAAGGTTACGGCCTAACAGAAACTTCGCCGGTAATTACGGTAAACTGCTACAAGGATGGCCTTTTCAGGATAGGTACAGTAGGAAAACCGATCAGAAATATTGAAGTCAAAATTGCCGAAGACGGTGAAATTTTAGTCAAAGGACCTAACGTGATGCAGGGCTATTACAAGGATCCGGAAAAAACAGCCGAAGTAATGACCGGCGACTTTTTTCATACCGGCGACAAGGGGGAATTTGATAAAGACGGTTTTTTAAGGATCACTGGCAGGAAAAAGGAGATCTTTAAGACCTCTGGTGGTAAATACATAGCCCCTGCAGCCATCGAGAATCAGATGAAGCAATCGCGGTTTATCGAGCAGATACTCGTTATCGGCGACGGACAAAAAATGGCGGCGGCCATCGTGCAGCCTAACTTTGCCTTTGTGAAAGAGTGGGCAAAACGCCATCACCAGGAGATTGGTTCAACACCGCAGGAAATAGCCGGAAATCAAAAGGTAAAGGATCGGATCATGGAGGAAATTGAAGAAGGTAACAAACATTTCGGACAATGGGAGACCATAAAAAAAATAGAACTGACACCCGAGGTATGGACCGTTGACAATGAATTGCTTACGCCTACTTTCAAACCCAAAAGGGAGGTTATTATAAAAAAGTACAAAGATTTATACGACAGGATATACGCATAATTTGTATTTTTAGCCAATAATTTATGTTATGGAGCATTTTATTGTATCGGCCAGAAAATACCGCCCGCAGACATTTGCGGATGTGGTTGGACAGGAGTCTATTACGAAAACGCTCGAAAACGCGATAAAGAATAACCACCTGGCTCAGGCCCTGCTTTTTACGGGTCCGAGGGGCGTTGGAAAAACAACCTGCGCAAGAATTCTGGCCAAAAGGATCAATGAGGAAAGCATGGATAATCTTTCCGGAAACGAGGATTTTGCCTTTAATATTTTTGAACTCGATGCCGCATCCAATAACTCAGTAGACGATATACGCAACCTGACCGATCAGGTGCGAATCCCGCCTCAGATAGGCAAATACAAAGTCTATATCATAGACGAGGTACACATGCTCTCTTCCTCTGCTTTCAACGCCTTCTTAAAAACGCTTGAGGAGCCACCGGCACATGTGATCTTTATCCTTGCCACAACCGAAAAGCACAAAATTATCCCCACCATCCTGTCGCGTTGTCAGATCTTTGATTTCAAACGGATCGGTGTAATAGACATAAAAAAATACCTGCATAAAATTTCAAAGGAAGAGCAGATTGAAGCCGAAGATGATGCCTTGCATATCATCGCTCAAAAAGCGGATGGTGCCTTGCGGGATGCCCTGTCCATATTCGACCGGGTCGTCAGCTTTTCCGGAAATAAACTCACCAGAGCTGCGGTAAACGAAAACCTGAACGTACTCGATTATGAAGTGTATTTTGAGATGACCGACCTGCTGTTGGAACACAATATACCCAAAGCGCTGTTAGCCTTTAATGATGTTTTGGAAAAGGGCTTCGATGCCAACCATTTTATCAGCGGCCTCGCTTCGCATTTCAGGGATCTCCTGGTATCGAAAGACCATTCCACCATCGCCTTGCTGGAAGTGGGTGAAGGCGCAAAAAGAAAATATCTGGAACAATCCGGTAAAGCAAGTGAATCCTTTTTATTGCAGGCTATAGATTTTGCCAATGACTGCGACCTCAATTTTAAGGCCAGTAAAAACCAGCGTCTGCTCGTGGAACTAAGCCTTATGCACATTGCCTCTATCGATTTTGATCGGGAAAAAAAAAAATCTGAACGCTATATAATTCCTTCCTCTTACTTTTCTTCCTTCCTGGTGGAGGAGCGCATCGACCGAAAAGGCATATCAGATCAGGACTCAGAGCCTGTGTCCGAACCTGAAAAAAAGCCGGAAGCAGACCGTGTTTCGATACAACCTGAAGAGAATAAGGTTGAAAAAGAAGCCCCGGTTGAAAATCCGCAACTGACAAATTTACCAAGACCCAAAAAGACTTCGCTGTTAAGCCTTACGAGTATAGAAAAAAGGAAGGCAGAAGAGGCCGCGCTGGCGGCTAAAAAGCAAGAACAGGAATTGCTGCTCCGGGCCCAGGAATTGCCAAATGAATCGTTCGCATTGGAACACTTTTTTATGGTTTGGGATGAATATATTCATTTTTTACACGAACAGGGTGAAAGAATTTTTGCTTCTGTCTTAAATTCAAAAAGACCGGAACTGCTGCATAACAAGATACTCTTTACCTGTTCCAACAAGATCATGAAAGCTGAACTGGAAAAAGTCAGGCCAAAAGCCCTGCAGTACCTGCGTGAAAAATTGAATAATTACAGCCTGGATTTTGAGATTACCATCGCCGAAGAGGAAACGAGCAAACTCGTCTATACCAACCAGGAAAAATACGAGTACTTAAGAGAAAAAAATGAAGCCATTGCTTACCTCAGAAAAATTTTTAAGTTAGACCTGTAAGACACCTCCCGGCATTCAAATAAAATAAAATAAAATGAAAAACCTGATCGTCCTATTTTTTCTGGCAGCATTTTTCCATCATGCAATTTCCCAAAATCAACCACCCCGCGAATTCAGGGGCGTATGGATAGCCACGGTAGAAAATATAGACTGGCCCGGAAGCAATCAATCGGGACCGGCAGCGCAAAAAGCCGAACTGATCCAGCTCTTAGATCTCTACCAAAGCCTGCACCTCAACGCCGTAGTTTTTCAGATCCGCCCCGTGGCCGATGCCTTTTACCACTCTAAACATGAACCCTGGTCATTTTACCTGACCGGATATGGAAACAAGGCTCCCGAACCTTATTTTGATCCCCTGGCCTTTGCCATTGAGGAAGCACATAAAAGAGGCCTGGAGTTCCATGCCTGGCTGAATCCGTACAGGGCCATGATCAATTACGCAGAACCAAAGAACAAACCCCTGCCCCTCACCTACAACAAACCCGAATGGTTCATCAACTATGGCAAGAACAAATATTTTGATCCCGGTAATCCTGAAGTAAGGGAGTACACCAACCGGATCGTTGCCGATATCGTTCAGCAATACGATATAGACGCCATACATTTTGACGATTACTTTTATCCCTACAAAATCGAGAATGAAAAATTCAATGATGACTATTCATTTAAAAAATACGGTGCTCAATACCAGGAAGAACAACGAGATGACTGGCGTAGGGAAAATGTGAACCAGATCATCATCGAGCTGCATTCAACCATAAAAAACATCAAGCCCTGGGTGCAGTTTGGCATCAGCCCCTTTGGCGTTTGGCGGAACAGGGACACCGACCCAAAAGGTTCTGACAGCCAGGCAGGGCAAACGAACTATGACGATCTCTACGCGGACATACTACACTGGATGGAACAGAAATGGATAGACTATGTAGTGCCTCAAATTTACTGGCATATCGGTCATGATCTGGCCGACTATGAAAACATAGCCCGCTGGTGGAACAACAATCACCTTGGAATACCCGTGTATATTGGCCAGGGAATCTACAGGATGAACGGAAAGAAAGAGAATAAAGAATGGAAGAAAACACATCCTACAGAACTGGAAAAACAACTGGAATTAAACAAAACGCTTAAAAACATTGGAGGAAGCGTATACTTCAGCGGAAAGACTTTTGTTGATAACCCATTGAATATAAATGGTATATTAAAGGACAAATTCTACAGCAATCCGATTTTGCAAACAGTGCACGAGAAGGGTACTGCCAATGTACCCGAACCTGTTTATGATGTGTCCATAGATAAATTACCCGGTAAAAAGCAGGGAATCTCATTTAAGACCCAGCCCGTCAATAAGGAGAAGGAAGCCATCAGGTTTCTCATTTACTTCTTTGAAAAAGGAGAAGAACTTAATGTGGGCCGGGCCGAAAACATTGTAGCCCTGACCGGATCTACTGAATGGGAATTCAGCAAAAAAGAATTTAAAAAAGGCGTCTTTGTGATCTATGCCGTGAACAGATTCAACCAGATTAGCAGCCCGGTGCATTTTGTAAAGGATTAAAAATTCCTTCTTTTTCTTTTGCCCAGGAACTATTTTTATTCAGGTATATTCTATCTTTATATCACAAAAAAAAGACCTGACATCCGGTATAATTCAATAAAAAAACCATGAGACCTTATATTTTAGCAGAAACGAATTGGAAGAATATACAGAAAACAACCTTTGACCTGGCCATCCTGCCCTGGGGGGCAACTGAAGCACACAATTACCATTTGCCCTATGGTACGGATGTGATCGAAGCTGACCGCATCGCTGCCGCTGCCGCTGAAATAGCCTGGAATAAGGGTGCAAAGATCATCGTTTTGCCTACCATTCCTTTCGGAGTGAATACAGGGCAAGCCGATATTAAACTGGACGTCAATATCTATCCGAGCACACAAATGGCGATTCTTTCAGATATCATAGAAATGCTCAACCGTCAAAACATCAAAAAACTGCTCATTTTAAACAGCCATGGAGGCAATGATTTCAAGACCCTGATCAGAGAACTCGGACTCAAATACCCGCAGATGTTTCTGTCCACCTGTAACTGGTATCAGGCTTTAGATAAAAAAGACTTTTTTGATGAGATGGGCGACCACGCAGACGAGATGGAAACAAGTCTTTTGCTATACCTTGCACCCGAACTCGTGCTGCCAATGGCAGAAGCCGGGATTGGAAAGGAGAAAAAGCATAAAATAAAAGAGTTTAATGAAGGCTGGGCCTGGTCGGAAAGAAAGTGGTCACAGATCACGGCAGATACCGGGGTTGGAAATCCAAAACTGGCAAGTGCAGAAAAAGGTGAAAAGTATTTTATTGCCGTAACGGAAAAGGTCGCCAGGCTGTTCGTTGAAATTGCAGGCTGCGACATAAACGATCTTTATGCCTGATAAAATACTTCAGGCCTTATTCTATCCGCATGACAAAGCCGCCTCCTTTGGCCATTTTTACCTTTATCTGTGACTTGTTATTTACATTCGTTTCAACGCGCTTGTAATCTTCAGCAAACCGGTTGGCATTGATGCCGTCCTGCATGATCACCGCTTTCCTTTCCCCGGGTGAAAGGAAAGGCAGGCTAATCGTAAACTCCCTTTCGGTATCATTGTTCATCCCGCCAACAAACCAGGTATTCCCTTTTCTTCTGGCTACGAGCAGGTATTCTCCAACCTTTGCTTCCAGCACCTTTATTTCATCCCAGGTATTGGGCACGGAGGCTATAAAATCTGTCGATTCTTTTTCCCTTTCATAATTTGAAGGGCTGTCTGCAAGCATTTGAATACCGCTCTCATAGATCACGAACATGGCCAGCTGATGGCAGCGTGTGCCCTGACTTCCCGGACGCATATGGCTGGGATTGTATTCAAACGACTGGTAATTTCGCATGGCACCGGGTGTATAATCCATGGGCCCACTAACCATGCGTATGAAAGGCAGGGTCGTGTTGTGTTCGGGACTAACCGTTTTTGCCCATTTGTTGAATTCGAGCCCCTGAACACCCTCATAAGCAACCACATTCGGAAAGGCCCTGTGCAGGCCATTGGGTTTAAAGGCCCCGTGAAAATCGACAAGCAGATTATTGGCTGCCGCTTCGCGTGCTACCCGTTCGTAAAAATTGACCATCCACTGATCTGCCCTGTCCATAAAATCTACTTTTATGCCTGCAATCCCCCACTCTTTGTACTTAGCCAATACAAAGAACTGGCTCTCAATAGCGCGCCAGCTGGCCCAGAGGATCAGGCGGACGTTCTTTTCCCTGCCGTAACGGATCAATTCAAATAGATCCAGCGTTTTGTTGGGTTGTGAAATATCCAGAGTTGACAGGGACCAGCCTTCATCCAAAATAATGTATTCCAGGCCATTTTTCGAGGCAAAATCGATAAAGTATTTGTAAGAATCCGTATTTAAACCCGCCTCAAAATCCACGCCATACAAATTGGAAGCATTCCACCAGTCCCAGGAAACACGTCCGGGCTTGATCCATTCGGTATTTTTAAGTTCCGTCTCCCTGGATAATAAAAAGACCAGATTCGATTCAAGCAGCTGAGCATCTTTCTCGGTCAGCACAATAACACGCCAGGGAAAAGTTCTGTTTCCATTCGTTTTTGCAAT
>JBFYPZ010000017.1:0-24264 GCA_041303035.1 Flavobacteriaceae bacterium
CCTAATGGATAATAATTGATTTTGAGTGTTTTCATTTTATTGGATAAACCGGCAAAGGAAACTGAACCGGTTTATTTTTTGCCCTCATTTGGCAAGGCCGTAAAATCAGATTTTCCTCCTTTTTTTTCAAGGAGTCTTATTTCTCTGATTACCATGTTGTGCGAGATGGCCTTACACATATCGTAAACTGTGAGTGCTGCTGTGCTCACTCCGTGAAGGGCCTCCATTTCCACCCCGGTTTTTCCTTCCATGGTCACTGTACACCTGATCTCGATCTGCTCCTCATCAAGCAACTGAATATCGACCTGTACCCCATCAATGTGCAAAGGATGGCACATAGGAATAAGCTCTGCTGTTCTTTTAACCGCCTGAATTCCGGCGATAACAGCTGTTTGAAAAACAGGTCCTTTTTTTGTGGTGAGTTCCTTGTTGTTAAAATGACCGACTATTTCCCTGCCAAGAAACATGGTAGCCTGTGCCGTTGCAGTCCTTTTTGAGATTAATTTATCGCTGACATCAACCATTTTTGGCTGGTTGTTTTTATCGATATGGGAAAAATCTTTATTCATATATCAGATCATTTTTAAGGCCTGTTCCTTCCAGGCAATCACACACAAATGTAGATACTATCGGTAAAAAAGTACCGGAAAAGCTTCGCCTTTTTTAAAGCAGCTCCTTTCAGCCGGCAATTCTAAAAAGGCATTGCATTCAAGCAGATTGGCCAGATCACCCGAACCATGTCCTGCTATGGGTTTTGCATAAAGTAATCCTTCTTTATTCAATACCTCAACCTGCAGGTAATAAGTCAATGGCGGATTAAACTGGAAGTCCTCTTCCAAAACAGCTTTTGCTTCAAAGGCAAAGGACAAACCCATCGATTTTCTGTACCAGGGATAAAAATATTTGATGCAGTTGAGATAGGTAGAAACCGGATTTCCGGGGAAGGCAAAGAAAGTTTTTTGGCCTTTTTTTCCGAACCAAAAAGGTTTACCCGGACGCTGGTTTACCCGGTGGAACTTTTTAATTACTCCAAGTTCATCCAGCACTTCCGGCAAATAATCAAACTTGCCTTTGCTCACTGCCCCACTGAAAATGCACACATCGTAATTCTCAATGATCCCGGCAAGCTTTTCTTTAAGCTGTGCTTTATCATCGCGGAGGTGAACCTGGTCCGATTCAAGATTCCATCCTTTCAGCAGCGCCTTAAGGGCATATACATTGCTTCTCCGAATTTGATGGTTCAGGGGGCTGCTGTCCACTTCAACAAGTTCATCGCCGGTTGAAATGATCATCACTTTAGGCTGTCTGGCAACCACGACCTCGTGTTTACCTACTGTGGCCAGTACACTGATTTCGGCAGGTGAAATAAGCCGGTCTTCAGATATCAGTTTATCCGCTTTTTTTCTGTCCAAACCCCGGGGATGAATGTTCTGCAGTTTTTTAATTTCATCAATCTGAACTGTTGCCGTGTTGTTTTCAATGAACACCTGCTCATATGGAATTACTGTATCTGTATGGGCCGGCAGAACTGCCCCGGTCATCACTTCTATGCACTGGTCTTTGTTTATCAAGGTTTTTTGTGCCGAACCTGCAGGCTGTATTCCTTCGATCAGAAACTTTCTGTTTCCGGCCTGAAAAGAATCGAACCGGATGGCAATACCATCCATGCTCACCCGATCGAAAGGAGGAAAATCGCGGTCGGCAAAAACAGCTTCTTTTAAAACCCTGTTGAAGGATCGGGTAAGTTCTGTCTTTTCAGTCCCAAAATTTACCGAATTGTCAAGGACGATGGCCAGGGCCATTTCAACCCCTATATTTTCATTGGAAAGATCACACACTCCGGACATACAGTAAATTTTTAACCGCCAATGGTAGACATGCTTTCGGATACATTCCGATCTTTTCTTCCGGCCTCAGCCACAAATCCGTTTTTGGGTTTTTTGGAAACAGTTTGAATAAAAATTTCTTTTATCTCAGCATCGCTCGCCTCGGCCCGCATAAAATCACGTAAATTGAATACGCCTTCATCGAAAAGGCAGTTCTTAAACAAACCTGTTGAAGTGATCCTGATCCTGTTACAATCCGAACAAATTGTGCGCGTAAAAGCCGGAATTATTCCGAAATTTCCGCTATACCCCTCAATTTTATAATTAATAGAAGTCGAGCTTTTATCAGAAACTAATGGGATTAAATTGCTGTGTTTGCTGCGAATCTCTTTCAGAATTCTGTCAAAATTCCAAAGGACTTCAGTATTTCTTATTCCGATGCCATTAAAGGGCATTTCTTCAATAAACCGGACTGCAACATCATTGTATTTGGTAAGTTCAACAAACGGGAGAATTTCATCGGTATTTACACCGGACTGGATTACCACATTGAGTTTGAGCTTGAGTTTGCTCTTTAACAGGAGCAAGAACGTTTGATATGTTTCATCAAAAACATCCCTTCTCGTGATCAACTTAAACCTTTCTTTTTGAAGCGTATCCAGGCTGAGGTTTATTGCGTGAATGCCTATGCTTTCAAGAGCAGGAATATGATTTGCAATAAGCGCTCCGTTGGTAGTAATATTGATCTCTTTAAGTTTATCATTGAAGGAAAGTGATTCCAGAAAATGAATAAAGTCTTTCCTTACAAAGGGTTCACCGCCCGTGAGACGCACCTTGTCAACACCCAGTTCGCTGAGTATCCTGACGATCCTGTACATCTCCTTATAGCTTAGCAATTCATGCCTGTCGACAATATCAATTCCATGTGCCGGCATACAATACTGACAACGCAGATTACAACGGTCTGTGACCGCTAACCTGAGATAGGTAATCCTTCTTCCGAATTGATCTGTCAGCATTGAAAAAAAATAAATCTTAACTTATGAAATGCAAAGGTACATTATGTTTTTTTATTGGGCGACCGAAAAACATAATGGGGTAGTTTGAATTTGAGGATATGGTAGAGTAAGGCTCCCAGTAAGGCTCCAAATAGGACCACCAGGATTGAGACAACCCCTTTACCAACAAGGATAAATATAGGTCCGGGACAAGCGCCTCCCAGAGCCCAGCCAAGACCAAAGATTATGCCGCCTATCAGATTCCTGGGTGTACCTTTCTTTTTTTCTTCCACACGAACCATTGCTCCTGTGGCTGACTTTAGTACTTTTCTATTGAATCCTCTTATAATAAAAAAGCCAAGCACAACCGCTGTGCCAATAACTCCGAACATATGAAATGACTGCAGTTTAAACATCTCGTAGATCCTGAACCAGGAAATAACCTCTGCCTTGCTCAGGGTTATCCCGAAGAGCACACCAACCAGTAAATATTTTAGATTTTTCATTTATAAAATATTTAGAATAAAAAGGGTAGAATAAGCCAGGTCATGATCAAACCTCCGATAAAAAAACCGGCAACGGCAATAAATGATTCACGTGCCAGACTGCTCAACCCAACAATACCATGTCCTGAAGTACAGCCACTTGCATACCTGGAACCAAAACCTATCAGCAAACCGGCAGTGAGCAGGATCAAAAATCCCTTAACCGAAAATAGTGCTTCCATTCCAAATATTTCTTCAGGCAAAAAGCCTGAACCTGCATTTTCAATTCCTATTTGAGCCAGGTCTTCAACCGTTTTTGGATTCAGCGCTATGGTCTGGTCCGGCATCAGCCATTGGTTTGCAATGAAGCCGCCTATCACCAGGCCCAATACAAAGGCCAGATTCCAGATATTCTTCTTCCAGTCGAACTTAAAAAAATCGATAAATTTTCCGGCACCCGACATGGCGCACATGGTTTCAAGGTTGGAAGAAACTCCAAAATGTTTTCCAAAATAAAACATGAGGTACATGCAGAATGCGATAAGCACACCAGCAACATACCAGGGCCAGGGTTGTAAGATAAAATCCATAATTCCGGTTTATGTAGTAAATATAAGCCTTTTCTGATTTTATTTAGTAACAATTGTTACGCATCAATAGTCTAAAACCTCTATCCGGTTTCGGTACAACCTGATCTTCCCCTCGTTCTCCAGATGCTTTAAAAGCCTTGACACCACAACTCTGGAAGTATGCAGATCCGTTGCAATTTCCTGATGGGTGGTGCTGAGCATGGGGTCTCTCAATATTTTTACCTTATCGCGCAGATATTTGAAAATGCGATCTTCCATATTCATGAAGGCCAGGGTATCTATCGCTTCAAACATCTCATTGATACGAATGTTGTAACTGTCAATAACAAAGGTTCTCCAGGATTCGTATTTTACCATCCACTCATCCAGTTTGCTGATTGGAAGTAAGATCAATTCCGAATCCTTTTCGGCAACACCCCTGATCTTGCTTTTAGTAAGGCCAAGACCGTTTCCAAAAGACACCGTACAGGTATCTCCTCTTTCCAGAAAATAGAGCACGATCTCATCTCCGTTCTTATCTTCCCTGCTTATTTTGATAGCTCCAGTCAACAGGAGCGGTATCTTGTCAAACTTTTCGTCAATATCAATTAACAATTCATTTTCTTTGACCATTTTATAGGTACCAACCTCTAAAATTTCATCGATCAATTCTTTTTCAAAAATCACCTGAAAAAAATCGTTTAGTTTTTCGCTTAGTTCTTCTTTATTCATCTTGCTAATTTAACCCTATTACTTTAAAATATGCTTCATGTAATCCATAATAATTTTTGTTGCCCCTGTATTTTCCTGTACATAACTCTTTGCTGTCCTACCCTTTTTCAAACGCAATGTTTCATCAGATCTCAGCTTGTCAAGACAATGTTTTAGCGCATACTGATCTGTAATCACTTCGCAGGCGCGATTTTCGACTAGGTCAACAGCCTCCCGGAATTTCTGATAATTCGGCCCAATGATCAGCGGGCATCCGAAAGCAGCCGGTTCCAGTACATTGTGAATGCCACTTTTTCCAAAACCTCCCCCAACATAGGCAACATCCCCATAACTGTAAACTTTATTGAGTATACCGATGGTGTCGACTATAAAAACCCGGGCATTTGCTTTCAGCTCTTTTTCAGAATACAATACCGTTTTCTTTTTAATCGAATCTTTTAATTCCAGAATGGCTTTTTCATTGATATTATGCGGGGCAATAATATATCTTTCATCCGTGCCCGGATCGTCATTTATGTATTTAACCAACAGTTCTTCATCACCGGGCCAGGTGCTGCCTGCTACCAGGGTGTATTGGTTCCCGACAAAGGCTTCGATAAAATCAAGGTTGTTGTCTTGCTGAGAAATAGCAAAAACCCGGTCGAATCGGGTATCACCACTTACTGTAACATTTTTAAAATCCATTTCCTGCAAAAGTGCCTTGGAGTTTTCGTTCTGGACAAAAAAATGAGAAAATGAATGTAAGGTGCTTCTCATCCAGCCACCATAAAACTTAAAAAATGCCTGATCCTGACGAAAAATACCCGAAACCAGAATTACGGGAATTTGCTCGTTCTTCAACTCATTCAAAATATTCGGCCAGAATTCGTATTTAATAAACACGGCGAGGGAAGGATGCGCCATCGCAACAAACTTTTTGGCTTCACTTTTTTTATCCAGGGGCAGATAGACGATCAGATCCGCAATAGCGTAGTTTTTTCGAACCTCATAACCCGAAGGGGAAAAAAAAGTTAGCAGGATCTTATGGTCTTTGAACTGTGTTTTTGCTGCCTCAATAATCGGTCTGCCCTGTTCAAATTCACCCAAAGATGCACAGTGAAACCAGATCACCCGATCCTCCCTGCAGATTGCTTCATTTAACCTGGCAAAAGTTTCCCTTCTCCCCTCCACAAATAATTTGATCTTTGGGTCGAATAAAGCAATGGCCTTCAACAATAAATCAGCCAGGAAAACAGTTATGTTGTAAAAAAATTTCATCCGACTGCTAATTTATAAAATAAGCGCCTTCAGGCACAATTTATTTGTATTTTTGTCTGTCAGTATGGACCGAACCAAATTGTTTTAAAAATGAAGAAAATCCAAATGGTTGACCTGCAAAGTCAGTACTTAGATCTCAAAGATCAGATTGACGGGGCTGTTGCAGGTGTAATTAATTCCACTGCATTTATCAATGGACCCGAGGTAAAAATCTTTCAAAAGGACCTTGAAAATTATTTACAGGTAAAACATGTTATTCCCTGTGCCAATGGTACGGATGCCCTGCAAATCGCCATGATGGCACTGGGTCTGGAGCCGGGCGATGAGGTGATAACCGTCGATTTTACTTTTGCTGCTACTGTGGAAGTAATCGCCTTGTTACAGCTGGTTCCCGTTCTTATTGATGTTGATAAAGATACTTTTAACCTCAATACGGAAGCGTTAAAAAAAGCGATAGGTCCCAAAACAAAGGCGATCGTACCCGTGCATCTGTTTGGTCAGTGTGCCAATATGGAAGAGATTTTGGAGATCGCCAAAACACATAACTTGTTTGTCATTGAAGACAATGCACAGGCCATTGGAGCTACATACACTTTCAAAGACGGGAGCAAAAAGAAAGCCGGGACTATGGGCGATATAGGAACAACTTCCTTTTTCCCTTCCAAAAATCTGGGTTGCTACGGCGATGGTGGTGCCATAATGACCAACAATGATGATCTGGCCCATAAATTAAGGGGCATTGTGAATCATGGCATGTACAAAAGATATTATTACGATGCAATTGGCGTGAATTCCCGCCTGGACACAATACAGGCAGCCGTTCTGAAAGTTAAATTACCCCATCTCGACGATTATAACAGAAAAAGAAGGCAGGCGGCCCGGGTTTATAATGAAGCTTTTCGAAGTCATCCATATATCATTACGCCAAAGGCAAAATCCTGCGGTGATATATGTGATACCTGCGATTGCCACGTTTTTCATCAATACACCCTGCAGATCACCAACGGTCAAAGAGATGCCCTGCACCAGCATTTGCTGGAAAAAGATATCCCGAATGCCATTTATTACCCTGTACCCCTGCACAGACAGGAGGCATATAAAGGCTACGGTTTTAAAGATGAAGATTTCAAGGTGACCAATACGCTTGTCCACACGGTTTTGTCTTTACCGATGCATACTGAGTTTGAAAAAGAACAACAGGATTACATCATCAGTACAGTACTGAATTTTATGAAGGATAAAGCATGAAAATATTAGTAACCGGCGGATTAGGCTATATAGGCTCGCATACGGTTGTGGCCTTGCAGGAAAAGGGTTTTGAAGTGATCGTTATCGATGACCTGTCAAACTCCCGGATTGAGGTACTGGACGGCATTCAGGCGATTACGGGAATTCGCCCTGAATTTGTGCAAATGGACCTGCAGAAAAAAGCTGAAGTAAAACAGTTTTTTAAATCACATTCCATACAGGGAATTATCCATTTTGCGGCTTCAAAGGCTGTTGGTGAAAGTGTTGAAAAGCCCCTGTTATACTACCAGAACAACCTGATCTCTCTGATGAATATTTTGGAAGAAATGGTTTTCTATAAAATTGAGGGCCTGATTTTCAGTTCATCATGTACTGTTTACGGACAGGCAGACACCTTGCCAATTACGGAAAATGCCGCGATCAAACCTGCAGAATCACCTTATGGCAAGACCAAGCAGATTGGTGAAGATATTTTGCGTGACGTATCAAAAGCAGATAACTTGAACGTGATTGCCTTGCGTTATTTTAACCCGATCGGAGCCCATGACAGTGCGCTCATTGGGGAGTTGCCCCTGGGCGTTCCCCAGAATCTGGTGCCTTTCGTTACCCAGACTGCTGCCGGTATTAGAAAAGAGCTTTCTGTATTCGGTGCTGACTATCCAACTCCTGATGGTACTGCAATAAGAGATTATATCCACGTGGTCGACCTCGCAGAGGCACATGTAGCCGCACTGGACAGGTTGATAAACAAGAAGAACAAAGCAAATTTTGAAGCCTTTAATATAGGTACAGGAAAAGGAAGCTCTGTATTGGAACTGATCAAAACCTTTGTGAAGGTTTCGGAAAAACAGTTGAACTATAAGATCGTCGGCCGGCGTGAAGGGGATATTACTGCCGCCTATGCCGATACCACCCTGGCAAACCGTGAGCTTGGCTGGCAGGCTAAGCTGAGTCTGGCGGATGCACTGGCCTCTGCCTGGAAATGGCAGCTGAAACAAGAAAAGAATTGAAAAAATAAATAACCCGAACTGAAAAGTAAAAATTACCCCAAAAGAAAATGAAGAAAATTGTCATTACAGGAGGCGCCGGTTTTATAGGCTCACATGTCGTTCGTCTTTTTGTTGAAAAATATCCTCAATATGAGATCTATAATTTAGATGCATTGACTTATGCAGGAAATCTGGAGAACATCAGGGATATTGAACACAACAAAAATTATCATTTTATCAAGGGTGATATAAAAGATGCCGGGTTCATCGATACACTTTTTAAAGAACACCTCTTTGACGGAGTGATCCATCTGGCTGCAGAAAGCCATGTTGACAGGTCTATTACCCATCCAAACGATTTTATTGAGACCAATGTACTGGGTACTGCCAACCTGCTCAATGCCTGCCGTGAGATCTGGAAAGACCAGTTTCAGGACAAACTTTTTTACCATGTTTCTACCGATGAGGTCTATGGCTCCCTGGGGAAAACAGGCCTGTTTACCGAGGAAACACCTTATGACCCGCAATCACCCTATTCGGCCTCAAAAGCTGCATCTGACCATCTGGTAAGAGCCTATGGCAATACCTATCACCTACCCTTCGTGATCAGCAATTGCTCCAATAATTACGGTGCCAATCAGTTTCCTGAAAAGCTGATCCCCCTGTTCATACACAATATTCAGATCAAAAAATCCTTACCTGTATATGGTGACGGACAATACACCCGCGACTGGCTTTTTGTTCAGGACCACGCTGCCGCTATAGACCTGATCTTTCACAGCAACAAGATCGGGGAAACCTACAACATTGGCGGATTCAATGAATGGGCCAACCTCGATCTGATCCATTTGCTTTGTAAGCTTATGGATGAAAAACTCAGCAGAACCCAAGGAGAATCTGCCAGCCTGATCACTTTTGTCAAGGACAGGGCCGGACATGACAGGCGTTATGCCATCGATGCGAGCAAGCTGAATCGGGAACTGGGCTGGAAACCCAGTGTAACTTTTGAAGAAGGATTGTCAAAAACCATCGACTGGTATCTCGGCAATGAAGCCTGGTTAAAAAATGTGACCTCTGGTCAATACCTGGATTATTACAAAAAAATGTACGGATAGCAGTATGGGTATGTAAGTGATTGTGCCTGGGTACTTAAAATAATCCTGAGCACTTTTTTATTTTACTCTACCAATTGCATATAAAACAATCACCATTTTTCTTATCGGAGGATACGACTTTTATTATCGAACCAGGTATAGTTCCACCCAAAACTCAAGGTTTTAAAATCGGCACCTGATCTGATAATTGCCCCCTGGCTATAGGCAACTTTAACCGAATTTCTTTTGGCCACAGGAAAAGACAGGGTAACACCAATCCGGGAATTGGATTGCCTGTCGTCTTTGTATATATCATTTATGGCAGATTGTCCACCCACATAGTAGGTCGCATCAAATGCAGCCCAGGTTCGTGTATTGATATTGTAGCTCAAATGTCCCTGAAATGAATACAAGGGGTCCTGTGTCCTTTCAAATGAACCGGGATAAAAGGAATCATTGTCAGTAAAAAGCCAAACGCCCGTATACAAATCCATCATCCAGCGGGTACCTATACGCTGTGTAACGGCAATCTCCGGTTTAATAGCCCACCTGTTGGTTCCGAGATTGATGAGTCTTTCTGAAGTGTATTCCCCGGTCGGTGCTATAACCGTCACACTGGTTCCAATGATCGTCCGGGGTGGCGGTTTTGACATATCACTTATTGTTATAGCCTTACCGCCCAGTAACAAGACCGAAAAGCGCAGGCGCATGTCAGAAAGACCATTGAGATCTCGGCTTTTGTCAAGCCCCTCAACCTTTCCCGACAGCTGGGCCCAAGAATAAGGAAGTACTGCAAAAACTTGTGCTGATTGACCAAAAAAACTAAATGTTCGCCCAGCTCCAACGGATAAAGTTTGAGCACTTGCCTCAAGGTCCTCAATCTGGACAGTCGGATCAAGAAGGACATCACCATCTAATAATGACATGCCTGTTGTGATTATATTTGCGTTTACAGGCACTTTGACATAGGCTCTCGGGTCGAGGTCCTGGGCATTCAAAACAGGCAACAGACTGAGGATGAACAGCAAAAATAAACAGATCTCTTTAAATGTCTTTTTCAAAAAATACTTTTTAACTCCCGGAGGAAAAAGATTCCCCTGTAATTCTTTGTAAATGTAAGCAGCACGCAAACCAATCGTAAACTTTTTAAATCAGTTATAAAAGTACAAAATAATATTTTGTCTTGTTTTTTTTTATCCTTTAAGTGGCTTTTCAGAAAATGGCGGTAACAAGCAGAGGTAATGAATACACAAGAAGTGTGCTGTTCGGGCTGACAGCCGGAATATTTGTAAAAAAAGTTAAATGGGATTGAAAAATTAAAAAAAACTGCAGCGCAGGCAGGATCTAAAGCCTGTTTTATTGCATGAATCGGATCTTTGGTCTTCTGTGTACAGCTGGCATTTTCAGCTGATCTGCCTGTAACTCTCTGGTTTTATCGGCAAAATGTATTTTCAGTTTGTTTTCTTCTGCTTTGTAGGAGAGCTTCATTTCGGGTTTTTGTGCTTCAAAAACTTCATGGAAAACCTTCGCATCAGGATTGCAATAAATTCCCGGATCATGTGAAAGCAGCATCGTATGGCTTACCTCTTTGCTGTCAGGCACCGGTTCAATGCCAAATTTTGTTTTGTAATAGGTTTCAAGAGCCAGAAACTGATCCAAATGGGTTTCTGCAGATTCCCTGATCTTGACAACGACTTTAAGCCCGTTTCCAAGGGGATTTCGATAAGCCAGATAAGTATAAACATCCTTACACATCTCCGAAAAAAATGTTTCATGATGTTCCGTAACTGGCAGTTCCATATGGATCAGCCCGCTGTGCTTTATCAAACCGCTGACATTCCTCGCCCCAAAAATACCGCTTAGGGTTACAGCAGGTATATGCCCTCTTAAAATTTTGTCGCAAATCTCTTCATTGCTGCACACTTTTCGCAAGGTTATTATCTCCTTCTCCAGGTAACCTTCTTTTATGATCTCATAAAGCTGGTTTATATCTATAGCCACATCCGGTTGATCAAAATAGGTGAGATTTCTGTACAAAGAGAATCTGTAGGCTGAATTGGTTTGGTGCTGCATAAGGAAATAATTTTCATGGCAATTATTCTATAACGTCAAAATCCGGTTCGTATTATCCAATTCAGCTGATTTTCAGATTTTTTCGTGTCTGTACGCTAAAAATTCTGACTGGCTCAAATGAGGATACGGCCATCCTCCATTGTGATGATCCGGTCACTTTTGTCGGCAAAATCCTTGTCATGCGTTACGATCAGAAGTGACAGGCCATAGTCTTCACGCAATTGCCTGAAAATGGACAGGACATTGTCAGAATTATGGCTGTCAAGATTCCCTGTGGGTTCATCACCCATGAGCAGGGAAGGATTGTTGATCAGGGCACGGGCAATCGCAACCCGCTGCTTTTCTCCTCCGGAAATCATAGAAGCTTTTTTTTTTGCCAGATGTTCAATCCCCAGAACGCCTAATTTTTGTATGGCTTCTTTTTCTATGTCCATCACTGACTTTTCACCCAGTTTTTTGGCCGGGAGCATTACATTTTCAAGTACAGAAAATTCCGCGAGCAAATAATGAAACTGAAACACAAAACCAATATGTTTGTTGCGGAGGTAAGCGAGTTTGTTTGGCGATTGTCCGGTTATTAATTCTTCATTTAAAAACAACTGACCTTCATAATCTGTATCCATTGTTGATAAAATGTATAGCAAGGTCGACTTGCCACAACCTGATTTCCCCATTATGGTAGCAAATTCTCCTTTTGCAACACTGAAATTGATATCCTTTAAAACCTGAAACAGAATCGGTTTCTTAAAATATTTGTCAATATGTCTTGCCTCCAGGACTTTCTCCATAGTAAACTTTATTGTCCGGTAATGATTCTAACAGGGTCTGTTTTTTTCGCTTTTTGCGAAGGAAAATATCCGGCAAAAAATGTGGATAACAAGGCAAAACAGATACCAATGATATAAAAGATGATGTTATGATTCACGGGAAACGTGGTGATCGTTGGAAGGGCTTCTGTTTTGAAAGGCACCTGATCTATCGTTATCAGGAGAAAATACCCCAACAACAAGCCCAAAACACCTCCGATAATACCAATGATCATGGCCTGGCTCAGAAAAATGAGCTGCACATCTTTACCCGAAAAACCAATGGCTTTCAGTATGGCGATGTCGTTCATTTTTTCATAGATAAGCATATTCAGTATATTGTAAATTCCAAAACCGGCAACGATCAGCAGGGTGGCCGATACTGCATAGGTAATCAGGTTACGAATTTGTGTCCCTGTTTCAAACTGCGCATTGGCCGTTTTTGCATCAATCGCCCTGAGTTTAAATTGTTGTTCAATCCGTTTTGACAAGGGCAGTGCCTGTTCTATATCGTGAAGTTTCACATTAATATCAGTAACATAATTCTCTGGTTCACCTAAAATCCGCTGTACGGTTTTTAAATTAGCAAAGCTCTGTATATTGTCAATATCACCGATTCCACTCTGGTAAAAACCCACTATTTTAAGGGGAAAGATCTCTCCCCTGATCGTGCTGATCTGCACCCTGTCGCCAATTTCCAGCGACATTTTTTTTGCAAGTCCGATACCCAGTAAAATCCCGTTGTCATTGTTCTTCAAATCTGCAGCAGTACCTTGAAGTATGTAATCATTAAAATTAAACAGTTCTGCTTCCTTCATGACATCTACCCCTGTAAGATTTCCACCGATCTCAATGGAGCCCGCAATATAAAATATCTGCACCTTTACCTGGGCAAGAGCCCCACGCACCTTAGGATCCCGGTTTAAATAATTCATCAATGGCAGGGCATTGTGAATTTTCTTTTGGGTCTGTTTGGGCTTTACCGAATGGACTACGTTAAAAGTATTTTTAAATTCATCAAACGAGGCGATGGGTTGTTTTTCAGAGGGTTGAATCTCGTTATAGATATGGATATGCGGGGTCTGGTTCAGGATCAGGTCATCGAGCATGCCATTGAGGCCTGTCATAAACCCGGACAGGGTGATATAGGATCCGATCCCAAAAGTTACCCCCAGGGCAGCCACGATGGTCTGCTTGTATTTGGTGAGCAGATGTGTTTTTGCAATGTTTAAGATGACTTTCCGGTTGATCATTTTTCAGAAAGATAGATCCAGGTTTCTGGGGTAATACCCGATAAAACCTCAATACTGTCCATTGTTTGCAATCCTGTTTCAATTTGCACTATACCCCCGTCTGTAATGACTTTATCCTTTCCAATCAAAAATTGTTTAGGAATAACAAGCGCCTCTTTTTTGCTGGAGATATGAATATTTCCCTCTCCCGACAAACCCGGGTAAAGGACTTCCGGATTTACCTCAAAAAGTGCCTCTACCTTAAATGTCTGGTTTCTTTCATCTTTTTTGGGGTAGATCCTGCGTACTTTTGCCGAAAACAATTTATCGGGGTAGGCATCCAGGCTAACAACAACCTGTTGCCCCTGTGATATTTTTACCACATCCACTTCATCCACCAGCATTTCAATGACAAATTTATCTTGGCTGCCCACTGTAGCGAGAGGTTCAAGCGTATTTACAATTTCACCCTGCTCTTTGTGGACAGCATATACTTTGCCGTTGATCATTGCGCTGACGGTAAAATCACCCGAGCTGCTCAAGGCATTTTTGTAATTGTTCTCGGCCTGTTTTAACTGCGTTTCCAGTTCGTTCTTTACTTGAATGTATCTGCTTTTCAGTAATTCTAAATTATTTGAAGAGAGCTCAAAGGCCAGTTTTTTGGAGTCAAATTCTCCTTTCGAACCAACTTTTTGTTCCCAGAGATTCTTTTGTCTGAAAAAATTAATGGAATCATTATAATATTTAAGTTGAGCAGCTTCTATTTCCTTTCTTATGTTGCTGAGTAATGCATCTCTGCCGCGAAAATTTTCCCTGGCCAGTTCCAGGCTGAGCTTTGCATTGTCCGCATTTAGTTTCGGACTGTTGTTGATGATCTCAAATAAAGGTTCTCCTTTTCTAAAAACACTTCCCTCCTGAACTAAAATCTTATCCAGAATCCCATTCACAACGGCAAATACCCGGTATAAACTGTCAGGCTGCACCGTAACTGAGGCATAAACAGATTCAGTGATGGTGGTCCTGGCCGGCTGTATTTTTTGAGCATCTTTACCACAGGAAATGAGAAATAGAAAAAAGAGTACAGCGAAGAAAAACCTCAACATAGACGGATTTTATACTCAAAGTTCAGTAAAAAAAATGATTTTTCATTCGTCCTACCCGCTTTTTTGTGGCGGAACAAACAAATCGTGCAAGTGAAGACAGAAGATTTTTGAAAAAGAAGGCTGCCTGTTCAATGTTGCCTACTTTTCTTTTTCTTGTTTTATAAACCCGAAAATGATATACAAGATTATTCCGGCAGCAATTGCAATGAGAACATCATAGAGCTCCTTTATTTCAGATCCGGCCAGCAACCAAATGGACGCTGCGATTCCTGAAAATGCAAATACAAATCCATATGGGAGTTTGAAATAATTTGTTTTGTTTTTGTCAGCTTTTCGCAGTTTGATCATGGCGGCACTCACCATTACAAAAACAAGTACCTTGTTGATCACTGTAATTGAAACGGCATAAGTAAAAGATCCGGTCAGAGAGACAATGAGGGTTACAAACGCAAACAGCAGTATTGAATTAACAGGCGTATGAAATTTGGGGTGAAGTTTGCCGAAGAATTTCGGGAATTGATCTTCTTCACTCAGAGCAAAAGGTAATCTTGAACCCATCAACATCATGGCATTCATCGCGCCGCCAATAGACACCAGGGCGCCGATCGTGATCAAAAGACCCCCCGCGGGTCCCATAAACACTTGTGCAGCATCGGTGATGGGTCTCTCTGAGTCGGCCAGGCCCGGCAAGGTACCTATACTTACAAACTGGATCATTGCATAGAAAACAGTAACAAAAACCATGGAAACTACCAATGCAAAAGGAATGTTTTTACGCGGGTCTCTGATCTCCCCGGTATTGATAAGCACCGCTTCAAATCCGGTAAAAGCAAAGATCAGAATCAATACGGAAGCGGAAAAATCCGTTAGCGGAGGTGGAGTCTGACCCAGATCAAAGAGTTCCGGCTTTAAATAAAATGAGCCAACCACTATGAAAATAAAAAGGGGAATTATTTTTGCAACAGCGAAATAACTGTTGAACAAGGTGGAGTTTTTTACACCGCGGTAATTGAGCCAGGTCAAGATCAGGGTGATTACAACCATGAGCGTATTTCGGTATGCAGGTAATATAAAAATCGGATTAAAAAAACTTAAATAGGTCACAAAAAGATTGATCAATGCTGCATAGGCTGCAATCCTGGTGAGAAGCATGAGCCACCCGACAACAAAGGCAGGAATTCTGCCAAAAGCACTGTAGATGTAGAGATACGGACCTCCGGTCTTATCGAACCTGCTTCCGACTTCGGCAAAATTGAGCACCAGAATAAAAACGATGAGTGCGCATAAAAACAGAGCCGGCAGACTGTAAACGCCAGACAGGCTGAATATTTTGGAAGGTAAACCAAAAATTCCCGCACCTACTATGGTATTGATCATTAATAAGACCAAATCCCATTTTGTGATCTCTCTTTTTAACATGTATTATACCCAGGACTTTTTACAATCTGAAATAAAGATAGTTTTTAATCGATATAATTCAGGGGTATGAACAAAAAAACCGCCTCAGTAGTGAGACGGTCTCTGTCGATTTTATTTATCTTCAATTTACTTGTTTACCCTGATTTCCTGTTTGCGAACAGAACAGTTGAGGGGTTTCAAAGGGTTAATCTAATAACTTTATAAACTTCGGCTTCTGCAAGGTTCCTGCTGATAAGTCTACATAAATAAGTGATCCGTCATAATAAGCGGTTACGGTTTTTCCGTTCTTATCCTTACATTTAGCACTGATCTTATATCGACTTCCATTCTTGTTCACCGAAATTGTACCTGAAACAATTTCTATTATATCGTCCAAATCATCAATGTCATCGTCATCCGTATCAAAATTCAGTGTGTATCCGCCTCCCGCGAAGGTTCTCACTTCAAAGGGGGGTGTATTGTCAAATGTGTAATCTCCAGTATCTAAAGAAGATGCTGTAGATGAAAATACCTGAAGAAGCAACAAGGGTCCACTGCCGGTTTCATTGATCAGATCTATCCCATCTGAAACCAGAGCCACAACCTGGAGATAACCTTTATACTGCACCATTTCTTCTTCGTCAGCTCCCAAATTGATGAGCATCCCTGATCCCAAATCATAGGACTGATCTTCAACCTTTAACTGATTTGTTTTGTCGGAATTCTCATCGTCATCATCGCTACAACCGATAAACAAACTGCTCAGGATAAAAATTCCAAAAATTAATTTCAATACATTTTTCATAAAGTGTATATTTTTTTCTTTTAAATAAAACCCAATAATTCCAAATATATTGTAATCCCTTAACTTCATGAACAATTTGTCGAAATAATGATAAATATAATTATTCCGATTAAAAATCAGGTTCAACCAGTAAAGTTTCCTCCATTCGTTACCAATATTCCGGCCTTATGAAATCAGATTTTTAATGATCATCACAGTCATTAAAGCCATCATTGCAACTGCATTTGCGGCAACGAATAAATAAATACCTAAAAACACATTAAATAAAGTTTTCATTGTTATTTTATTTAAAGTAAAATCTTCTAAAAATCACTTCCCTTTTCATAGTTCATAGCAACTATTTCATTTTCATGATTTTTATTTCGAAGCTACCCACTTTCCAAACCAAAAACAATGACCACGGTCAATAAAAAAGATGATCTTGGTCAACTTTCCCTATAGGTATGGTATAAATTCATGTTTTATTGTCCCTTCCTTTCAATATTTGATTGTTAAATGACAATTTAATATTGCCTGAATATGGACTTATTCCCTAATTTTGATACGCTTCAGGAAAACCCCGGCCGGAAGTTTTTTGTTCCCCCTTAGAATAAGTCATTACTGTATAAATGAAAAATATCTTTCCGCTTTTTCCTGGGTTTAGAAATAAAGCACTGAGCCTTTTTTTGCTTGTCTTTACCCTGCTGTCATACATTGGTTTGTGGTCACAATCCAATAACCTTGCGCCTCTTGTCGACAAAAAGGCAACGGCCTCAGCCATTTTGTTATCAAAAAAATTACAGGCCATTTCCAAACAGGGTTTTGCTATCGGACATCAGGATGCGAGTTCTTATGGGATAGGCTGGAAACACAAAGACCATCCGGATAAGATCGATAGTGATGTTTACAGGGTGCTTGGCGACTTTCCCGCAGTTTTCGGTTTTGATATTGGAGGAATTGAACTTGACAGTCCGGACAATCTGGATAGTGTTCCTTTTGATAACATGAGAAAATTGATCATCGATGCCCATGCCAAAGGAGGGATCATTACCATCAGCTGGCATTTGGATAATCCCGTAACGGGAGGCGACTCCTGGGACAAGACCCCTGCGGTTGCTCAGTGTTTAAAAGGTGGGGAAGAAAGGGTAAAATATGAATTGTGGGTAAAACGCGTTGCCAATTTTTTAAATGCGCTCGAATACCAGGGAGAAAAGATTCCGGTTGTCTTCAGGCCCTTTCACGAAATGAACGGCGCCTGGTTCTGGTGGGGTGACCCCAACTGTACTTCTAAGGATTATATCAGACTTTGGCAGGATACGGTAGAACAATTAAGAGATGTTCATCAGGTGCATCATTTGTTATACGCCTATTCTCCCAACAAACTCAATCCCGGAGACGAGTACCTGAAATATTATCCCGGCGATGACTTTGTCGATATCTTCGGAATTGATATCTATGACCGCAACGACGCAGCAGATTATATAAAATCTGTGAAACAGGATGTGGAACTGATGAAATCCATTGCAGACAAAAAAAATAAACTCTACGCTTTTACAGAGACCGGGCTGGAAAAAATACCTACAGAAAAATGGTTTACAGAAGTTTTGTATCCTGCTATTGAAAATTCAGGTATTTCCTGGGTATTGATGTGGAGAAACCACCGGACTTCACACCATTATATGCCTTTTAAAGGCCATCCCTCAGAAAAGGATTTTAAGGACTTTAAAGCATTACCGAAAACATTATTCTTAAAAGATATTAACCAAATAAAATACTAAACCTTGGAATTACTTCACACAGTCGATCTCCTGATCATCCTGGCCTATCTGGTTGCCATCGTGGTAATCGGAATTATCATGAGAAAAAGGGCACAAAGAAGCAAAGATGATTATTTAATGGGAGGAAAATCAATACCCTGGTATTTGTTAGGCCTTTCCAATGCTTCGGGTATGTTCGATATCTCAGGCACCATCTGGCTTGTTACCCTCATGTTCGTCTATGGTATAAAAAGCGCCTGGATACCTTGGTTGTGGCCGGTGTTCAACCAGATTTTCCTGATGGTTTATCTGTCTAAATGGCTGAGGAGATCCAATGCAACTACCGGCGCGGAATGGATCCAAACCCGGTTTGGCTTTGGAAAAGGAGGAAAACTTTCCCATACCATTGTGGTACTTTTTGCCTTGCTGAGCTGTCTCGGATTTTTAGCCTATGGTTTTATAGGGCTCGGAAAATTTGTCGAGATCTTTATCCCCTGGGAGATGGTTCAGAATTACATTCCTTTTGATATAGCACCTGCATATGTACCCCATTTTTATGGAATCATATTTACCCTGTTTGCCGTGTTTTATTCCCTGCTCGGAGGTATGTCCGGTATCGTTTGGGCCGATGTGATCCAGTTCAGTATCATGACAGTTGCGGCACTGATTATCGGTTATCTGGGATTTGTGGCAGTTGGTGAAAATGCCCTGAACGTTCCTGAAGGCTGGATGAGTCCATTTTTTGGATGGGAGTTGAACATGAACTGGACTGAAATTATTCCCCAGGTAAATGATAAAATAAGGTCTGATGGTTATGAGCTCTTCACTTTT
Source organism: Flavobacteriaceae bacterium (assembly GCA_041303035.1). Taxonomy (GTDB): domain Bacteria; phylum Bacteroidota; class Bacteroidia; order Flavobacteriales; family Flavobacteriaceae; genus Namhaeicola. Next base: position 19,183 of record JBFYPZ010000017.1, read on the forward strand.
TTCTTTATGATGATGGTTTTTAAAGGAATTCTTGTCAGCTTGGCCGGTCCGGCACCCAACTATGATATGCAAAAAATTCTGTCGACCAAGAATCCACAGGAGGCCTCAAAAATGAGTGGTTTTGTTTCTGTGATCTTGATGCCGATACGCTATTTGATGATCGCCGGTTTTGCTGCCCTTGCTCTGATCTATTATGAAAAACTGGATCTGTTAACAGCCGCCGGAACGATCGATTTTGAACTGATCCTCCCTTCCGCCATAAAAGAATTCGTACCTGTTGGTTTACTCGGACTCCTGCTCGCCGGATTGTTGGCGGCCTTTATGTCCACTTTTGCAGGTACGCTAAATGCTGCACAGGCTTATATCATTAACGATATCTATCTGAACTACAAAAAAAAGGACGTCAGTCAAAATCAAATAAAATTAATGAACTACGGCTCCGGTATCATCGTTGTAGTGGTTAGTGTGATCCTGGGTTTCTTTGTACAGGATGTGAACTCCATTTTGCAGTGGCTTGTTTCCGCCCTGTTTGGAAGCTATGTCGTGGCAAACATCCTGAAATGGCACTGGTGGAGATTCAATGGAGAAGGTTTTTTCTGGGGCATGCTTGCGGGAATGATTCCTGCCCTTATCTTGCCTTCCCTTTTGCCCGGAACCCTTGATCTGTATTATTTCCCCGTACTGCTGGCGACCTCAATAATCGGGTGTCTGGTCGGAACTTATTCTGCACCCCCTACAGAGGAAGCCATACTCAAAAAATTCTATACCAACGTACGCCCCTGGGGTTTCTGGAAACCTATTGAAGAAAAGATCCTCAAAGAAAATCCCGATTTTAAAAAGAACAAGGATTTTAAAATGGACATGTTCAATGTCTTTATAGGTATCATCGCTCAAACTGCCTTGGTGATATTACCCATGTATGTGGTTTTCAGACAACAATTGCCAACAATCGTTCTGTTTGTAGTACTCATTATTTGCGTGTACCTGCTGAAAAAATTCTGGTGGGATAAACTGGAAGAAAAATTGGATTAAATTTAGGTCTTATGAAAATAAATCATTTCCTGAAAACACAAAAACACCATCAAAAACTGATCGCTAAAAAGAATAAACCTGTTTCTCTTAGCAATGGAGTTTATGAACGATTTAAAAATCCCGTGCTCACGGCTCAGCATATCCCCTTGCACTGGCGTTATGACCTGGACATAAAAACCAATCCCCTGATGATGGAAAGAATCGGTTTTAACGTTACTTTCAATGCAGGTGCCATGAAATGGAAAGACAACTATGTTTTGGCGGTGCGTGTTGAAGGAGCAGACCGGAAATCATTTTTTGCCATTGCAGAAAGCCCGAACGGGACAGATAACTTCCGTTTTTGGGACAAGCCGGTTGTCCTGCCACAGATCAAAGGAAACCCGGATACCAATGTGTATGATATGCGCCTCATCGCTCATGAAGATGGCTGGATCTATGGTATCTTCTGTACCGAACGAAAAGACCCCAAAGCACCCGCTTCTGATACGAGTTCTGCCATTGCCAATGCAGGAATCGTGCGCACCAAAGACCTGCTTGACTGGGAACGACTTCCTGATCTGGTTTCCAATTCAGGCCAACAGCGAAATGTTGTTCTGCATCCTGAATTTGTCAACGGAAAATACGCCTTGTACACGCGCCCTCAGGATGGCTTTATTGATATAGGCAGAGGTGGTGGCATCGGCTTTGGTTTTGTAGACGAGATGACAACTCCTGTGGTAAAAGATGAACGCATCATACAGAATAAAAAATACCATACGGTCTATGAATTGAAAAACGGCCTTGGCCCTGCGCCGATTAAAACTGATCAGGGCTGGCTTCACCTTGCCCATGGTGTGAGAAATACCGCTGCCGGACTGCGCTACACCCTGTACCTTTTTATGACTGATCTCAAAGACATCACCAAAGTAATCCACCAGCCTGCCGGATATTTTATGGCTCCTGATTATAAAGAAACCCTGGGCGATGTGTCGAATGTACTCTTTTCCAATGGCTGGATAAAAGATGAAGACGGCACTGTGTATATCTATTACGCCTCCTCGGATACCAGAATGCATGTGGCCACTTCAACAGTGGAAAGACTGGTAGACTATGCCATGCATACACCTGAAGACAAATTCACTTCTGCCGGTTCGGTAGAAACCATTCTTGAACTCATAGAAAAGAATAAAGGACTATATTAATGCATCCGCTTCAAAAAAAAATGTCGGCTGAAATGGCCGGTGAATTAATACAGATTTTGTCTTACTGGAGCACTTCGGCCATAGATCACAAATACGGCGGCTTTTTAGGGGAACGTGACTTTTACAATACGCAGGTTCCGGAAGCCCCAAAGGGTATCATCCTGAATTCGAGGATACTCTGGTCGTTTTCTGCCGCATCCAACCACCTTCAAACCAATGAATACAAAGCGCTGTGCGACAGATCCTTTCAGTATTTGCAACAGTATTTCCGCGATGAAAAGTACGGCGGTGTCTATTGGGAACTGGATTATCAGGGCAGGCCGGTCAATCTGCGCAAGCAGGTCTATGCACAGGCCTTTATGATCTATGCACTGAGCGAGTATTACATTTTTTCAAAGAATCCTTTGGCTCTTCAATGGGCTCTGGAGATTTACGGTCTGATCGAAAAATATGCCAACGACCGGAAATTTGGCGGTTATACGGAAGCCTTTGCCAGGGACTGGTCAAACATCGACGACATGCGCCTGAGCGAAAAAGATGCCAATGAGGCCAAAACCATGAATACGCATCTGCACATTCTGGAAGCCTATACCAACCTCTATAGGGTTCATCAGGACGAAGTACTTAAAAAGCAGCTTAGGTTCCTTATAGAATTATTTATTAATAAATTCTATAACCCGAAAAACAACCATTTTAATCTTTTCTTTAACGAGCAATGGCAGGTAAAAGGAGAGGTTATATCGTATGGACATGATATCGAAGCCGCCTGGTTATTAATTGAGGCAGCAAACGTTGTTCAGGACGCGGAACTTTTACTTAAAACCCGTGAAGCTTCCTTGCAGATTGCCAATACCTTTATGGATGAGGCTCTTGGAAAGGATGGTGGAGTTTGCAATGAATTCAATCCCGAAACGGGAATTTTAGATACGGACAAGCACTGGTGGCCTCAGGTTGAAGCCATCATTGGCCTGGTTTATGCCTGGCAGATTTCAAGGGAAGAAAAATATCTGGCCTGCGCTAATTCAATCTGGGATTTTACCAAAAACAGTCTCATTGACAAAATAAACGGAGAGTGGCACTGGCGTGTAAACAGCAAAGGAGAACCCAATACTACTGATTATAAAATGGGTATGTGGAAAGCCCCTTACCACAACAGCCGGGCCTGTATTCAAATGAACAAGGCATTGAACATATAGATTACTCATCCCACAGCAGGCTTTTGACAAAGCTACTATTCCAGAACCTATCTAAATACTTTATAAATGAGATTTACTCGCTTGTAAAGCTACTCGCCGGGAGGTTCGCAGAATTGAATAAATTCGAGAGACTGGTATTACCCCAGGCAAAACGCACGGCAACCGGGACTTTAACTTTTTTGGAAATTACCTCCACCCTGTTTCCCTTTATCTTTGCAAAAGCCGGATAAAATATATTGTCCTCACCAGCCATTTCAAAAAGTTGTTCTTTATTTGAAAAATACAGCCCCCCGGCCATTTCAAAATCAATGATCGCTTTGTTCCCCTGAACTGTTATAGCAGAATAATGTGGCCCTTCCACCAACTGATCTGTAATTTTATATTTCTTCTGAAGTGCCAGATCTGCCAGGCGCAGTCCTACATCCTTTTTGTTCTTTGGGTGGATATCCATAATGTCGCCAATATCACTGCTCACTACCATACCTGTTTCGGGAGTTTCGCGACGCACCCTTCTTTGTGCGTCTCTGACCTGTACCCCGGCAAAGCCATCACCGTAATTGTAAGGAGCGATCTGTACAAAATAGAAGGGAAGATCCGCATTCCATTTCGCCCTCCAGCTGAGGATCAGCGCTTTAAACATAGCTTCGTAATCGGCCGGATTGGCGGTATTGTCTTCTCCCTGATACCACAGAAACCCGGCCAGTTTGGTTTGGGTCAAAGGGGCCATCATACCGTTAAAAGTCTGTGAGGGTCTGTGCGGCCCCCAGGGTGTTTCTTTCATCAATGATGCCGCTTCCTTCAGTTTTTGGTTCTCCTCAAAAACTTCCCCGGGCACCCAGGCCTCTGCAGGGGTTCCTCCCCAGGCGGACAAGATCAAACCCACGGGGACCTTGAGCTTGTCTGTGAGTTCCTTTCCAAAAAAATAAGCCACTGCACTAAAATACTGCATCGAGCCCGGGGAGCAAACCTCCCATTTACCTGTCACATCGATCTGTGGATAGTCGGCAGCTCGTTTCTCTACTTTAAAAAAACGAAGGGAGGGTACATCTGCTTTAGCAATTTCCTGTGTTGCATCATGAATCCCTGATGAGGCACTCCAGGCCATGTTCGATTGGCCGGAGCACAACCATACTTCCCCGATGAGCACATCGGTTATTATAATTTCATTATACCCTTTGATTCCAATGGTATATGGCCCGCCGGCAAGAGGCGTTTTAAGAACAACCTGCCAGTTTCCGTAATTATCGGTTACTGCTTCATATTTCTGATCAGACCAGCTTGCGCTTACGCTTACTTTTTCAAGCGGATCGGCCCAGCCCCAGAGGATAATTTCAGCCTTTTGCTGCAATACCATATGGTCTCCAAATATTGAAGGTAGACCCACTGTGGCATGGGCAACTGATATGCCCAATAAAAATAGGCTTAGAAGGATCTTTTTCAATTTAATTTTTGACAGGTTCATGTAAAAATTCTTTTAAAAAGGGAATTAATTCCTCAGACATTGCTTTATGATCCTCAATTCCGGGATGGTAATTACAGCCTGTTGGCTGCAGCAGTGTAAATGTAAAAATCTGAATGACGTGTTCTTTTTCAAAATGCTCCTTAACCTTCTTCAAACAGGCTGATAAAGCCGCTGACTTTTCTGCAGACACCATGGGGCTGTTCAGCAGGGC
>JBFYPZ010000018.1:0-23913 GCA_041303035.1 Flavobacteriaceae bacterium
CGTCATTTTGCCAATGAGCTCCTGAATAAATTTTGATCTTTGATCCGGTGTATTTTCTTTATTCTGTGCAAAAGCAAAAGCCCCGCAGGAAAGTATTAAGAGAATCGTATAGGTAAATTTCATTTCAATAAATTTCGTATAATTTGTTTAAATCAGGAATTAACTTATTTACTGTTTCTTTTCGATTTCACTTGTGCAAACATCCAGTCATATATGGCGGGATCCTCGTAAACGCGGGTCCAGCTGTCGTGATGCGCATCCTCAAAAATGGTCAGGCTAAGATTGGGGTTGCAGGGCTTTAGTTTTTTGTAGATCTCTGCAGAATAAAATACATCGACGACCTCATCGAGCAGACCGTGAAAGATACGGGTAGGAATATGAGCTATTTTGCAATTCTCCACCACGGGTATCCTGTCTACATAACCGGCTATAGGTACCAGGGCTGCAAACATTTCGGGATGTGCAAAGGCGAGATTCCAGGCTCCCCAGCCACCCATGCTGAGTCCGGTCAGATAAATTCTGTCCGGATCTATAGGATTTTCTGCGACTATCTTTTGAATGAGCCGGAAAAGTGATTCGGAATCCCAATAAGCGTTATCCGGACATTGAGGAGCCAGCACATAGGCATCTAAAGGTTTGTTCTTTATATATTTTAAAGGACCGTGAATTTTCAGCTTTTCCAGATCGGTTCCTCTCTCGCCTTTGCCGTGCAAAAAAACCAGCAAGGGCCTTTTTTCTTTTGCTCCTGCGGGCTTATGAAGCAGATAACCGTAGGAAAAAGTCTGTTCGGTTGTTGTGGTAAAGGAACCGCTTGTTTCCTGGGCAATTCCGTTTGCGGAAACTGAAAGAAGGATGAAGAACAAGAGCAGGTGTCTCATTTGCAAAAGGGTAAGGTTTAATTTAAGCATGGTATAATCAGGAATATTTTTTTGATCAGGTCGCTCAAATATAAAGATTAAAACGGAATGAATTATTAGAAAAGCCAATAAAAACGCCCTGATGAACATGACTTTCTTCAACAGTTTTTATGCTGTAATCCATTTCTGTGAGACCTGAAGACCTCAAGTTTTTTAATTACAAAATCAGTCAGAGTTAAAAATTATGGTTAAATTTATATTGAATAAGATTGGGCAGAAAAATGTTGTCGGTGTTCTCTGTTGCCGGGCATTAATTATAAAATTTTTTTGGTATGGGAAGAAATATACTTTCAGTTGATTGGTTGAAAAAGCATCTCAATGATCCGGATCTGGTCATTATGAATGCAAGCCAGCCGGAAAATAAGAATCCGGGAAACGCCGGTTATTACGCAAAGCAAATACCCAATGCGCGTTATTTTGATCTGAACAACGTTTTTAGTGATAAAGAAAATCCTTTACCCCACATGCTGCCGGATCCTTTCTCCTTTCAAAAAGAGTGCCGTCATTTGGGAATTTCTGCAGACAGCCATATTGTTGTTTATGACAACAACGGGGTGTATATGAGCCCCAGGGTATGGTGGATGTTCAAAGTGATGGGTCATAAAAATGTATCAGTACTGAATGGAGGTATGCCGCTCTGGGTTAAAAAAGGCCTGCCTGTGGAAGTTTTTAAAATCAGAAAATACAAGAAAGGAGATTTTCTTGCTGTTTTCAATCCCAAAGCCGTGAGCAAAGCCGAGCATGTATTGGAGAATATTCAGTCGGAGCGGGCCCTGGTAATGGATGCGAGGTCGGCAGGAAGATTTAAGGGCACCGAACCGGAACCTAGGGCTGGACTGCCCAGCGGGCACATACCGAAATCGGTAAATCTGCCTTTTACCGAAGTTCTTCATGAGGGTAAATTTAAACCCAGAGAAAAACTCAAAGAGATCTTCAAATCGCTGAATCCTGAAAACAACCCGGTTATCTTTACCTGTGGCTCCGGTGTTACAGCCTGTATCCTTTATCTGGCCAACGAACTTGCAGGGAAAATTGAAAAGTCTGTCTTTGACGGTTCCTGGACGGAATGGGTGCATCACAAGGACCATCCGATCCACCGGGAAGCAGAAAAAAAATAGTGATCCTTCAGGAGTTCAGCAAAAGCAATTTGAGGATTCCAATGTATCGCGAGCTGACAGGATGCTGTAATTCCTTGTCTTAATAAGATTTAGGATGGAATCCTTTTGTTTGATAATCGAACCTTTTCACAGGTAAGCCTGCAATTCCTTGATCTCATCCCTGAATCGCGCAGCCACCAAAAAATCCAGGGCCTTGGCGGCCTCTTCCATGGATTTTCTCTTTTCACGTATTCTTTTTTCGATCTCAGGTTTTGAAAGATAAGCAGGCTCCCTTTCGGCCACTTTTAGATTGGCCGCATCGTACTGGTAGCTTGCCACCTGGTTTTTGGTCAGTGAATCGTCAATTATTTTTCTGATCTGGGTTGGTATAATCCCGTGTTTGGTATTGTAGGCTATTTGCTTTTCCCTTCTTCTGTTGGTTTCGTCAATGGTGAGTTGCATGCTTTTTGTAATTTTATCGGCATACATGATCGCTTTTCCGTTCAAATTCCTTGCCGCCCTGCCTACAGTTTGCGTCAGGGATCGGTGACTTCGCAGAAAACCCTCTTTATCGGCGTCGAGGATCGCTACCAGGCTTACTTCAGGCAGATCCAGGCCTTCTCTTAACAAATTCACCCCGATCAGGACATCGAATAAGCCTTTGCGCAAATGCTGCATGATCTCTACCCGCTCCAGGGTATCCACATCAGAATGAATATACCGGCAACGGATCTGCACCCGGGTCAAATATTTTGTAAGTTCTTCAGCCATTCTTTTTGTCAAAGTAGTGACCAAAACCCTTTCATCTTTTTCCACACAGAGCTGTATCTCTTCCATCAGGTCGTCGATCTGATTTAAACTGGGGCGTACTTCAATTTCCGGGTCTATCAGTCCGGTAGGCCGGATGACCTGTTCAACAAATTCTCCTTCCGTCAGCTTCAGTTCGTAATCAGCGGGAGTGGCGCTTATGAAAATCACCTGGTTCTGGATCATTTCAAATTCCTCGAACTTCAGCGGGCGGTTGTCCATGGCTGCAGGCAACCGAAAACCGTATTCAACAAGATTTTCCTTTCTCGAACGGTCACCGCCATACATGGCATGTACCTGCGGAATTGTAACATGACTCTCATCCACCACCATCAGGTAATCTTCGGGAAAATAATCCAGCAAACAGAAAGGTCTGGTTCCCGGTGCACGGCCGTCCAGATAGCGCGAGTAATTTTCTATACCACTGCAATATCCAAGTTCACGGATCATTTCCAGGTCAAACTCAGTCCTTTCCAGCAATCTTTTTGCTTCCAGTTGTTTTCCGCTTTCATTGAAGAAAGCCACCTGCTTTACGAGGTCGTCCTGAATCTCCCGGATGGCATTTTGCAAAACATCAGGGGAAGTGACAAACAAATTGGCGGGATAAATGGTCAGTGCATCATACTTGTCAATTGTCCTGTTGTTGGTGAGGTCAAAGCTTTCTATCTCTTCGATCTCATCGCCAAAATAATGGATCCGGTAACCTATTTCGCCATAGCTGGGATATACAGAGATCGTATCGCCCTTTACCTTAAAAGTGCCGCTCTTAACTTCAGCATCCGTTCGTGCATATAAACTGGTTACCAAAAGCTGGAGAAATTTTGTGCGGGGAAGGGCTTGGCCGGTTTGGATGTGGATGACATTTTTCTTGAATTCAACAGGGTTTCCAATACCATAAAGGCAGGAAACCGAAGCCACAACAAGCACATCCCTTCTTCCTGATAAAAGGGAAGAGGTAGCACTTAAGCGCAGCCTTTCTATGTCATCGTTGATGGAAAGATCCTTTTCTATATAAAGACCCGTCGCCGGAATATAAGCTTCGGGCTGGTAGTAGTCGTAATAGGAAACAAAATACTCCACGGCATTCTGCGGAAAGAACTGCTTGAATTCGGAATACAATTGCGCAGCCAGGGTTTTGTTGTGTGCCAGTACAAGTGTGGGTTTCTGAACACACTCGATCACATTGGCCACTGTAAATGTCTTGCCGGAACCCGTAACACCAAGCAAGACCTGGTTCTTTTCATGGTTGAGCACACCCTTTACCAGCTGTTTTATCGCTTCCGGCTGGTCGCCTGTGGGTTTAAATGCAGATACAATTTTGAATTCCATTTTACAAAAATAGTGTAAATTGCATTCAAATAAATGGTAATTCATGAAGCTCGTTTTTGTCATTTTATCAGTCTTTTTTTGTGGCTTTGGAAATGTGCTTGCTCAGGAGAATTTCCCGCGCAGCTGGATCGGAAATTACAAAGGATCACTGGAGATTTATGGGATCGACTCTGTAAAAATGAAGGCGAATATGGAATTGAAAATTGCCGCGACTGCGAATGATTCCATTTATGACTGGTACATAAGCTATGAATTTAATGGAAAGAAAGACCTTCGAAATTACAGTTTGCGTCTGGTTGATAAGAAAAAGGGGCATTACTGCATAGACGAAAAAAATTCCATCGTTTTAGATTCTTTTCTTTACAACAGGGACAACCTCAGTTCAGTTTTCAGTGTTGAGAATAATATGATCATGGTGAAATATAGTTTTGAATCAGACCACATCATTTTTGAACTGTGGTCTGTTGATCAGCAAAAGAAAAACACGACTGGTAAAGGAGTTTTTGATGGTAATGCGGTACCTGAAGTGAGTTCATATACAATCAACGGACAACAGCGCGCGATCCTTAAAAAAAGTATTTAAGAGATTATCCACTACTTCTGATTTTTATCATTTTCTGCCGCGATTAATTAATTACTTTTGTTGCTTTATTTGAGACCTGACAAGTCTTTAATCTTCAAACATGAAACCTTTAAAAATAATCCATTTGGCCCTCCTCTTTATCTGCCAGGGGGTTTTCTCACAAAGTTCGCCTGATTACAAAGGAGGTTTAAGCATAAAATTTGATGAAGAAGGAAAAAAGGAACTGAGAATACTGGCCTCCGGACAATTTCAGGTCATTTATGCAGACGAGGTTCCTGAGGACAGAAATAACTTTTCTTTTAATCTCAGAAGGGCACGTATTACTACTTATGCTAAAATTAATGACGAATTTTTAATCGTGACGCAATTTGGTGTGAACAACCTGAATGAAAACACCTTGAGTCCCAATGGGCAGGGTGAGAGTTCCCAACTGAGTTTTATTGATTTCTACGGACAGTACAATTTTAATAAAAACCATTCGGTGGGCGCGGGGCTGCATCCTTATAACGGGATTTCCCGATTGAACAATACCAGTACAACAACCATGCTCACCATGGATAATAACCGGCCATCTTATGCAACATTGGGTTTATCTGACCAGACGTCCAGACACCTGGGCATTTTTGCAAAAGGAAATTTTGGTAATTTCCTTTACAGGATAGCCTTTAATGAAACGCTGACAAATGGATTAGATATGCGGACACCTGAAATTGGGGGATCTGCAGTTTACGGCGGACACAGGCTTCTGGGCTCAAAAGATGCCGGTTTTGCCTATGCGGGTTATTTTGAATACAGCCTGTTCGATCTTGAAACAAGTGTACTGTCTTTTAAACCAGGTACTTACCTGGGCGCAAAAAAAGTCTTAACCGTTGGAACCGGATTTTTTATGCATCCCAATGGTTCCGTGTATTCAGACCAAAATGAAACCCTCATGGGTGATGATATTTTGATCCTGGGCATCGATACTTTTTATGAAGTTCCGGTAGGTGAAAAAGGCGCTGCACTCACTGCCTACGGGGCATATCAGAACAATGATTACGGAAAAGACTATTTGTTCCTTGTCTATGGAACGGGATCCATGTGGTACGGACATTGTGGCTATCTGCTGGGGGGTTCTGAGAAAAAAATTAGATTTCAACCCTATTTATCTTATACTTATGAGGATCTGGTTGCTTCAGAAGAAGCCAGAAAAAGATTTGGGCTAGGGATAAACACCTATCTCGGCGGGAGTAATTTCAAACTTACGCTGGACTACAACAGAATCAACTGGCTGAACGCCGAGAATTTTATTACCCTGCAGGCAGGAATCAACCTGTAGGGCAGCAAAAGTTCTGATCCGATTTTCCTATACGATTATATTTATACCGGCTAGTCTTGGTCATTTCGATATTTTTAATATAAATTTACACGGACTGACTTTTCGGGGTTCATATTATTATTGTTTTTTTTGTGATATCTGAATATGAAAGATAAAAAAAATCCGGCCAGCGCTTACTGGAAAGAAAATATTACCTACCTCATTATCCTGCTCTCGGTCTGGTTCCTCGTTTCCTATGGAGCCGGTATCTTTTTTAAGGATGTTCTGGACGAAATCCATTTTGGCGGCTTCAAACTGGGATTTTGGTTTGCACAGCAAGGGTCTGTCTATATGTTCGTTATCCTGATCTTCATTTATGTATGGTTGATGAACAGACTCGATAAAAAATACGGATATAACGAATAAACATTTTTAATCCTTAATTAAGTATTTTATGGGAGTTCAACTCTGGACCTGGATTATTGTTGGATTGACATTCGCACTGTATTTTGGCATCGCGATCTGGGCAAGAGCGGGATCAACCAAAGAATTTTATGTTGCGAGCGGTGGAGTTTCCCCGATTGCCAACGGCATGGCCACGGCAGCCGACTGGATGAGTGCTGCTTCCTTTATATCCATGGCCGGAATGATTTCTTTTATGGGCTATGACGGTTCGGTATTTTTAATGGGTTGGACCGGCGGATATGTGTTGCTTGCCTTATTGCTTGCACCTTATCTCAGAAAATTCGGAAAGTTTACAGTACCTGATTTTATCGGCGACAGGTATTATTCCAATACAGCCAGAACTGTGGCGGTGATCTGCGCGCTCATTGTGTCTTTTACTTATGTGGCCGGACAAATGAGGGGAGTAGGGATCGTTTTCTCACAGTTTTTAAAGGTGGATATAAATATTGGGGTAATTATTGGCATGACCGTAGTTGTCGCATTTTCCTTATTCGGAGGCATGAAGGGCATCACCTATACGCAAGTAGCACAATACTGTGTTATGATCTTTGCTTTTATGGTGCCTGCCATATTTATTTCCCTGCAGATGACAGGTAATCCGATCCCACAGCTGGGAATGGGAGGTAAAATTCAGGACGGCACATATTTACTGCACAAGCTCGATGAACTGCATACCCAATTGGGCTTTAATGAATATACAAAAGGCACCAAGTCAACCTGGGATGTCTTCGCCATTACATTCGCCCTGATGGTTGGCACAGCAGGCCTGCCCCATGTGATCGTAAGGTTTTTTACAGTGCCCAAGGTAAAGGACGCAAGAAAATCAGCCGGCTATGCCCTGGTTTTTATTGCCATACTTTATACCACGGCACCGGCCATTGCGGTTTTTGCCAGAACAAACCTGATCGAGACCGTTAGTAATACTGCCTATTCCGGGATACCCGAGTGGTTTAAAAATTGGGAAGGTACGGGCTTGATCGCCTGGATCGACAAAAATGCCGATGGCAGGATCCAATATGTTGCCGGGAATGCACTGGAGGGGAAAAAGCCTGTTTTTACTAAAGATACTGGTATTCATGGTGAACGAATTATATCTAATCCAAGCAAGGAACAAAATGAATTGTATGTTGATAACGATATTATAGTTCTGGCAAACCCTGAAATTGCGGGTTTACCCGATTGGGTAATAGCCCTGGTTGCCGCAGGAGGCTTGGCTGCAGCGCTTTCTACGGCTTCTGGTTTGCTGCTGGTGATTTCTACTTCTGTTTCTCATGACCTCATCAAAAAACAAATAAAACCGAATATCTCCGAAAAAAGTGAATTGCTGGCGGCAAGAATCAGCATACTGGTCGCTGTCATTATTGCCGGTTTGTTTGGAATTTATCCGCCGGGCTTTGTTGCAGCTGTCGTGGCCCTGGCATTCGGACTGGCAGCGGCATCCTTTTTTCCTGCCATTATTTTGGGTATTTTCGACAAGCGCATGAACAAACAGGGAGCCATCACAGGTATGGTGGTCGGGATCACTTTAATGATTTTTTATATGATCAGGTTTAAAACAGGTTTTGCCGGGCTTATGGAACCCAGGCCTGCCAGTGAATGGTGGTTTGGAACATCTCCTGAGGGTTTTGGAACCATAGCCATGGCAGCCAATATACTGGTTTCTTTGATCGTATCCAGATTGACTCCGGCTCCTCCTGAACATGTGCAGGAAATCGTTGAAAATATAAGAATCCCCAGCGGGGCAGCAAAGGCAACGCATCATTGATCATTCTAAGAATTAAGGAAATAAAAAACAGCATTTGTTATGAGTAATTATCACATAAAAAACTTCGAAGAATATTTTCATATTTACAGAAAATCAGTCAGAAATCCGGAAGGTTTCTGGGAGGAAGTGGCAGAAGAACATTTCATGTGGCGTAAGCGCTGGGATAATATTTTGAGCTGGGATTTCAAAAAACCGGAGATCAGGTGGTTTGAAGGCGGTAAACTGAATATCACTGAAAACTGTATTGACAGGCATTTGCGCATCAGAGGCGATAAAACGGCTCTGCTGTTTGAACCGAATGACCCAAAAGAAGCCTCAGAACACATAACCTACAACGATCTATACCAAAGGGTAAACCGTCTGGCCAATGTATTGAAAGAGCAAGGTATAAAAAAGGGAGACAGGGTGTGCATTTATCTGCCCATGATCCCTGAACTTCCGGTTGCACTGCTTGCCTGTGCGCGAATCGGGGCGATTCATTCTGTGGTCTTTGCCGGGTTTTCGGCTACAGCCCTTGCCACAAGGATCAATGATTCCAGCTGTAAAATGGTGATAACCTCTGATGGGGGCTATCGCGGTAATAAAACCATCAATTTAAAGGTGATAGTAGATGAGGCACTCGAGAAAGCGCCCTGTGTTGAAAAGGTGCTGGTGGCAAAAAGAATCCATAGTGAGATAGAAATGAAAAATGGAAGGGATCTCTGGTTACAGCCCCTGTTGGATCAGGCTGATACGGAATGCCCAATTGAGATCATGGATGCAGAAGATCCGCTGTTTATACTGTACACCTCCGGTTCTACGGGTATGCCCAAAGGGATGCTGCACACAACAGGCGGTTATATGGTTTATACGGCCTATACCTTTAAAAATGTATTTCAATACAGGGAAAATGATATTTTCTGGTGCACGGCTGATATAGGCTGGGTTACCGGACACAGCTATATCGTTTATGGTCCCCTGCTCAATGGCGCCACAACAGTCATGTTTGAAGGCGTACCCAATTACCCCGACTTCGGAAGGTTTTGGGAGATCATCGACAAACACAAGATCACCCATTTTTACACGGCCCCGACAGCCATACGCGCCCTGGCCAAGGAAAGTCTGGATTATATAGAAAAGCATAAACTCGATACAATAAAAGTACTGGGCTCCGTTGGTGAGCCTATCAATGAAGAGGCCTGGCACTGGTACAATGACAACATCGGTAAAAAAAGGTGTCCGATCGTAGATACCTGGTGGCAAACGGAGACCGGTGGAATACTGATTACTCCCATCCCTTTTATCACCCCGACAAAACCAACCTATGCCACGCTGCCACTGCCGGGAATTCAGCCCGTACTAATGGATGAAACCGGAAAAGAAATACTGAACAACCAGGTCGACGGCAGGTTGTGTATCAAGTTTCCCTGGCCGGCCATTGCCAGAACGATCTGGGGAAATCACCAAAGGTATAAGGAGACCTATTTTTCTACTTTTGAAAATATGTATTTTACCGGAGACGGCGCCTTGAGGGATGAGGTTGGCTATTACCGGATCACTGGAAGGGTGGATGATGTGATCATAGTCTCCGGGCATAACCTGGGTACTGCGCCCATTGAAGATGCCATCAATGAACATCCGGCCGTTGCAGAATCTGCGATAGTTGGTTATCCGCACGACATCAAAGGAAATGCACTTTATGGATTTGTGATCCTGAAAGAGACCGGAGAATACAGGGATCACAACAATGTACGCAAGGAAATCAACCAGATGATCACCGAACATATCGGCCCCATCGCCAAGCTGGAAAAAATCCAGTTTACCAGCGGCCTGCCAAAAACACGGTCGGGTAAAATTATGCGCAGGATCCTGAGAAAGATTGCCTGCAATGAGATTACCGATATGGGAGATACGAGTACTTTGCTGAACCCTGAGGTGGTGCAGGAAATTATAGAAAACAGGAAATAGTTTATGAACTGGCCGGTATTGGTTTTCAGATCAAACCATAGGTAGGTTTATTAAAAAGCAGGTCTTTCAGATTTAATGCGGGATTTGCTTTTTTTAATTCTGCCAGGATCCTGAGGAAAAGAATACCGGTTAAAAATGCATCACCCGCTGCCGTATGCCGGTCGTGTTTCTTGATCGAAAAAAGTTCACATAGAGCATCTAAAGAATAGTGGGCATGCATCTCCCGGTACCGCGAGGTCTTTTTAAATAATATACCTGTGTCCAGAACCTTATTTTTTAGCTTTGGCAATGAGAGTCGCTTTAAAGTACTGTTTATAACTGCCAGATCAAAGGCCGCATGATGGGCCACGATAACTGCATTTTCCAAATAGTTGAGCAGTTGTTCCACAGCTTCCTGCTCGGAAATTTTACGAATCCTGCCCTGCCTGAGTATGCCATGTACAGCAACGGTCTCTTTATTGAAATGATCCTGAGTGAGGTAGATTTCGAGGGAATCGGAAACGCGGATTTTGTTTTCATACAAGCCTACACAGCCAATGGAAAGTATCCTGTCTTTCACAGGATCCAGACCCGTGGTCTCAGTATCCAGTACTACAAACCTGATCCGGTCAATATCTGCCGGCAGATCTGATCTGAAATGCCCTGTATACCGTTTCCAGAATTCAGGTAATTTTTTATGCCCGGGCCAGCTAAAATTCCACATCCTATAAAAGTTGGGCCAGATTAAAACGCACTTTGATCAATTCCTGTACCTCGGCGATCGGCTTAAAGCAATTCCTGAGTTGCAGGCGTTCGAATTTGTTTAAGGATTTGATATGCACAAATCGTCCGCTGTCATAATTGGCCAGTCCTTGTTTTGCCCTGAAACGGAGCAGTATCTTGTAGGATTCCAGACACATTATATAGATGTCCTTGTTCTGTGGTTCCAGGGCGATCAGTTTTTCAAAGCGTTCCAGGGTATTGCTGATACCTGTTATTCCGTTTGAAAGGATTAGAACCCGGGCAGCATCAACAAGAGGCATAATGGCCCTTGCCTTTATATCGAACTGGTCTTTGTGTTCGCCGCTGTGTTCGAGCAGAAATTGCCTGAAGAAACTCAGGGGAGGAGGATTCCTTACTGCATTGAGGGCCAGTCTGTTGAGAAAGATCTCATGGCTTTCAATATATTCCACGATACACTTTTCCAACTGAACAGGAAGTTCTGAATTACCAAAAATACCCCGGAAGTCAAAAAATATATTACACAGAAGGATCTTTTCCTCATCGGGATTTGTGATCCAGTCACGAAATTGTTCCTTCCAGGCGGAAAGGGATAAACACCATTTGGGATTGCTGGCCATCATTTCTGCCGGGCAATACTCAAAGCCTAAGGTTTCAAGTTTTACAGTGACCATTTTAGCCAGCTGTAAGAAATATTGCGAGGTTTTTTCCTGATCTGCTTTTGGCACATCACTATAAATGAGGGCATTGTCCTGGTCGGAGATCAGGAGCTGTTCGTTTCGGCCCAGGCTGCCCAGGGCAAGCCAGGTGAAGTTTACTGGTGGCGGTGCGTCCATCCCTGCCAATGAAAATTCGATGATTTTGGCATGAAGTGCCTGGTTGATCAGCGCAATCACTTTCAGCACAAAGTCTGTGGGAATGTTCTGGTCCAAAAGGTTGATTAAAAGTAGCTTCGTCTGGCTGCTGATTTTTTTTAGTTCCGGAACATCTGCGGCCCTTTTAATGTCTTTGATAACAGATGCCGGGTGGTTGCCTCTTGAAGACAGGAGATCGTGCTCGGAAAGTATGCCGGTAATTTTGGATTTATCGGTTCCGTCTTCAGTAAGGCAGATATGGCCGATGTGGTGATGCAGCATGGCAATTTCGGCTTCAGCCGGAGTCACATTTTCCCGGCGTGTAATCACCGGCGCCGACATAATTTCGCTGATTTCAGTTTGCAACATCACTTTCCCGGTGGCAATTTTGATGCGCAGGTCCTTGTCGGTTACAATTCCCAACGGATAAAAATGATCGTCCACAACGACTATTGAACCGACGCGTTTACCGGTCATGATTTCGGCGGCCTGCTGAACAGATAAACTGCCGGTGCAGGTAACAGGATCTTTCGAGTAACTGACGGCGAGCAGATCCCGGAAATACGCAGGAACTTTACCGGGATCATCCTGTTGAGAATATAATTCAGTACTGTACTTTCCGGGATCACTTTTTTTTAGATTTCCCGCAAAAGTCGCAAGTAAAAACCGGTTTGCATCCGTGTTCTTCAGGATGATTTCCTCATAGAAGATCGCGGGAATGCAGTATACAATACACTCCTCAAGGGCTCTGGCGCTGAACATATAATTTTTTTTCCGGATCACTGCCCGCAATCCGAAAACATCACCCTCATCACAGTGATCTGTTATGATCTTTTCTTCTCCGCTTTCAAGCACAACAGCACCGTCCTTCACAACAAAAAAATCGGGGAGTACCGGATCATTCTGCCTGAATACATAGTTGTCTTTTTCCAGATATTGCACCTGTATATTTTCTGAAATACGGTTCAATTCCTCCTTTGAAAGAAATTGAAAGGGAGGGAAGTCCTTGAGAAAATCATATATCCGTTCAGCTATCGTATTTTTCATCAGTTTCTCATTTTTGGTAATTTCAGGACCAAAATGATATTTCAATAGCTAATGTAGCGAAATAAGCCGGATTTTACCAGGAGATTTTATGGATACTACAGGTCGCGTATCCTGAGCAGCCAGTATGAGCCATAAATAAAAATGGCTGTCCAGCCCAGTACAACTGCGATCTCATACCAGTGTACGGCCGTGTCGAAATGCACATCTTCACCAACCTGGGTGGCCAGTGTTTTAACGGCATTTAAGCGTGTAAAAGGCTGGTCAATGAGTTTGGACATTGACATCAGGGGTGCAAACTGGTAGACAGAATCTGCGATCTGTTCACCATTGGGCACGTTGAACCGGATGATGTTGTAGCTCATCGATTCTCCGATAAACCACACGAACATGGCTGCAACCGCAAAAGCGGACTTTTTGATCAGCATGCCCAGAAAGAGACCAAAAGAAAAGAACCCGACCAGTTTCACAAAATAGGCCAGCAGGAATTCCAGATCAGAAAAAATGATGGAAATTTCATTAAAATCTGAATAGATCAAGCCCAGAACAAGGCTTATAGCGAAAACGAAGAGGGTGGAAATGAGCGCGAAAAGAACAACCGTATAAAATTTGCTCAAAATGAACTCCTTTTTGCTGAGGCCGTCGATGAGGTTTTGTTTTAAGGTTCTGTTGCTGTACTCATTAGACACCATGGAAACAATAATGAGGAGCAGGAAAAATTTAAAAAAGGCAGCTATATAGGTATTAAAGTGCCAGATATAAGGAAAGTTAAAAATACCCTGATCGGCCAGGTGAAACTTGATCGGGCCTATGTCAAATTTTATGGTGGCAAGCAGGGCTATGGAAAACAGCAAAGCGAAGTAGATGGTGATCAGCACTTTACTGGCTCTGTTGTATTTCAGTTTATGTAGTTCAATATGGAGTAATCTAAACATAGCTTAAATGGGATTAATTGGCCTGCCTGGTAAGGTCCAGGAAGTTTTCTTCGAGGCTCGGTTTTCGCATTTCCAGATGAGATAAGCTTATCCCGTTCTGCATCAGATATGCGTTTACTTTCCCGGGATGCAATTCCTTGCTGACCTGAATTACCGTGTGGCTATTTTCTTGCCTGATCTCGGTAACACCATCCAGCCGGCGCAGGCATTTTTCGATCTCCTCATGCGATTTGTCTGCCTTTAGCAGGATCTCCTCAGGGCTTATTCCCAGTTCGTCAACCCGTCCCATAAAGATCATTTTGCCTTTTTGAAGAACGATAACATGGTCACAGACCTTTTCTACTTCATCCAGCAAATGCGAGGCTAGCAGTATTGTGGTTCCTTTTTTTGAGATCTCCTGAATGATGCTTCTGATCTCATGAATTCCCTGTGGATCCAAACCATTGGTGGGCTCATCCAGTATCAGGATCTCGGGCTCATTTAAAAGTGCGGAGGCTATGGCCAGCCTCTGTTTCATTCCCAGTGAGAAGGTTGAGAATTTGCTGCTTTTTCTTTCGTACAAATTCACATCCTTCAAACGCAGGTCTATTTTGTCATTGGGGATGTTCTTTATTTTACAGACCAGAGCAAGATTTTCATAGGCAGTCATGTAGGGATAAAAATTGGGCCTTTCAATAATGGCTCCGATCTTTTTCAGGGCCTCATGCGTGCTGATCGTTCCGTCGAACCATTCAAAACTCCCTGAGGTTTTGTTCACTACATTTAAAATGATGCCCAGGGTAGTGGATTTTCCACTGCCATTCGGTCCCAATATACCGTAAACATTCCCTTTTTTAAGGGTGAAGGACAGGTTATTGACAGCATGTATGCTGCCAAATTTTTTGTGGAGCTCCCTGATGGTTAAAATTGTTTCCAAAAAAATAAGTTTCATATACGACGAACGGATGAGCAAATTGTTACGGCACAAAAATTTAAAATTATTTTCACAACACAATTCTCAATTAGTTTGTATTTTTAAACTTTGCTTGAACAATGAACACAGAAGAAAAATTAATTTCTAAAAAAAAGCCATCCTTTCCGGTTAACCAGGCCCTTTACGATTATTTAACGGAATACAACCGGAATATCAAGATCCCTGTTTCTTACGAGGATCTGCTCAGGTTTGCAGGATTTATCAATGTTTTTGATAAGAAGGGTATTGATACGCTCTGGATCAGGGTATACTATTCGCCCTATGAACAAAATGAGATCGACCTGAGTCTGAAACAGATGTATAATATTCTGCATGCTGATGGAAGTGAGAGTAATTTTGACACCCTGAACGTCGATGAAATTGATTACTGCACCTTTGGTAATTCCAAACCTTTCAGGGTGAAGATCAGAAATGTGCTGAACGATAATTATACGTATTTATATATTAAGAAGGCCGATGCCTCGCGGGTTTACGGTTTGGAGCTCGAGGATCTGCTGGCTCCCAATCACATCAATTTTTTGGTACACAAGGATACCATCATCGAAGAACATGTGATCGGGATACCGGGAGATGTGTTTATAGAAGAAAAACTGGCAGGTCTTACCAAAGAAGACAGACAGCGACTGTCAAAGGAGTATGTCAAGTTCAATGAAAGAAGCACCCTGCGCTTGCTGGGCGATATGCGGGCTTACAATTATGTTATCGTTCCTACATATGACTTTGACCGGGTACAATACCGGATACGTGCCATGGATTTTGATCAGCAGAGTTATGAGGGCAATTTAAAGGTTTACCGTCCCCAGTTTTTTAAGGATAATTTTCCTTTTGTGGAAATGGTTCAGAACTCCCTGCAAAAGGAATCCATCGAGCAGTACAAGAATGAAGAACGCTCTATTTTAGCCAAGCGTTTAAGGGGTTCAAAGGAACGCATTGAAGATCTGATGAAAGTGATGCGACAAGACATTATTTCGAAACCCGAATATGTAGATCAGCTAAAGAATGATCTGGTGGTTTTTACCAAAGACAAGAATTTTAAACAATGCAAAACGATGGGAGATATACTGCAGGTAGTTTTTGATTTTGTGGTGAGAAACTACGAAAGTGTAAACCTTTATATCATCAAATAGACCGGTAAAGAAAAAGGGAACTATTCTTCATAAGAAAAACCTTCAAAGTCGAAATCTTCATCCAGTTCTTCATTGTCCAGACCCAGGTCATAGGGATCATCGGTTTCTGCCTCAAATAACTTTTCCGGAGCATTTTTTGGGACCGCACCCATTGAAAATACAACTTTTGAAAAGGAATCAAGTTCCTCTTTGCTATCGCTTTCCATCAATTCCACAAAAAAGGTCCACATGTTGAGAAAGTCAAATACATAGATCATTTTATCGCCAACCGCGGTGACCACATCCCTGATGCTGATCTCGCTCATCTGGGTTACCTGCCCGGGTTTGTCATTCATATCGAACAGCGGAAATTCCTCTCCCTGATTCCAGTTATCGTCAGACAAATAAAAGGAAGCCATCTCATTGCCTTTAAAACCAAAGGCATCAGAGATCGCGTGGTGCAGGTCCTCTAAGGAAAAGGTCATTGGAATGGCAATATCCCGTATTACATTTTCCTCAACATCTAAAATAACTCTAAATTTGTAATTCATGACTTTGCTAAAATGAGCCGCAAAATTACCAATTAATTTCAAAAATAGTATTTTTACTTACAATTTAAAGCGATATGGATTCAGAGAATGTATTAGAAAAGGTAAATGCCATGTGTAAAAATACGCTAATGGAAACCCTGGGTATCCGGTTTACGGAGATCGGCAATGAACAGGTCTCGGCCACAATGCCTGTGAATTCAAAGGTACATCAGCCTCTGGGCCTGCTGCATGGAGGAGCATCCATAGCTTTGGCGGAATCCGTTGGAAGTATGGCTTCTTTATTGTTTATTGACAGTTCAAAGTTTGAAGCCAGGGGGATCGAAATATCTGCCAACCATGTGAAAAGCAAGAAGGAGGGATGGGTAACAGGGATTGCCAGGAACATCCACAAAGGCAAAACCACACATCTGTGGGAAATCCGCATTGTGGATGAAGCGGGTGACCTGATCAGTATCTGCAAACTCACGAATATCATCCTGCCAAAGAAAAATTGAATGGTGGGTCTTCATTTTTATAAAACAAAATTTATCAGGGCTTTATTGATCGTTATCTGCCTGTTGTTTCTCGGCGCAATCTTTTTGCTTTACTATTTTTTAAAGCCGGAAACAGACAAAGAAATCCTGCAGTTCTTCTCAAAAAACAATAAAACGGTCTGGATCGATCAAATACCTTTTGGGGGCCATGAGGTCAGACTGCTCAAGATGCAGGAAATTCTCGATACGGTAAAGCCTACCTTACTATTTATTCACGGATCTCCGGGCTCAGCCATGAATTTTAAAAATTATTTGATTGATACCGATCTGCTGCAAGGTTTTAATCTGCTCGCCTATGACAGGATCGGTTACGGTTCCGGCAGACAGGTACCCGTGCTCAATGACTTGCAAAAGGAAAGTGATCTGGTAAAATTTATCGCAGGGGACATTCCCCAAAAGAAGTTAATCCTTGTCGGATATTCTTACGGAGGCACAATCGCTGCAGCCTATCCTGAAAATATCCGGGAAAAAGTTTTGCTGGCGCCGGCCGTCAAAGCGGCCTGTGAGCCCATGTTCTGGGCGCTTAACCTGTACAGATGGAATTTTACAAGGCCCCTGGTCCCGCATATGCTGGCCAATGCTTCCATGGAAAAGCTGGGGCATTTGCAGGAATTGCCTTTGTTTGAAGGAAAATGGGCTTCGAGTGAGGCAAAGGTCCTGGCGATCCATGGAAACAAGGATGGGATCGTGCCTTACGAAAATTCTGTTTTCCTTGGGGAAAAACTGGGAAGCGATCAATTCACCCTGATCACGCTGGAAGGAGAAGGTCATGCCCTGGTTTGGACCAAATTTGACCGGATCAAAGAAGCGATATTGAACTTATTAAAAACAGATTGATGTCTGATTTTACTGCACTTTGTAAAGAATTGGAAAAAGCAGCGAAGCTGCAAAAACCCTTTGTTGTTTACAGAAAGCCCGGCGCTTCTGAAGTACGGCTATTCATACAAACAGATGCCGGGCTTTACCGGTTTACATCTGAAAAGGAGGCCGGTTTTATTTTTGCCCCATTCAGTAAAGATGTAGCAGCGGTATTTTTCCCCCGTGAAAAATGTGAATTATTTACAAGTTTTTTTGAAAGAACAGGCCAGAATAAAGCCAGTTCAGAAAAAAAGGTTGATCTGAAAGACAGCGTAAATTCTGAGCAAAGGCAGCAGTATTTAGATCTGGTTGATCGCTGTCTCGCCTTTATGAAGAATTCGGGTACAAAGAAGATCGTTTTATCCAGAAAAGAAGAAGTCCCGGTTGAAGGCCTGTCGGTATTGGAAATTCTGGGTAATTTGCTCGAAAAATACCCCGCGGCTCTTGTGTATATCTGGTATCATCCGGCAGTGGGCATGTGGGCAGGAGCCACACCGGAAACCTTGTTTTCCCTTGAAAACGGGAAGTTCAAAACCATGGCCCTGGCAGGCACACAAAGGGTTCAGGGCGAGAAGGAACTCGTTTGGGGGCTGAAAGAACTGGAGGAACAACAAATTGTTACAGATTATATCAAGACTGAGTTGCAGGGTTTGATCAGCCGGACTGCGCAGCCAAAAACTGTAAGAGCCGGGCAGGTAGCCCATATATGTACCCAGTTGGAAGGCACCCTGACCAAGGATTTTGGTTTGCTCCAGCTCATTAATAAATTGCATCCAACCCCGGCGGTATGCGGTCTGCCAAAAGAAGCAGCCAGGAGTTTTATAATTGAACAGGAGGGCTACGACAGAAAATTTTACACAGGCTTTTTAGGAGAGATCAACCTGAGCTTGGACAGTGAGACATCAGCCAAAACGCACCTGTTCGTCAATTTAAGGTGTATGGAGCTCTTTGAAAACAAAGCTGTACTTTTTGTTGGTGGCGGAATTACGGGTGACAGTGATAAAGAAAAAGAATGGGAAGAAACAGTTGCAAAAAGTACGACCATGAGGTCCATATTAATTTAATCCTTGCTATTTTTGTTTTAAATTTAATTCATGTCTGTTTATCCTAAAAAGGAACTGGCTCAACTCGTGTTACAACTTTGCGAAAAACACGGGATCAGCGATGTTGTGATCTCTCCCGGATCAAGAAATGCACCACTCATCATCGGATTCGTAAATCACAACGGTTTTAAAACTTTTGAAATTGCCGATGAGCGTTCGGCTGCCTTTTTTGCTTTGGGCATAGCCCAGCAGACGAAAAAACCGGTGGCCGTGCTGTGCACTTCTGGATCGGCACTGCTCAATTACTATCCCGCCGTGGCAGAGGCATATTACAGTAAAATTCCGCTGGTAGTGATCTCAACAGACCGGCCTGCAAACATGCTCGACATAGGTGACGGGCAGACCATCAGGCAGGCTAATGTATTCAGCAACCATATTTTGTTCAGCGCGAATCTTTTGGAAATTGAGAACGAAGGCGAACAGGTAAGATTACCGGAAAACGCTGCTTTGCTCAGAGAGGCATTAAACATTGCCCGGGAACAAAGTGGTCCGGTTCACATCAATGTGCCCCTGGATGAGCCGCTCTACGCAACGGTGCCTGAACTCTACGATTATAAGGAATTCGTCTTTCAGGAAAAACAGGAAGACAAGAAAAGTTTATTGGATGAGGAACCACTTGAATTGGCTGCACTGGAAAAATATGCCGAACAGTGGAACCGGGCAGAAAAAAAAATGGTGCTGGTTGGCAGCAATTATCCCGATGCCCTGCTCGACACCCAGATCGGGCATTTGTTAAAAGACCCTTCTGTTCTGGTTTTTACGGAAACCATCTCGAACATACACCATTCTGATAGCATAGGCAGGATCGATCAGCTGATCTCTCCCCTTACCGAAAAGGAATTCGAGGACTTGCGTCCGGACATCCTGCTGACCTTTGGCGGGATGATCGTGTCGAAAAAGGTAAAGCAGTTTCTACGCGACCACAAACCGGCGCAGCACTGGCATGTTGACAAGCACGAGGCACCCGATACATTTTTTTGTCTGTCAAATCATTTTTCGCTGTCGCCACAGTTGTTTTTCAGCCAGTTCTTTTTTCTTACTAAGGCCCGAAAATCAGACTATCAGGAGCGCTGGCTTCAGGTGAAGCGCGATCGCGAAAAGGCTCATAATTTGTTTCTTGCCGGGGCGCCCTTTTCCGATTTGAAAGCTTTTCAGCTCATCCTGGCCTCCCTGCCAAAAAAAGTACAGCTTCAGTTGGGCAATAGTTCGGTAGTGCGCTATGCACAGCTTTTTGACACTGATCCTACCATCCCAGTTTTTTGCAACCGGGGAACCAGTGGTATCGACGGCAGCACCTCAACAGCTGTTGGAGCGGCCTGGTACTGCAGGGAACAAACCGTATTCATCAGTGGTGACATCAGTTTCTTTTACGACAGCAACGGTTTGTGGAACAGGTATATCAAAAATGATTTCAGGATCATCCTGATCAATAATGGGGGTGGCGGTATCTTTCGCATTCTGCCGGGACCAAAAGACAGCAATGTGCTCGAATATTTTGAATATCCCCATAGCTTAACGGCAAAACAGTTGGCTGAAATGCATGGCTTTTCTTATTGCGCTGTAAACTCGATCGTGGAAATTGAGCGGGAGCTGGAATCCTTTTACGAAAGTTCCGACAAACCAAAACTACTCGAGATCCTGACCCCTTCAAGCCTGAATGATGAGGTGCTGAAGGAATATTTTAAGAAATTATAAGCTGAGCTTCCCTATTCTTCCTTAGGTTCTTCCTTGGGTTGATCAGTTGTTTCAGCGGGTGTTTCTCCGGTAGTCTCTTCCTCCGTGGGCAGACCCAATTTCTGAGCCCTTTGCTTTTCCAGTACGCGTTCTATATTGGCATAGTACGCATCTGCATTGGGATTATCTGTGGTGATCTTGGCATAGCCATTTTTGTAATGCTTAAGCGCTTTTTTGTAGTCATAGCCCGTCTCATAATACAAGCCGATATAATAATCGCCTATGGGTGATTCAGGATACAGGCGCATGATCATTTTGCCGTATTCTTCGAGATAGTCTCCGTTTTCCTTGTCGATGATGATCGGTTCTATCCTGAAGATATCCTTCTCCCGGATTTTCACATTGGATCCGTACAGATATTCAATTTCTACATATTTTTTTTCCAGGTAGGCTATGGCTTCAGGTGGAGAGAGTTCAGCAATATTTTTATCAAATTCTTCCTTGGTGATCTCACCGAAAAGCTTGAAGATGTGGTCCATCGCAGAGGGAATTGCCTTTCCTATAGTGGCAGAACTGCTTTCGTTTTCGAAATTATCGAATTTATAACGGAATTTTTCAATTTCGGAAAGTTTCAGGAGGTTGTTCACATTGTTTATCTCGACTTTGATTTTATCAGAATTGTATTTGGCATTGCAGATATAATAGAAAACATTGTCGGTAATACCCTGGGATTTGGCCTCCAATTTCTCTGCCATACTTATGGGAAGGATTGGATTAATTGCAACGAAGCCATTGAAGATGGGTTTGGGTTCTAACAGGAAATAATTGGTATAGTTACCGGTAAGTGTTTGTCCGACTATGGTTTTAAAAAGTGCAGTTCTGTAATTGTCATCGATAAAATTTACCACTTCTTCCCTCACGAATTTGTAAAACCGGGTACTTTCCTCATTCGGCAATCCGGTATCAATACTGAAATCACAGTCTGTTGAACGTTCATCGTTCTGGTTTTGAAGGATACCGACTATAATTTGTTCCGGGGCCCTTTGCTGAGCAGCAAAAAGTTTGGAATTGGCCACATAAACATCGAATAAATATTCTGCATCAAAAATGATGGCTACTGGATAAGTACTTTTCGGATTTTTCTCATAGGATTCCGGCACATAGATCTTCAGTATGCGTTCGGTGCCCAAAGTGACAGAATTCATTTTTTTAATGGTAATACTCTCCTGCGCGTTCAAAAATGAACAGGCAAGAAGCAACAGCAATGTCAGTTTCTTCATTTTATTAGAATTTGTACGGTACAATTTAAATCTTTCTTGGGCAAAATTGTGTAATTTCGTTTTAAAGATCCATTGATTCAACGAAAATTATTGTTAATTATTTTATCAAGCTCGAGAAAATACCATGAAGAAGCCAAATTGGAGCACCGTGAGAGAATTTGAAGATATCACCTACAAAAAATGCGGGGGGGTGGCAAGAATCGCTTTTAACAGGCCGGATGTAAGGAATGCCTTCAGGCCAAAGACCACCAGTGAGCTTTACCAGGCTTTTTATGACGCTCAGGAAGACATAAATATTGGGGTGATCCTGCTTTCGGCAGAGGGCCCATCTTCCAAAGACGGGGTGTATTCCTTTTGCAGCGGGGGTGACCAGAAGGCACGCGGACATCAGGGTTATGTTGGCGAAGACGGCATGCACCGGTTGAATATCCTGGAAGTGCAAAGGCTGATCAGGTTTATGCCTAAAGTGGTTATTGCAGTTGTGCCCGGATGGGCAGTTGGCGGAGGACACAGCCTGCATGTGGTTTGTGATCTGACCCTGGCCAGCAAAGAGCACGCGATCTTTAAGCAGACAGATGCCGACGTAACCAGTTTCGACGGAGGTTATGGTTCCGCTTATCTGGCCAAGATGGTCGGACAAAAAAGAGCGAGGGAAATTTTCTTTTTGGGCAGAAATTATTCAGCCCAGGAGGCATTTGATATGGGTATGGTGAATGCGGTGATTCCTCATGAAGAACTGGAAGGAACTGCTTTTCAATGGGCTCAGGAAATTCTTCAAAAATCACCAACCTCCATAAAAATGCTCAAGTTTGCCATGAACCTAACTGATGACGGCATGGTTGGTCAGCAGGTATTTGCAGGAGAGGCAACCCGGCTTGCCTATATGACGGAAGAGGCCAAAGAAGGCAGAAATGCTTTTCTGGAAAAGAGAAAACCGGATTTTAAGAATATCAAATGGATCCCTTGATGCCGGTAATTCTTAAGCAGATCCAGATTTTAGAACTACAAAAAAGAGAATAATTTATTAAAGATAATTATATGAAGATCATTTGTATTGGAAGGAATTATGTGAAGCACATAGAAGAACTGAAGAACGAGCGGCCTGACAGTCCGGTAATTTTCCTAAAACCGGATTCTGCCGTGCTGCTTCCCAGAAATCCTTTTGTGATACCACCCTTTTCTCATGATGTACATTACGAAGTGGAAGTCATTGTAAAGATCAACAAGGTGGGAAAGTTTATCGATCAGAAGTTTGCCCACAAATACTACGATGAAATATCACTGGGTATCGATTTTACAGCGAGAGACCTGCAGGATCAGCTGCGCACAAAAGGCCTGCCCTGGGAAAAGGCAAAGGCCTTTGACGGCAGTGCCGTGATCGGAGAGTTTTTTCCTAAGGAAAATTTTGATCTGCTGAATTTAGGTTTTCAACTCTACAAAAATGACGTACTCGTTCAGAATGGCAACACCCGACAGATGCTTTGGAAAATTGATGAGATCATAGCCTATGTTTCGCAATATTTTACCTTAAAAAAAGGAGATATCATTTTTACCGGCACGCCGGAAGGGGTGGGCCGGGTTGATCCTGACGATGTTCTCGTGGGAAAATTCGGTGAATTGAGGGTATTTAAAGTGAATGTGAAATAAAGCTTTTTTCATATTTATTGTAAGTGATTTTAATTTTTTTTGGAACATAAAACATAGCATTAACACTACATAGTTCAATTAACACTCTTTCTGAACACTATAAGTATTTATTTAAGTATTTAATCTTCAGTAAATTAAAATATGTGATAACACTACATATTTCGGATAGCGGCATAGTATGATATTTATCATACCTTACATGTATCAATAGGTCTACCTTCGTTTGATCATTGAAAAATTGTAGAGTGATGATAAATATATTTAAAAGGTCAAAAACGATTGCACTCGGCACCGATGAATTTCTCGACAAGGTGGATTTGGGCATTTTAACTTTAAAAAAGGGAATTGGCAATTATATTGATGGCAATTCGACTGAAATTGAGCATAGCCTCAAGTCAATTGTTAAATTGGAAACTGAAGCCGATGCC
>JBFYPZ010000019.1:0-23813 GCA_041303035.1 Flavobacteriaceae bacterium
TCAACGCATCGCTGTCGCCCAGCGTTACCTTTGTCCCGCACCTCATCCCGATGAACCGCGGCATACTGAGCACGTGCTACGCCAAGCTGGCCGATGCCAAGATGGACAGCCTGCCTCTGATCGCCATCACGGGTCAGGTCCCCACGGCCGTGATCGGTACCGATGCGTTTCAGGAAACCCTTAAGGTCCTTAAATGATAAGATCACCCCGGGGAACTTCAGGAAGATCGTGAAGATGAACAGGGATCAGGTTCAGGTTCCTGTGGATTTTACACCAACGAGTACCGAGGAGATCATCAGTGAACTCAAGATAGGCGATACGGTGGCCCATTCGAAATTCGGTGAAGGGAAAGTGCTTGATTTAGAAGGTAATGGCAAAGATAAAAAGGCTCAGATCGGCTTTGAATCAGGAGAAGTAAAAAAGCTGCTTCTACAGTTTGCGAAATTGAAAATTATCCGATAAATGGGAAAGTATCCGTGAAATAATTGTTACTTTGCAGGATAAATTTTTTGAATAGATTATGGAAATAGAATACAATTCTGAAAGAGAGCCGCTTATTATACCTGAATACGGTAGGCATATTCAAAAATTGGTAAATCACTGCAAGGCGATTGAGAATGATGAAGAAAGGAATATCATGGCGCGCGCCATCGTGGATGTTATGGGAAACCTGCAGCCACACCTGAGGGATGTGCCTGATTTTCAGCATAAATTATGGGATCAGTTGTTTATTATGTCCAACTATCAGCTTGATGCTGATTCCCCATACCCCAAACCTTCACAGGAAGAACTGAAATCAAAACCACAAAAACTGGAATATCCCAAATCGATCTCAAAATACAGGTTTTATGGTAACAATATTCAGATCATGATCGATACGGCGATCTCATGGGAAGATGGAGAATTGAAGGATGCCCTTATTCTGACTATTGCGAACCATATGAAAAAGAGTTACCTGAACTGGAACAAAGACACGGTTGATGACAGCAGTATCTTAGAGCACCTTCAGGAACTTTCAAAAGGGAAACTCAAGTTCCCTTTTGAAAATAGTGAACTATCCGAAAGCAAGAACCTTTTGAGAAAACAGGCTAACAATAAGTTCAACGACAAGGGCTCCAAACCCAAAAAGATATTTAAAAAGAAGTAATTACTTATAAAATCACATTAAATGGCCATATTTAAAATTGAAGGGGGTCATCAGTTAACAGGAGAAATCATTCCGCAAGGCGCAAAAAATGAGGCCCTTCAGGTAATCTGCGCCACGCTCCTCACTCCTGAAAAGGTAATCATTCACAACATTCCGGACATACACGATGTCAATAAATTAATTTTCATTTTAGGAGAATTAGGCGTTAAAATAAACAGAATTGAAGCCAATACCTATTCCTTTCAGGCTGA
The DNA here is from genome assembly GCA_041303035.1 of Flavobacteriaceae bacterium. Lineage (GTDB taxonomy): Bacteria > Bacteroidota > Bacteroidia > Flavobacteriales > Flavobacteriaceae > Namhaeicola. Next base: position 1,399 of record JBFYPZ010000019.1, read on the forward strand.
TCAAGTCGACCTCCGGTACCTGGAATCAGAAAAATTTAAAAAGGATGGAAGCTCTCTGAGGGGATCCATTATGATCGTAGGACCATTGCTGAGCAGATTCGGGAAAGGATATATTCCAAGACCGGGTGGGGACAAGATAGGCAGAAGGCGCTTAGACACCCATTTTGAGGGTTTCATCAATCTGGGAGCCAGATTCCGGTATAATCCGGAGGAACATTTTTACGGAGTTGAGGCCGATAAGCTGAAGGGAACCTATATGCTTTTGGATGAAGCTTCTGTTACCGGAACAGCCAACATTTTGATGGCCGCTGTTATGGCAGAAGGAGAGACTACCATTTACAATGCAGCCTGCGAGCCTTATATACAGCAACTCTGCAAGATGCTCGTGTCTATGGGGTCAAAAATCGAAGGCATAGGAAGCAACAAACTGATCGTACAAGGGGTGAAATCCCTGAAGGGATGTGAGCATACCATACTTCCGGATATGATCGAGATAGGAAGCTGGATCGGTATGGCCGTGATGACCAAATCAGCTCTGACCATTAAAAATGTGAGCTGGGAAAATCTGGGCATGATCCCGACGGTTTTCAGAAAACTCGGAATTCAATTGGAAAAGCAAGGGGACGATATTTTTATTCCTGCCCAGAAAAACTATACCATTCAGAATTTCATGGATGATTCCATTTTAACCATCGCTGATGCACCCTGGCCCGGATTCACACCGGATCTGCTAAGTATCGTTTTGGTAGTGGCAACACAGGCAAACGGCAGTGTACTGATCCATCAAAAGATGTTTGAGAGCAGGTTGTTCTTTGTTGATAAATTAATCGACATGGGCGCAAAAATTATTTTATGTGATCCCCACAGGGCAACCGTAATTGGATTAAATCACCAGTCTGAACTTAGGGGAACCACCATGACCTCACCGGATATCAGGGCAGGTATTTCTTTGCTGATCGCTGCACTGTCGGCAAACGGAACGAGTATCATTCACAATATTGATCAGATTGACCGCGGTTACGAAAAGATAGATGAAAGGCTGAGGGCACTTGGAGCAAAAATTGAGCGGATATCCGGCACATTCTGATTCGAAACAGTTTCCATAAAATGACAATATGGCATAAAGTGTATCTTGGCAATAATTTTGCTAAGAGATACAGTATAATCAATATATTCAATGACAAAAAAACATAAATCTAATAAAAGTGAGGATACCACTTATGACAAGGACTTTTTAGAAGATCAGGTCAAAGGGAATAATGATTTTGAGGAGGAGCAAGATACGGAATCTTGGAAGGATAATGAACAAGGTGAAACGGAAGTTCTTAAAGATCAGATAAACAAAGAAAAAGATAATTTTTTGCGTTTGTTCGCGGAGTTTGAAAATTACAAGAAAAGAACCGGCAAGGAAAGGATTGAACTGTACAGTACAGCAAACAAAGAGCTCATGACGGCTCTGATTCCTGTGCTGGATGATTTTGAGAGGGGCTTAAAAGAACTTGAAAAATCATCGGATCATGCTTTATACGAAGGCATGAAGCTCATTTACAATAAGTTTAAAAACACCTTATTTCAAAAAGGATTAAAGGACCTTGAAGTTAAGCCCGGCGATATTTTTGACGCCGACCTTCACGAGGCCATCTCTCAATTACCGGCAGGTTCAGAAGATATGAAAGGCAAGATTTACGATGTAGTCGAAAAAGGGTATAAGCTGGGGGATACCATCATCAGGTTTCCGAAAGTGGTTACAAGCAATTAATTGGTAGTGGATAATTAAATTCTTTAAACGAGAAGAGCGTATTAATAAAGACAAGAAGATTACCGGATTCTGTCAAAATTGAGAATTGAATGAAAAAAGATTATTATGATATTTTAGGTGTCGGCAAGAATGCTTCCGCTGCAGAGATTAAAAAAGCATACAGGAAGAAGGCTTTGGAAAATCACCCGGACAAAAATCCGGGAGACAAGGCTTCAGAAGAGCGGTTTAAAGAAGCTGCAGAAGCGTATGAGGTGCTTAGTGATGACAATAAAAAGGCCAGATACGATCAATACGGACATGCCGCATTTGAAAATGGTGGATATGGAGGTTTTGGCGGAGGAATGAATATGGAGGACATATTCAGCCAGTTTGGCGATATTTTTGGCGGACATTTTGGCGGAGGCGGATTTGGATTTGGCGGAGGCTCAAGACAAGGAAGGGTAAAAGGAAGTAATCTGAGGATCAGGGTAAAACTGGAACTGCAGGATATGCTCAATGGAGTTGAGAAAAAGGTTAAGGTTAAGCGGATGGTGAAGGCGAAAGGAGTCACCTATAAAACTTGTCCGAGCTGTAATGGCCAGGGCAGCGTAACCCGGATCACCAATACCATTTTGGGAAGAATGCAAACGGCCAGTACTTGTGGCACATGTCAGGGTGCAGGTAAAATTGTAGATCACAGGCCTAAGGAAGCCGATGTCAATGGCATGGTATTTTTAGAGGAAACGGTATCCATTAATATTCCGCCCGGTGTTACAGATGGGGTTCAGCTAAAGGTTTCCGGTAAGGGGAATGATGCGCCTGGCGATGGAATTCCTGGAGATATTCTGGTTGTTGTTCAGGAAGTAGCACATGACAAACTGAAACGGGAGGGAAATAACCTGCATTATGATCTGTATATCAGTTTTTCAGAGGCAGCCTTGGGTACCAGCAAGGAAATCGATACTTTGACAGGAATCGTCAGGTTAAAGGTGGAGCAGGGAACTCAGTCAGGAAAGATACTCCGCTTAAAAGGCAAGGGACTGGAAAGTCTGGAGGGTTATGGCAAAGGGGATCTTTTGGTGCATATCAATGTTTGGACCCCGCAAAAATTGTCCGGAAAGCAACGGGAATTTTTTGAAAGCATGCTTGAAAATGAAAATTTTTTACCGAATCCAACAGATAAGGAGAAGTCCTTTTTTGACAAAGTAAAAGATATGTTCACATAAATATTGACATTTTTTTAATTTCTGGCCTAAAAATTTTAGGCTTTTTCAATTAAAACTAAAAAAAAGTATTATATTTGAGTTGCTGAATTTATTCAGTAACTTTTTCTTTTTCATAGCAATTTTCCCACTTTTGTTTCACAGAAGTGGGTTTTTTTATAAATAATTGATACACAGGAATTTATTTCAGTTATTTAAAAAATATTAAAAATATTTGTTAAAAAGTATCATATACTGAAGATTATATGTAACTTTACAATTCCAAAATTATATTACTTTTATAGTAATATTCTTTTTCATAGCAATTTTCCCACTTTTGTTTTACAAAAGTGGGTTTTTTGATTTTATAAGAAACAGTAGGTCGTCTTATCGCTGCGCGACAAGCGCAGAGGAAAGTCCGGACACCATAGAGTAGCATAGCGGATAACATCCGTCATTCTCTATTTTCGAAATGGGGAATAGGACCAGTGCAACAGAAAGAATGTACAGTTCGGCTGTAGTGAAATCAGGTAAACTCTATGCGGTGCAATGCTAAGTATATTGAAGTTTGAGGGTTACTCGCCCGATTTCAAAGGGTAAGCAGCTACAATTGTAAAGTAATTTACAATGCAGATAAATGATAAGAAGTGTGTGAAAACACACTACAGAATCCGGCTTACAGACCTACTTTTTTTATTTAAACAAAAAGACCTGCCTTTTTTTAACTGATTCTTTATTTACACTACCCTTTTTTTTATTCTTAGGAATTATTGTATGATGTGAGCTACTTTCTTTGCAAAATCAAAAAAGCATGCTTAATTTTTGTATTTTTGTTTTTCATTTTTTATTTACAAAAACTGTTAAATTATAGAGTTTATGATTTTCGATATCGATATGATTAAAAGGGTGTACGGCCAGATGGCTGAAAGGGTGGATACCGCCCGTACCCTGGTTAAAAAACCGCTCACTTTAGCTGAAAAGATCTTATATAGTCACCTTTGGGAAGGAAATCCCACCAAAGTTTTTAAGCGAAATGTGGATTATGTGGATTTTGCACCTGACAGAATTGCTTGCCAGGATGCAACGGCGCAAATGGCTTTGCTTCAATTTATGCAGGCCGGAAGGAAGACGGTTGCTGTGCCTACCACGGTTCATTGTGACCACCTCATTCAGGCAAAAATAGGTGCTGATGCAGATCTGCAGCATGCCATCAACAGCAGCAGCGAAGTATTTCAGTTCCTGGCTTCTGTTTCTAATAAATACGGGATAGGTTTCTGGAAACCGGGGGCGGGTATCATACACCAGGTCGTGTTGGAGAACTACGCATTTCCCGGTGGAATGATGATAGGAACGGATTCCCATACGGTTAATGCCGGTGGTTTGGGTATGATCGCAATTGGTGTTGGGGGTGCGGATGCAGTAGATGTAATGGCAGGTATGGCCTGGGAATTAAAATTTCCAAAATTGATCGGGGTTAAACTAACGGGTAAATTAAGCGGATGGACCGCACCAAAAGATGTGATCCTCAAAGTGGCAGGTATTTTAACTGTTGAAGGGGGTACCGGAGCGATAATCGAATATTTTGGTGATGGCGCAGTTTCACTGTCGGCAACAGGTAAAGGAACCATTTGCAATATGGGTGCCGAAGTTGGGGCGACCACCTCGACTTTTGGATATGATGCCTCCATGGAAAGATATTTAAGAGCTACCGGAAGGGATGAAGTTGCTGATGAAGCCAATAAGATCGCGGCCTATTTAACAGGCGATCCTGAAGTATATGCACAACCTGAAAAGTATTTTGATCGGGTAATTGAAATAGATCTTTCTGAACTTGCCCCTCATATCAACGGTCCATTTACTCCGGATCTCGCAACTCCGGTCAATGAAATCGGCGCAAAGGCAAAAGCCAACGGCTGGCCTCTTGAAGTGGAATGGGGTTTAATAGGTTCCTGTACCAATTCTTCTTACGAAGATCTTTCCCGGGCAGCCTCTATTGCCCGTCAGGCACTGGAAAAGAAACTGGTGGCAAAAGCAGAATTTGGCATCAATCCGGGTTCTGAACAGGTGCGGTACACCGCAGAAAGAGATGGCATACTGCAGACCTTCGAACAGCTGGAAGCAAAAATATTTACCAATGCCTGCGGACCCTGTATCGGTCAGTGGGACCGAAAGGATGCCGATAAGCAGGGTAAAAATACGATCATACACTCCTTTAACCGAAATTTTTCAAAACGGGCAGACGGTAATCCCAATACCCATGCTTTTGTGGCATCACCTGAAATGGTGGCCGCTGTGGCCATATCCGGCAGATTGGATTTCAATCCGATAACCGATAAACTTATCAATCAAGAGGGTAAAGAAGTCATGTTCGACGAACCAAGCGGATTTGAGCTGCCTCCAAAAGGTTTTGCCGTGGAAGACCCCGGATATGTTGCCCCTTCAAAAGACGGCTCTTCGGTTACGGTACATGTACAGCCGGATTCAAAGAGACTGCAGCTACTGGATTCGTTTATACCCATTGGTAAAGAAGTAAAAGGAGCGAAATTACTTATAAAAGCTTTCGGCAAGTGCACCACAGACCATATCTCCATGGCCGGACCCTGGTTGAAATACAGGGGACACCTGGATAATATCTCAAATAACCTGCTCATTGGCGCTGTGAATGCTTTTAATAAAGAAACCAACAAGGTTAAAAATCAGCTGACCGGAGAATATGGGCCTGTTCCCGACACGGCCAGAGCATATAAAAAAGCCGGTATCTATTCCATTGTTGTGGGTGATCACAATTACGGTGAAGGATCTTCAAGAGAACATGCAGCTATGGAGCCAAGACATCTTGGTGTAGCAGCAGTAATTGTAAAATCCTTTGCCCGAATCCACGAGACAAACCTGAAAAAACAGGGTATGCTCGGTCTGACGTTTGCAAATGAGGCAGATTATGACAATATTCGGGAAGATGATACCCTTAATTTTACAGACCTCGATCAGTTTGCACCGAACAAACAACTGACTCTGGAGGCTGTGCATAAAGATGGTAGCAGGGACCTGATCAAATTGAACCATACCTATAATGACAATCAGATAGAATGGTTTTTGGAGGGTAGCGCCCTGAATCTTATCAAGAAGCAAAATGCCTGATTCTGAAAAACTCTCCGGAAGGGGAGTTTTTTTTTGAATTGGTTGATTTTGTTTGAGCTAAACACAATTATAATTTGTATGGTTGGTGATTTGTCTTTATGTCACTTTTATTTCATCGCCATGCTTGCTGTTTCTTTACATTTGTTGCGTATTTCTGAAATGAATTAACCGGCAGAGGACTATAAACCAAAAAAGACATTGTCATGAATTTTATCAAAAAGAACTGGTCGAACATACTGTTTTTCCTTTTTATTATTTTTTTGTTTACTCCTTATGGCTTGCCGGTCAAGTCATTTCTGATAAGACAGGTTGCTTTCGTCACAACCCGCTTACTTCCCGTTGAAACCAAACTCGACGAAAGAGTGGCTTTGAGTAAATACGATTGGGAGCTGGTCGATGTAAACGGAAGCCCAATAAACCTGGCCGACTTTAAAAACAGGGTAGTGGTAATAAACATCTGGGCTACCTGGTGCCCTCCATGCATAGCCGAGATGCCAAGTTTTCAAAGATTGTACAAAGTATTCGAAGGGAATACGGAAGTTGTGTTTTTGTTCGTTGCTAACGATGAGGTGGACAAAGTAAAAAATTTCCTGGACAAAAAAGGGTATGAGCTGCCTGTGTATTTTTCAGTGGGTCAGGTGCCTGCTGAGCTTAGTTCAGGGTCATTACCAACAACATATATATTGAACAGACAGGGCCAGATTGTGGTTAATAAAGTGGGAGCTCTGGATTGGTCCAGCTCAAAAATCAAGGCACTGATCGAGGGGCTTATATAGAAAAAATGCTGCCGGCGGCAGCATTTTTATCAACTAAATAAACCCGATTACCTTATGATTCTTTTTGAATTCTTAAAGGCAATAAATAAATTTCTCCTGCACGGCTAACATTTGGACTGATCTTATGATAATTTAATTTACCCTTGATATAGTCCTCAGCATTCTCGTTTTCGGAATTCACTGAAATAACAACAATTTCACTCTTTTCATTGATCATAAAAAGAACTTCTGCCGTACACTGATCTTTTGTTAATTGAAAAGGACAATTTTTCCCGATCAATTCCATTAGTTCAGCTCTTAATTTTGCGTTTGGATTCGCCGGAGACGCGGTTGAGGTCGATACATTCATTGCGAAAAGTGCAATGGCAATGGCTAAAATTTTTAAACTTTTCATGGTATAGATATTTAGATTAGACATATTAAAGGACGTCAATATGTGATCTGTTGTTACACAAGGAAAAGTTAAAAAATAGATATTTAAGATATGTTTAACATATATGATAATATTTATATTAAAAAATTGAAGACATTAACAAATATTTGGGAAAAATAATATATATTTGAATAGTTAAGGATCCCATTACCTTATAGACTTTGTTTAAAGCAGATAACAGAATTGTTGTCTGCTTTTTTTTGTAAACAAATAGGATATTATAACAACCTGATATACTTTTCTTTACACAATTTTATGTATGCATGTTTAACAGACTGAGGATGATTCTGCACCCTTTTTTAATTTCACTTTCAGTGATGGTAAGGGGAGGTGTAATCCTTACGGCCCTGGGTTCGAACAATAACCAGAAAAGCACCAAACCCTCCTGTAAGGCACCAAGAATCACCTTATCCGCCAATTCTTTGTTTTTAAGGATCAGCGCGAGCATCAGGCCCCGGCCTCTGATCTCACCGATAGACTCATGTACCAAAAGTTTTCTGATAAGCTGTTCCTTTTCCAGGCTTGCGTCCATGAGAGAGGAATTCAGCAGGGTTTCAATGGTGGCAAGGCCCGCGGCAGCGATTACCGGATGGCCACCAAAGGTCGTAATATGTCCTAATTTAGGATGGTCTTTGAGCAGATTCATGTGCTTATGCGAAGAGATAAAGGCACCAATGGGCATTCCACCGCCCAATCCCTTGCCGGTGATCACCATATCCGGAACAACACCGTAGTTCTCGAAACCAAACAATTTGCCTGTTCTGCCAATTCCGGTTTGTATCTCATCCAGAATGAACAGGGCACCTACTTGTTCGCACTTCTTTTTTACCTGAACAAAGTAATCATTGACGGGCTCTATGAGGCCGGCCCCGCCCTGAATAGTTTCCAGGATCACAGCTGCTGTTTTGTTTGTGATTCTGTTGAGGTCTGCCAAATTGTTGAATTCAATAAATTCAGTTCCCGGTATAAGGGGTCGGAAAGCCCTGTTTTGTTCTTCTTTTCCGCATACGCTCATTGCGCCCTGGGTGTTGCCGTGGTAGGCATTGTGAGCTGCGATTATTTCATGCCTGCCGGTAACCCTTTTCGCCAGTTTTAATGCACCTTCTGTTGCTTCAGTACCTGAATTGGTCAAATAAACACAATTCAGGGTTTTGGGCAAATGATCGGCCAGGATCTTGCAGAGTTTTAGCGGTGCCTCTTGTACAAATTCACCATACACCATGACGTGCATATATTTTCCGGCCTGCTTTCTTACAGCAGATACAATTTTTGGATGGCCATGTCCCAGGGTATTTGCAGATACTCCGGCCACGAAATCGAGGTATTTTTTATTGTCAGTATCATAAATATAGCAGCCTTTGGCCTTGCTTATTTCGAGTCCGAGCGGATGCGGACTGGTTTGCGCCTGATATTTAAGAAAGTCGGGTCTCATTTTTTTGGAATTTTCCTGTCTTTTCATTCATGCTGATCCCATGAATTGGTTTCTATCGGGCGCAGCTTCACTGTAGGTTCAATGTATAAAAATATCATCTTTTGTCTTGGGCCGCTCGTCTTCCCTCCAGATGAACCCGCGTAATTTTCTTACATTCTCAGGCAATTTTGACGGAGGGTATGTTTCCCCATCTGGGAGTGTCATGAATTTGGCACTTTGTATCTCACCGTTATCCAGGGTAAAGCGGATGGAGCTGCAGGTCGTTTTATCGATACCGATCAGTTCCTTATTCTCATTTCTTACGTAATGGATTATTTCGCCGTTACCAATGACATCTGCAATTTTCAGATCGTTGTCTTCAAATTTGCCTAAAATGTCCCTGCCCTTGATCTGGTTGAAACCCAGGGAATCTTTTTGAATGATAAAGGCATCCTTTAATACCTTTATGCTGTCCAGTTTTTCTGTTTTCACATCAGAGAGCAACTGAATATGCGCCCCGGTGATCTGGCTTTCTTTTGCCCACAAAACAGGGAGTTTAAACATTTGTGTCAAACCGTTCTCCTGGTTGGAATGTATCGAGTCACATTTACCACTGAGATCACTTTTGAAAAACTTTACGTTGTGATAGGCCCTGATGATTCTTTTTTCAGGTTTACCCGTTAACAGCAGGGTATCTCCATGAATGAACAGGGAATCGGCATTGGTGTTTGTAATGGCATAGGCTCTTTGAACGGCAAAGGCAGAATCTTTCTTTTCAAAGTATTCGGCGTAACCTCCTCTGAGAACCATGTTACTTATTGTATCGGTGATCTGTATATTTTTAGTGGCGGAGGCGAATCCGGTGGCCCGGTTGTAAAAAAGGCTGTCGGCAACGATCTCCCTGTCGTTATATTTGATGATTGCATTTTTAGTAAAATGGGATATGTTGTTTTTCGTATCATAGAACCCTTTTTCACAATAAATACTGTTCTTTTTACTTGTGATAGTCGTAGGCCCGAACAGATACGCGGTACCGTGGTTGGTGAAATAATCCAGATGATTAGATTCCAGCACGTAATCCGGGTTTGTGATCACCACATCAGACAGCGCCTGGTATTTATTCGTTTCCAGGTAATAATAGCCTGCCCTGCTTTTAAGCACGTTTTTCTCATCTTTCAGGGTGCCGTTATTCCGGTAATAAATGGTTTGCGTAGTGCGGTCAAAGTGCAGGGTATCTGTTGTAAGCTGCATTTTCGGGTCGGTCAGAACTACAGATCCCCAGGACAATGCCTTTTGTGAATTGCCATTGTATTCGGTGTATTCACTTGTCTGCCGGATCGTATCTCCCTGGTTGAGAACCACATTTCCGTAAGCTTTGATATAATTTTGATTGGTAAAGTGTACAGCTTTGGTACACTGCAGTGTGATTCCTTCATGCCGCACAAAAACGTTGCCTAACAGGATGGTGGCACCCGGTAACCTTTCCTCGTCAATGGTAGAATTGTCGGAGTGTACTATTTCTATCCTTCTGGTTTGTGCAGAAGTGCTCAAGAAAAAAACAGTAAAACAAATAAATAATATGACGGATTTCAACGGCACGAATTTGCATCAAAAGTAAGGAAAATGTGAAATAAAAAAGGCAAAGCACAAGCGCTCTGCCTTTTTTTATAGTTTAAATCTCGATTAAAGTACAATGGTTTGTGTGCGGTCGGGGCCAACAGAAACCATTCTTACAGGCACTTCAACAAAATCTTCGATGAATTCAATATATTTTTTCAGGCTTTCCGGCAGAGAAGTTCCATCTTTGATGCCCGTAAGATCCTCTTTCCAGCCCGGAAAAGACTTGTAAACAGCCTGTACATTTTCCGGGTCTATATTATATGGAAAATGCGTGATCTCTTTGCCTTTATAATTGTAGGCTACACAGGCTCTCACGGTATCGAAACCGGATAATACATCTCCCTTCATCATGATCAGCTGGGTTACCCCGTTTATTTGTACTGCATATTTCAGGGCGATCAGGTCTAACCAGCCGCACCTTCTCGGTCTGCCTGTAGTTGCTCCGAATTCATTTCCTACGCGCGACATGGTTTTGCCGTCCTCATCAAAAAGTTCAGTTGGAAACGGACCTGAGCCAACACGTGTTGTGTATGCCTTAAATATTCCCAGCACTTCGCCAATTTTATTGGGGGCAATGCCCAGGCCTGTACAGGCGCCTGCCGCGGTCGTGTTTGAGGAAGTAACAAAAGGGTAGGTGCCAAAATCCACATCGAGCAGGGAACCCTGAGCTCCTTCCGCCAGTATGGATTTTCCGTTTTTAATGGCCTGATGCAGGTATTCCTCGCTGTCGACAAAAGGTATGGTTTTTAAGGTATCTATGGCCAGAAAATATTCATTTTCCAGGGCTTTCAGATCAAATTCAATATCAACATCATAGAAATCGATCAAATTGAGGTGTTTTTTGGAGAGGGCCAGGTATTTTTCTTTCCAGTTATCCATTTCAAGATCACCAACACGGAGGCCGTTTCTTCCCGTTTTATCCATATAGGTGGGCCCAATCCCTTTCAGGGTCGAGCCGATCTTTGATTTTCCCTTTATAATTTCTGAGGCGGCATCCAGTAACCTGTGAGTAGGTAAAATGAGGTGCGCTTTTCTTGAAATGCACAGTTTCGATTTGAAGTCTATGTTGTATTTCGCCAGGTTTTCAAGTTCTCTCTTGAAGATAACCGGGTCGATAACAACCCCGTTACCGACAATATTTACCGAATTCTCATGAAATATTCCGGAAGGAATGGTGTGCAATACATGCTTGTTCCCGTCAAAAATAAGGGTATGACCCGCGTTGGGACCGCCTTGAAAACGGGCAATAATATCGTAGTTTTTGGTAAGTACATCAACAATTTTACCTTTTCCTTCATCGCCCCATTGCAGGCCTAGTAATAAATCGATCATGAATTAAATTTTATCGTTAGTATCGTCATTTCTTCTTCCATAGAAATAAAGGGAGTGGCTCTCGATTTTTAGATTGAAAACTTCTTCGATGGATCTTTTTATATTTTCAATCCGGGGATCACAAAATTCAATCACTTCCCCGCTATCGGTCAGGATTATGTGGTCATGCTGTTTGTTAAAGAATGATTTTTCATAATGAGACTGATTCTGTCCAAACTGGTGTTTGCGCACCAGGCCACATTCCAACAGTAAGTCTATGGTATTGTACAAAGTAGCCCGGCTCACCCTGTAATTTTTATTCTTCATTTCTATGTACAACGATTCGATATCAAAGTGAATTTCACTGTTGTAAATTTCCTGCAAAATAGCATACCGCTCAGGTGTTTTGCGGTGGCCGTTTTTCTCTAAAAATTTAGTGAAATAATCTTTGACAATGTTGATGTCGTTTGATTCGATCATAGAAAAATCATACTAGTTAAAAAACAAATTTACATTTAAATAAAGGAAATAAATAAAAAAAAAATAATAATTATTTGGATATGCGGGTAACTTTTTCAATGCCGTCAATTTTTTCCAATTGTTTGATCAATTCGTTCAACTGGTCATTATTTTTTACTTCCACGGTCACTTTTCCCTGAAAAAAGCCTTTATCAGCAGCAATATTTAAGTTGTTGATATTGATCTGAAGACTGCCGGAAATAATCCGTGTTACTTCATTCGCAAGACCAACCCTGTCGATTCCAGTGATCAGGATCTTTATTTTAAAGCCCTGCTGTGTCGAGTCGATCCATCTGGCTGATAAGATCCTATATGCGTACTGAGATTGCATGCTCAAGGCATTCGGGCAATCGAATTTATGCACTTTTATGCCATCCTTGATGGTTACAAAACCAAAAACCCGGTCACCGGGAATAGGGGAACAGCAGTTGGCGAAAGTATAGTTAAGTTTTTCTTCTTCAGGGCCAAAGACCAGCATATCCAATTTGGTACTTACTTCTTCTTCCTGTTGTCTTTTTGGCTGGTTGGAACCCCGGCGTATCCTGTTTTTGAAAAAGTTTACAAGGGCACTGGACCTGGAACTTGAAAATTTTCTCAGTTGTTCATTGGTTATCGAACCAATACCCATTCTGTAAAACAGATCAAAACTGCTTTTGAGTTTCAGAAAGTTGACCAGATCATTATAGGTTTTTTCGTTGGCAGCAATTTTAAGATGCCTTAGTTTTCTGTCGAGTACCTCTTTCCCGTCGTGAGCAACTAATTTCTGATCCTCTTTCAGGATGCTTTTTATTCTCGATTTGGCTCTTGCAGTTTTTGCAATATCGAGCCAGGCAAGTTTTGGTTTTTGATTGATGGAAGTAATGATTTCAACCTGATCCCCGCTGTTGAGTTCATAGTTCAGCTGCACCAGTTTGCTGTTGACCTTGGCTGCGATACAACGCATTCCGATCTCTGAGTGAACGGCAAAGGCAAAATCCAGGGGAGTCGCACCTTTTGGAAGTGCCTTTATATCACCCTTGGGAGTAAATACGTAAATTTCCTTGGTGTATAAATTCAGCTTGAATTGTTCGACAAAATCAACGGCATTCATCTCCGGGTTCTCCAGGGTTTCCTTTAACCTGTTCAGCCATGATTCCAGACCGCTTTCACTTTCATCCCCATGTTTGTACTTAAAATGTGCCGCGTACCCTTTTTCAGCAATTTCATCCATTCTTTCAGAACGGATCTGAACTTCCACCCAGGTACCCTGCTGACCCATTACGGTAGTATGAAGGGATTCATAGCCGGTAGATTTAGGCTGGGTTATCCAATCCCTTAGCCTGCCGGGGTTTGGCGTGTAATGATCGGTAACTATGGAATAGATTTTCCAGGCATTGAATTTTTCCTGTTTTAAACTTGATTTGTAGATTATTCTGATGGCGAATTTATCATAAACCTCGTCAAAGGAGACGCCCTGGGTTTTCATTTTCCTGCGGATGGAAAAAATCGATTTTGACCTTCCCTTGATCTGGTATTTTATGCCTTCTGCATCCAAAGAATCCCGGATAGGTTTTGAAAATGTCTGAATATATTTTTCCTGCTCTTCCTTACTTTCTTTGATTTTATTTAAGATATCATAGTAATCTTCGGGTTCTGTATATTTCAAACCGAGGTCCTCCAGTTCGGTTTTGATATTGTAAAGGCCCATGCGGTGTGCCAGGGGAGCGTAAATATAAAGCGTTTCAGAAGCGATTTTAACCTGTTTGTCAGGTTGCATGGACTCAAGCGTTTGCATGTTGTGCAGTCGATCGGCAATTTTTATCAGTATTACCCTTACGTCATCATTCAGGGTAAGCAGCATTTTTCTGAAATTTTCAGCCTGGATGGAAACATCCATCTCTTTATTCAGGCGCGAAATTTTTGTCAGGCCGTCCACAATAACGGCTATCTTATCACCAAAATTTGTTTTGATATCTTTCAGACTAACGCCGGTATCTTCAACCACATCATGCAGCAATGCCGCGGCAATGGCATTGGCACCCAAACCTATTTCATTAGCAACAATTTTTGCCACGGCTATGGGATGGTGAATATAGGGTTCACCTGTATTTCTGCGCTGGTTCTTATGGGCATCTACTGAATAGTCAAAAGCCTTCCTGACCAAAGCCTTATCCTCACGGGTTAGGGTTTGATAGGTATTGCGAAGCATGTCCTTGTAAAGGACCGCAATTTCTTTATTTTCGTCTTCTATGGTTGCAATGTAAGTCACGGTTAAAAATACTATTTTATGCCAAATCTACCAAGCCATAAATTAGAAGTGAAATTGGAGTATTATTTATCCAGATTTCTGACTCTTTCCAGCAGCGGAGGGTGGGAATAATGGAAAAAAACATAAGCCTTGTGCGGGGTTAGATTGCTGAAACTCTTTTGCGAAAGTTTTTTTAAGGCCTGAATCAGGTCGCTTGCATTGTAGTTCTTTTTTGCGTAATCATCTGCCTGAAATTCAAATTTTCGGGAGATGACCTGCATGAGTATACCCGTAATTTCGGAAATGGGACTGTACAGGATCCCAAAAGCGATCAGCCCGATATGAAAACTGGGCTGGGGCACGCCCAGAGATTCGGAAAGGGCTGCATTTTGTATGAAAAGGGAGAGAATATAAAGTGTGAAGCCCGTAATCAGCACGGATAATGCCATGTTCCAAAACACATGTTTTTTTTTGTAATGCCCTATTTCATGTGCCAGGACACCAACGATCTCGCCGGTTGTCAGATCGTTGATCAGGGTGTCGTACAGAACGATCCTCTTTTTGGGTCCGAAGCCTGCAAAATAAGCATTTGCCTTTGTTGACCGCTTTGAACCGTCAATCACAAAAATATCTTTCAGGGAAAATCCTACCCTGCCTGCAAATTCCTGTATCGCGGTTCGCAAGGGACCATCCTCCAGGGGTTTTTGTTTATTGAAGATCGGAACGATGAGCGTAGAATAAAACAAGGTAAAAAACAAAGTGAATACGGTTATGAATAACCAGGTGTAGATCCAGAATTTGTCCAGTGTAAGTGTATAGAAATAAATTATCAGACCAAGTACCAATCCACCCAGGATCAGGGCCAGTGCCCAGCCTTTTAGTTTGTCCATAAAAAAGGTCTTTTTTGTGGATTTGTTGAAACCGTATTTTTCTTCGATCACGAAGGTTTGGTAATAGCTGAAAGGAGTGGTCAGGATGTCATTGATAAAAAACAAGATCCCGAAAAAGATCAAACCTACCACGATCTCATTGGAAGAATAACCCCTGGCGATCTCATCCAGCCAGGCAAAACCTTTCCAATAAAAGAAGGCCATTAAGGCCAGAAAAGAAATAACCGAAGTGATTACCGAAAATCTGTAGTTCTCCTTTTTGTAGGCCTGTGATCTAAAATATTCAGTTTCGTTGTATACATCATTAAGTTCTGCGGGTATTTTGTCATCGTAATGCCGGGCATTTAAATAATCGAGTACCTGTCCGAGTATAAAATCGAACAGCAGGATCCCAATGATGATATAAAAAATGGAAGTCGGACTCATACCTTATTTCTTTGTCTTTTGGCCTCAAAAATAAGAATTGCGGCAGACACGGAAACATTTAAAGAGTCTATTTTTCCCTCCATCGGAATAATAATGTGCCGGTCGGCATTTTTCAGCCAGATTTCACTTAAACCGGTATCTTCCGTGCCAACTACTATGGCAGTGGGCCTGGTAAAATCGACCCGGTCATAGGCCGTACTGTCATCACGGAGCACAGCAGTTAAAATTTGTATGTTCCGTTCTTTTAAAAATGAAATGATATCTTCACTATTTCCCGTTGCCAGCCGGTTCGTGAAAATACAGCCCACACTGGAACGGATGATATTTGGATTATAGAGATCGGTTTTTGGATTGGCTATCAGCACGGCATCCAGACCAGCGGCGTCCGCTGTGCGCAGGAGGGCACCTGTGTTTCCGGGTTTTTCGGAGGCCTCGGCGACCAGGATCAGCGGATTATCGCCCAGCTCTAAATTGCCCATTACCAAATCCTTGCTCCTTGCTATCGCCAGTACACCTTCCGTAGTTTTACGTTGGGCTGCTTTTTCGTAAACCTCTTTTGAAAGGCTGATAATTTCTGTATTTTTGACTTGTTCCACCAGACTTTCCAGCGCTTCTTCTGACAGTAAATCCCTGCAAAACAGCAATTGTTCAATCTCATAACCCCCCTCAATGGCGAGCCTGATCTCCCGCAATCCTTCGATAACAAAAGTTCCGGTTTTTTTACGTTCCCGCGATTTTTCCTGAAGTACCACCATTTGCTTGATCAGTGGGTTTTGTGCGCTGCTGATATTTTTGATCACGGAATTAATTTTAAAGTAAAAATAGCAAAAGCATTTCAATCGGCCTCAAAAGAGCCCATGGTGTTTTTTATAAGCAAAAAATAAACCTAAACTTTTTACAGTTCGTATTTCTGGGTATAGGCCATGAGCAGGTCGGTCATTTTTGAATAAGATCGCATGCCCTCTTCCTGGTTGTTCATGCGCAGATAGCCTTCGTAAAACGCCTTAAAATAAGCCTCACTTTTGTTGTCGTAACGCAGCCAGAAATTTTCGATTTCCTGTATATTCTTTATAATTCCTTTAGGGGTTTTCTCAACGTACTCCTCAAAAAGATCCGTATTGGTTCGGGCCAGGTCGAACAATGCGTAACGGTAAGCCATGATGTACGCCGAATATTGAATATAGGGATCATCGTGGTGCACAGAAGCCAGAAAACCAATAAAATTGGCTTCACTTTCAAAACCTATGCCTATCTGATGGGCAATTTCATGCGCACAGGTTACCGCTAAAGCCACTTCAGGCATGAGGTAGTCAACCTGCGCTTCTCCCGTAAAGGGATTCAGATAACCCGCAAAACCCATGTAGGTCAAGGGTAAACTGAGCAGGGATTTTTTAAGGGAAACCGGACTGTAAGCCAGGTATGGAAATTTTTCACTCAGCGGAATATAGGCTTCCGGTACCATGGCGAAGATCTCATTCTTAGTATAGGGAACCACAACCGCTAAAGTGTCATTCGTGGTCAGTTGCCCGTGCAGGGCACTGATTTTTTTGTTTAGCAGGCTTGTGTATTCGAGCAAGGCTTCTTCTGATTTTTCATTCTTTTGGAGCTCCATGCGCGTGTACAGGTTGTTTCTGGCATAATTCAGTCCCCACAGGGCGTAGAATAAAAAGACCATTACAGACAAAGTTGCTCCCAGCGACCAGAGCAGCTCGCGTTTCTGCACGCTCTTTTTGGTTAATGAAATATAAATAAACCGCAAGATGAGCAGGATGCCCAGGGAATAGAACAGGTCTCCTACAGAGAACGGAAGCCAGCCGAAAATATACCTGAAGGTTTTGGAAATAAAAGGATATACGGTATTGCTGTAATATTTTTCCACAAATTCAGGAAAGAAGGTGAGCAGCTGCACAACGACAAGCTGCACAGGCAATAAGTAGGTAAGCATTTTTTTTGTTGCAGCCATATAAAACGTATCGAGCCCTATAAAATCAAATCAAAAACCGGTTAGAAAAGAATGTGGTACTTTCTTTTTTTTAATAATAAGCAAATATTTCCGGATGACAAAATACAAAAACCGGATACTTGAAAATCTGCGTTCAAAAATGAGTTTTTTTTGTATATTTAAAAAGAAAAAAATACTTTTAGAACCCCCCGAAAGTTATTAACAATACCAGACTTTTCAACAATTTTTGTTAAGATAAACTGTGTTAAAAAATCGTAAAGTAACACAATAATAAAATACATTTGCCAAATGGAAAAAGCGCAGTTATTACAGTCGAAGGGATTAAAGAAGGGAACAATCATCAACCTGGAGCAGGGCAAGTTGCCGCCTCAGGCCATTGATCTTGAAGAGGCTGTTCTGGGCGCCATGCTGATCGACAAAAAGGGGGTTGATGATGTGATAGATATCCTTCATCCTGAGGTTTTTTACAAGCCTGCTCACCAGTATATTTATCAGGCCATTTTCCATTTATTCAACGCTGCCGAACCCATCGACCTGCTCACTGTTTCAAACAGGCTGAGAAAGGAAGGCCTGCTTGAAAGTGCCGGCGGTGATTATTATCTGATCAATCTCACCCAGAAGGTATCCTCTTCTGCCCATGTTGAATTCCATGCGAGAATTATTCTTCAAAAATATATTCAAAGACAGCTGATCTCCATATCCAGCGAGATCATCAGGAACTCTTATGATGAAACCATCGATGTGTTTGACCTGCTGGATGAAGCGGAAACAAAATTGTTCGACATCACCCAGGGGAACCTGAAAAAAAGTTCGGAAGCAGCAGAAAACCTGGTTGAACAGGCTCTGAAGAAAATAGAAGAAATTTCGAATAAGGAGGGTATGAGCGGGGTTCCTACCGGTTTTGAAAAGGTCGATAACATCACCTCCGGCTGGCAGCCCTCGGATCTCGTGGTTATTGCCGCCAGGCCGGGTATGGGTAAAACCGCTTTCGTGATGTCTATGGCCAAGAATATCGCCATTGATTTCAGTCAGGCCGTCGCCATATTTTCTCTTGAAATGTCTTCCGTTCAGTTGATCACCCGTATGATCTCAAGTGAAACCGGGATCTCTTCTGAAAAATTGAGAAAGGGAAATCTGGAACACTTTGAATGGGAAATTTTGAGCAAGAAAGTAAAAAAACTGTCTGAGGCTCCTATTTATATTGATGATACACCCTCTCTGTCTATTTTCGATCTCAGGGCGAAAGCGAGAAGGCTGGTTTCGCAGCATGACGTAAAAATCGTGATCATCGATTATTTGCAATTGATGACAGTGGGCTCGAACAGCAAAGGTTCCGGCAACCGTGAACAAGAAATTTCAGCCATTTCGAGAAATTTAAAGGCCCTGGCCAAGGAGCTGAACGTACCCGTTGTTGCCCTTTCGCAGTTGTCGAGAGCGGTTGAAACCCGCGGGGGCAGCAAGAGACCTTTGCTATCCGACCTCAGGGAATCGGGAGCGATAGAGCAGGATGCGGATATCGTTTCGTTTATTTACAGACCGGAGTATTACGGCATGACAGAGTGGGATGATGACGACCGGACACCCTGTGAAGGTCAGGCAGAATTTATTATCGCCAAGCACAGGAACGGAGGTTTGGACAATATCCGTCTAAAGTTTATAGGCAGGCTTGCCAAATTCACCAACCTGGATGAAGGTTTTGGCTCGGAGTATCAGTCATCGATCAACAGCGGTATTGCTCCTGTGAATTTCGGAAATGCTGCTGATGCTTTTGACGGGGATGAAGACGTACCTTTTTAAAAAGCTGAATGGTTGAAAGTAATTCTTCAAAATACGGTTCTATTTTTCTTTGTTTTTTTTCTGTCGGCTGAACTGAGGGCTACGTATCTGTTGCTCCCTATGGATGATGTTTCACAGGAAAATCACCTCAAAGCCTACGGGATCACTTTTTTTTCTCTTGAGAAATCTTATAATGTGCGTTGGCTGCTCAATTACCGGGGTGGCTCATTTTTACTTGAAGACAAACCTGAATTGCGAAAGGAATGCGTGATCAGGGGGGTAAGCTATGAGATCTTGTCAGATGTAGAAACCATGGAAATCATTGAAGATATTGCTAGTCCGTCAAAAAACCAGGAGGTTGTACTTCTTGAAAAGGCTCCCAGAATAGCCGTTTATTCCCCAAAAATGAATCCGCCCTGGGACGATGCCGTTACCATGGTTTTGCAGTATGCCGAAATTCCTTATGACGTGATCTACGACGAAGAGGTGCTCTCAGACAAACTGCTGCTGTATGAATGGTTGCATTTACACCACGAAGACTTTACTGGTCAGTTCGGAAAATTTTATGCGGCCTACAGGATGATTCCCTGGTATGTAGAAGGGAAAAAAGAAGCTGAAGCACAGGCAAAAAGCCTGGGATATGAGAAAGTCTCTGAACAAAAACTGGCGGTAGCGCTTAAAATACGGGATTTTGTAACCGGTGGAGGATTTATGTTCGCCATGTGTTCGGCCACTGACAGCTTTGATATAGCCCTGGCTGCCGAAGGGGTTGATATCTGTGAATCCATGTTCGATGGTGATCCCTCCTCACAAGATTACCAGAGCAGGATCGATTTCAAGAAAACTTTTGCCTTTACAGATTTTCTGCTGGAAAGAAATCCCCTGATCTACGAATTTTCTTCAATAGACATGTCGGATAAAAGAAATATAGCCAGAACGGAAGATTATTTTGAACTCAAGGATTTTTCAGCCAAATGGGATCGAATTCCCAGTATGCTCTGTCAGAATCACACCCTGCTGATCAAAGGCTTTATGGGACAGACTACAGCTTTTAATCCGGAACAGATAAAACCCTCAGTAGTCATTTTGGCAGAGAACAAGATGAACAGGGAGGCGCGGTATATTCACGGTGTCCATGGCAAAGGCATGTTTACCTTTTTCGGAGGCCATGATCCGGAGGATTACCAGCACAGGGTAGGCGATGCCAAAACAGAACTGGATCTGCACCCGAATTCTCCCGGTTACCGGCTTATTTTAAACAATGTGCTTTTTCCTGCTGCCAAAAAACAGGAACAAAAAACCTGATCGAGGATCAGGTTTCATATACTTTTATTTATTCCTTTCCAACCAAATTCTAGCGTTCACAAAGGCTTCCAGCCAGGGGCTGACTTCATCTTTTCTGTTTTTGGGATAATGGGCCCAGTTCCATTGAAACACCGACCTCTCTATATGGGGCATCATCACCAGGTGCCGGCCATCATCACTGGCCATCATGGCTGTATTGTAATCGGAGCCGTTCGGGTTTGCCGGATAAGCTTCATAACCATATTTTGCGACTATGTGGTATTTGTCCTCGGCATAAGGAAAACTGAATTTTCCTTCACCGTGCGAGATCCAGACCCCCAGGGTACTGCCTTCCAGGGTTGAGAACATTACGGAATCGTTTTTCTGGATTTTCACTGAAGAGAAATTGCTCTCGTGCTTGTGCGAGTCATTGTGCCGCATTTTGGGTTTTTTGTCGTGTCCGGGATTGATCAGTCCCAGTTCGACAAATAACTGGCAGCCATTGCAGATACCCACAGATAAAGTATCCTTTCTGGCAAAGAAATTCTGAAGCACAGTATTGGCTTTTTCATTGTACTTAAAAGCACCTGCCCAGCCTTTGGCAGAACCCAGCACATCAGAGTTGCTGAATCCACCCACCGCGCCGATGAATTGTATATCTTCCAGATTTTCCCTGCCGCTGATGAGGTCTGTCATATGCACGTCCTTTACATCAAAACCGGCCAGGTACATGGCATGGGCCATCTCGCGCTCGCTGTTGGAGCCCTTTTCTCTGATGATCGCAGCTTTAAATTTTTTTCCGGAAGGCAGTTCAGGCAACTTTCCGGTAAAGTGGTCCGGAAATTTAAAACTCAAAGGTTGAACTTTATAATTTTCATAGCGTTCTGCTGCTTTGTTGTTTTGGCATTGTTTTTCATCCAGCTGGTAGGAAGTCCTGAACCAGAGATCCCGGTATATTTCTATGTCAAAAGACAGGTCAGGATTTTCCAGGGTGAGCGCTTTTCCCTGAACTGCTTTGCCAATTACGGCATAGCGAATACCTGCTTCACGCAGAAATTCTTCCGTTTCTTCTGCCCGATCAGTTTGTAGCAGCACTGCACTGTTCTCGGCAAACAGCAATTTCACCGGATCTTTCTCAGCTAAAACCTGCAGGTTGATGAGGGCTCCTGTATTGACTTCCGGAAAGCACATTTCTAATAAGGCAGTGATCAGACCGCCGGCAGATATGTCATGACCCGCGGTAACCCAATCTTGTTTGATAAGGGTTTGAACGGCATTGAAGGCTTTTTTGAAATAAGCATCGTCGTTGATTGTTGGTGTTTTACTGCCGACCTTGTTTCTGGTCTGTGCAAAAGAGGATCCGCCAAGTTCAAGCTCGTCACCGGAAAAATCGATATAGATAATCCGGTTGTTTTCTGTCACTTTCAATACAGGTTCTACCACCTTTCTCAAATCTGCACATTGACCGGCAGCCGAAATGATGACCGTTCCCGGTGACAGCACTTCGGCGTCGCGATATTTTTGTTTCATGGAAAGGGAATCCTTTCCGGTGGGTATATTGATGCCCAGAGCTATGGCAAATTCAGAGGCTGCTTCCACTGCACTGTACAGTCGGGCATCTTCACCCGGATTTCTGCAGGGCCACATCCAGTTCGCAGAAAGCGAAACAGAGGCCAGATCATTTTCAAGCGGTGCCCATAC
>JBFYPZ010000020.1:0-23034 GCA_041303035.1 Flavobacteriaceae bacterium
CGGACAATCCTTCAAATATTAAGAACCTGCAGGTTGCCGAAATTAAAAAATATACAAAAGAGCATTTTGAGGCTATATTAAAGAATCTAAAAAATAGTAAAGGCGATTTTTGAATTGCCCCGGTATTTATATTAACAACAAATAAAAAAGGGCGCTATCAATAGCGCCCTTTTTTTATAATCAATAGAGTATGATTTACTCAGTTATTTTTTCTGATGGCAGTCGTTGCAACCCTTCGGGCCTTTATTTTCCTTAACATGGCAGTCTTTGCAGTTCTTATGAAGAGCCTTCATGCCGTCTGCACCCTTATGGCATTTGGAGCAAGAATCGCTCTGGTTTCCCTTATGATGGCATTTTGCACAGTCTTTGACTCCGGATTTTTCGTGTTTAGCATGGCTGTACACCGCGGGTCCCTTCGTTGTACCGATTTTCGTAACTTTAAGGTCCTGCGCAGGGCCGCCAGCTAAAATAACCACCGGCAAAGCAAACATCACGATGGTAAGAATTACTACAAATCTTTTATGGCGAATTCAAGCAATGAAGTTCATAAAAAAGAGATTTCAGAAACATATAACAAATTGGCCAAACTGAGTAAAGGCAACCCGTCTCCAACTTTTGAGAATTATGAAAATTTTGCCGGAGGCAGCACGTCCCTCAATGAGCTGAAAGGCAAATATGTTTACATAGATGTCTGGGCAACCTGGTGCGGTCCTTGCATACGCGAAATTCCATCGTTAAAAGAGCAAATAAAGAAGTATGAAGGCAAAAATATTGCTTTTATGAGCATCAGCGTTGACAAACAAAAAGACCATGAAAAATGGAAAGAAATGGTAAAAGAAAAAGAGCTCCAAGGTATTCAATTATTTGCTCCGAATGACTGGGAATCTGCCTTTGTAAAGGATTACAGCATAATGGGAATTCCAAGATTTATACTGATCGATCCGAATGGCAATATAGTGAATGCCAATGCACCGAAACCTTCCGATGCAGGACTACATGACCTTTTGGGATCCTTAAATCTGTAAAAGGTCAGGGTTTGTCAGGAACAATATGGCCATATCAGATGGGAAGATCCGCAAAAAATTGAAAATAAAAAACAAATAAATAATTACAAAATGAATAGAAGTAAAATAAAATATGGATTATTGATTGCTGTGCTTACTGTTTTTGCCATATCCTGTAAAAAGGATGTGCCAAAGGACTATGTAACCCTTCAGGGTAAAATACTGAATCATAACGGTGGAGTCATTACGATTCTGGGTGATCAGTTCTCAAAAGTTATCAAAGTGGAAGAAGACGGTTCCTTTCAGGATACCTTAAAGGTTAAGGATGGTTTTCATGGTTTGACCAATGGAATTCAGCAGACCTTTTTATATTTAAAGAACGGCTATGATCTGACCATAAATTTTGATGGTAATACGTTTCCTGCTGAAGTTGAATTCGATGGAAACGGATCAAATACAAACCAATATCTGGCTAAAAAAATTGATTTCATAGAGAAAGAAGGTCTGAATGATATCAAGACGATTTTTTCTTTGGACAAAGCTGCCTTTGACATGAGAATGAAAGAACTGGGGCAAAAAGCAGATGAATTATTGAAGAGCGCCAAGGACCTGGATCCAGAGGTACAGCGTATGGAAGTGGATGCAAATATAAAAATGCTCGAGTACTTTAATTCGAACTATGAGAATGAACACAGCAAACTCACAGCCTTTGCGCCGGGTATGCCTTCACCAAAGTTCAGTTATCCTGATGTAAATGGAAAAGTTGTATCACTTGATGATCTCAAGGGCAAGGTGGTTTATGTAGATGTCTGGGCTACCTGGTGTGCTCCCTGCAAATATGAATTTCCATATTTGAAAGAATTGAATACGGAATATGCAAATACTGATCTTGCTATCGTTAGTCTTTCTATTGATGAGCCTGAAAACAAAGAAAAATGGATTCAAATGATTAAAGACGAGGATTTAAAAGGAATTCAATTGTGGGCGCAAGACGCTCAGAATTCTGAGTTTCTCGGAGCTTATGGCGTAAGTGCAATTCCCAGATTTATTTTAATCGATAAGGAGGGAAAAATTGTTGATGCAAATGCTCCCCGGCCCTCTGATCCGAAATTAAGGATGATCTTAAAGGAACTTAATTTGTAAAACAAAAAAGGATGGCGAAATGCCATCCTTTTTTGTTTTGACTTCATTGAATTCCGGTCTCTCTCAGTTTACCTTATAGACTTAATTCATTTTTTGTTTTTTAGGTACCGGAGTGGAATTACACAGGTCCCTGACATAATTGTATTCATATTGTTTGGCGAGTTCCTTATCCATGCAGATCAGTGCTGATTCATGGCTTCTGTCCGCAGACCAACTATCCAGGTTATAACTGCTTACAGAAACCACGATCCTGTCAAGAAAGATTGTCTTGGAATGCATGTACTGAAAGTAGAACCACACATCAAAATTTTCAAGTCGCTGTAAATATTCAAGGTAGGGGTAATTGCGTTTTGCTGCCTTTTTATCCAACCTCTCAGCAAATGTCGGAAAAGCTGATCGATAAAATTTGTTATCGTTTTCCAACAGTGCCTTCCTTTTCATATGGTTGCTCAATTCTCCATAACCCCCATCTTTACCATTTGAGATCAGGTTGATCTTTCTCCCGTTTTTGGCGAGTTTGAAAATCTGCTCCCAAACATCTTCATGCCAACCCTGGCTATAAGTCCTGGTCATTTGGTTGTTCAGATCAAAATTAATTTTACCGGTATTCATATCCAAAGTGTGCTCGACTTGTTTTAAGTAGTGCAAATACACTTTTGATATCAGGTTCTTATCTGTTTGTGGACCCTGAATGATATACCTGCATACACCATCCATCCTGGTATTCACATTGTTTAGTTTTTCGGCATAATTTTGCTGCCCCCTGACACCTTCTTTCTCTTCCCGGCCTAAGCGCTTTTCTATAGATTTTCTGTAAGCCTCCAGATAAGTAATCTGTTCCTCACTGCATTTCTTCCTGTAGTCAAATCGATCCAGCAGGGAAAAAAAACTGCTCGAAATATCGGTAACTGCCGGTCCCTGCACCAGTAAATCTGTATCCCGGCTCTGGTGGTTGAAACCGGTTGAAATGTTTTCACTATCCAGTATATTCTGACCCCCAAGTATGGCAATATCATCATCAAAAACCCAAAATTTATTGTGAAACAAGGCTCTTTCGCGCTCATCATATTTCATCAGATCATCGGCATAGATTACAGTAATGTTGTTTTTTGGAAAATCCCTCAATCCCTTTTTCATCATTATCTTCGTCCATACTTTTTCTACCAGCAATACCACATGTACCCCGCTGGCGGCCTTCCTGATTAGTTCTTCGCTCATTTTCAAAGAACTTGAATCCTTATAATACGACATCACAGCGGCAAAAATGCTGGATTTGGCATTTCTGATCAGCTCTATTTTCTTTTCATAGGATTCACCATTTTCGAGTAACCGGAGCTTGTTTCCAAAAGTTAAATGTGTTCCTGTTGCCCGATCTATATATTTATGAAACTGATCAGAGAAAAAAGGCGAATTAATTGTATCGTAGTCAATTTCAACCCGGGACGGGTCGTAAAAAACGAGTGGCTTTGACAGTTCCTTAATTGGCGGGTGATTCAAACTTTTCCAATCCCAAAACTGGTAATAGTCCTTAAAGTATTTTTGTTTTTTTACCGAAAAACCTGTCTGCTGATAACTATTCTTTTTTGCTGAAAGAAAATCTCCTGCCTTGTAATATTTTATATAAGCTTCTTCATTCAGGTAAAACAAATCCTGAACAGATTCCGGGCATAAGGACTTGTGTACTATAATGGCTGAATCACCTTCATTCACCTTAAATTTCAGTTCTTCAAGGCTCAGGTTCAGTTCCACCTGATTGGGATCTTTAAAACTGATCGTTTCCGGGTCAGCCGGGATGATATAATTCTGGTCTAAACCCGCATAATATGCCTTGATTCTGTTGTAATCTATTTCAAATCCTGATTCTTTGCCGGGATTCAGGGTTTGTCCGGAAGGTTTGGTAACCGGATCCTGATTCTGAAGACCCTGGGCATTTGCACCGGCCATGGACAAAATGTTCATGGCCAATAAATAAATCATTATATAGGTTACTTCTTTAAGCGGCATGACTGGATATACAAGTTTATTTATCTTTTCTTTCGCAATATTTTTTAAAATTACAAATAAAAAAAGAATCCAATGAAAACGCACACTTTTTCTGCATGTATCATAAATCCGGTTATCTGTATGTAAGCAATTATTAATTCGTCCTGAATTTAGGGACTATACGCTTTAGAGGAGTAGATTCAATATATTCTTTGTCGAAAATATAGTTATTTCAAATTCATTAGCTGAGCTGCTGCTGAACTTATTGGTTCGCTTTTAAGGCTTCAAGAACCTCCTGAGATATTCTCACCGGACGATTATTTACCTTATCGATCAATATCCAGGTTGTTTTAACATCTACCAGAAGCTCCTCATCCCTTTTTATCTGCACATGCCTTACCGACCAAACACCTTCCGTTTCCCCAACCCAGGTCACTATGCTTAACTCATCGTTTAAAAGTGCCTGTCTGAGATAGTCGATCTCATGTCTGCGGATTACCCAAAAATAACGCTGATCAAATTTTCCCGAGGTCAAATAGGCCCAGTGCGATTTTGCTATATCATTTACCCATTGCAAATAGATCTGGTTATTTACATGCCGCAGGCTGTCGAGGTGTTCTTCCCTCACTTTGAGGGTTTCAATAAAATATTTCGATATCTGATCTGAGCTCATATTTATATCATGAAGTTGTATGTCTGATTTCCAGGATTTTCGCAACATCTCTGAGCTGGAAGCCCTTCTGCTGTAAAAGAATCAGATAATGAAACAGCAAATCAGCAGCTTCGTTCAAAAACAATTCATCATGGGTGTCTTTAGATTCAATTACAAGCTCAATTGCCTCCTCACCCACTTTTTGTGCAATTTTATTGATCCCTTCATTAAAAAGTGAACTGACATAGGAGTTCTTATTGGTGAAATCCTTCTTCCGTTCTCCAATAATACCTTCCAATAAGCTTATAAAGCCATAAGAGGCCTCATTGACTTCTTCCCAGCAATTACCGGTACCTTTGTGGCAGGTCGGTCCTGAAGGATTCACGGTAATAAGCAGCGTATCCTGATCGCAGTCATTTTTTACTGACACGAGATTCAGAAAATTACCACTCTCCTCACCCTTGGTCCATAGCCGCTGTTTACTTCGGCTGAAAAAGGTTACTTTTTTGGTATCCAAAGTTAATTGCAGGGACTCCTTGTTCATATAGCCCAGCATAAGCACCTTTTGTGTAATGGCATCCTGTATGATTGCAGGAATTAAACCATTGCTTAACTTAGAAAAATCTATTTCATTTGTTATCATCATCTTACTAATATATTATTCTTTCTTAAATAGTTCTTTAACACCTGAATTTCTATTTCCTTAAAATGAAAAACACTGGCTGCCAGAGCCGCATCTGCTTTTCCTAGCGTAAAAGCATCAGCAAAATGTCCGGGGCTTCCAGCTCCTCCGGATGCAATAACGGGTATGTTCACAAGCCCGCATAACTTAGCAAGTGCCTCGTTGGCGAAACCGCTCTTTGTGCCATCATGGTCCATGGAAGTAAACAGTATTTCCCCGGCGCCCCTGTTCTCAACCTCTTCTGCCCACAAAAAAAGATCTGTCTCTGTTGGGACCTTTCCACCCACCAGATGCACTTTCCACTGGCTCCTGACCTGTTTTGCATCGATGGCAACGACTATACATTGTGAGCCAAACTTGGAAGCCAGTTTGTCGATCAAGGCAGGATTCCGGAAGGCTGAAGAATTCACAGAAACCTTGTCAGCCCCGGCATGAAGCAATGCATGTACATCATCAACATCAGATATTCCTCCTCCCACTGTAAATGGTATGTTTATTTTTTGGGCAACCCGGTTAACCAAGTCGATCAGGGTTTTTCTTTTTTCTTCAGTAGCCGAAATATCGAGAAATACCAGCTCATCAGCACCCTGCTCACTATAGAATGCAGCCAGTTCAACGGGGTCACCTGCATCTTTCAGATCAAAAAAATTGACTCCCTTCACGGTTCTTCCGTCTTTTATGTCCAAACAAGGTATAATTCTTTTTGCAAGCATATCAACACTTATTATGGTTGTTCAGGTTAAATTGCTCCAGGTCTTTCAGCGTTATCTTGTTTTCATAGATGGCTTTACCTATAATCGCACCTTCGCAACCTGCTTTTTCAACTGCCAGCACATCTTTCATTGACGAAATTCCGCCACTAGCTATCAGTTTTACTTCCGGCAGTTTTTGAATTATTTTTTTGTAAAGATCCAGAGAAGGTCCGTTAAGCATACCATCGCGGGCTATATCGGTTGTTATCACATACTGAATACCCTTTTGAAAAAAGTTTTCAATAAATGGTACAAGTTCCAGCCTGGACGCTTCCATCCAGCCATTGGTCTGTACCAGCTCATCTTTGGCATCTGCGCCCAGGATGATCCTTTTACTGGAATACAAGTCAAGCCAACTCAAAAAAAGTTCCGGGTCTTTTACTGCTATACTCCCGCCCGTGATCTGACTGGCACCTGAATTAAAGGCTATTTCAATATCTTCATTCGATTTAATTCCGCCACCAAAGTCAATGACCAGCCTGGTTTTGGTGGCTAGTTGCTCAAGAATTTTGTAATTTAAGATTTTATTGGAGCGTGCGCCGTCAAGATCGACCAGATGCAGGTATTGAATACCGGAATCTTCAAAAATTTTTGCCACTTCAAGCGGATTTTCATTGTACACGATTTCAGTATTGTAATCGCCTTTGGTGAGTCTGACACACTTTCCGTTGATGATATCTATTGCAGGAATTATTCTCATTCTAGTTCATTTTTAAAAAATTATCCAGGATCCTTTCTCCTGCCTTACCGCTTTTTTCCGGATGGAACTGTACACCAAAAAAATTGTCTTTTCTGATCGCAGAAGCATATATGAGTCCGTAATCGGTCGTTGCAATGGCATAAGGATTATCAGGTACGTAATAACTGTGCACCAGATACATATATTCATTTTCTTCCAGACCCCGGAACAGATCTGTTTTCAGGTTTTCGATCTGGTTCCAGCCGATCTGCGGAACTTTTACCCTGTTTGGAAATCTTTTTACTTCAATATCGAAAATACCCAGTCCTTTCGTATTACCTTCTTCATTGTTACCGCACATCAGCTGCATGCCCAAACAAATTCCAAGCACAGGCTGTTTTAGTTCACAGATCAGTTTATCAAGGCCTTTTAGTTTTAATATTTCCATAGCACTCGCTGCTTCGCCTACTCCCGGAAAAATTACCTTGTCAGCTGAGCCGATTGTGCTTGGATCCTCAGTCAGTTCTGATGCATATCCAAGCCGTTCAAGTGCAAATTTCACCGATTGTACATTGCCTGAACCATAATCTATCAATACAATTTTTTCACTCATTGTAAACATTTAAAGCATTCCTTTTGTGCTGGGTAAGATCATTTTTTCCGGATCGCGCTTCACAGCCGATTTTATTGCTTTGGCAAAGGCCTTAAAAACGGCTTCGATCTTATGATGCTCATTTGAGCCTTCAGCCTTTATATTGAGATTTGCTTTGGCGCTGTCGGAAAATGATTTAAAAAAATGGAAGAACATTTCGGTTGGCATGTCTCCAATTTTTTCCCTTTTAAAATCTACATCCCAGACCAACCAGCTTCTCCCACCAAAGTCTAGGGCCACCTGAGCAAGGCAATCATCCATGGGCAGTAAAAATCCGTAGCGCTCAATGCCCAGTTTGTTACCGAGTGACTGAAGAAATACTTCGCCAAGGGCTATGGCTGTATCTTCAATGGTATGGTGCTCATCGACAGCAAGGTCTCCTTTTACCTTTATGCTGAGATCCATATTCCCGTGACGGGCGAGCTGGTCCAGCATATGATCAAAGAAGGGTAGGCCTGTTTCAACAACCGATTTGCCGGTACCATCGAGATTTAATTCTATTTGTACGTCGGTTTCATTTGTTTTCCTTACAAGCTGAGCGGTTCGGTTGGCCAATTTCAGGTGCTCGTATATTTTTTGCCAGTCATTGGTTTCCAAACTGATAAACTTCTCCAATTCCTGTCTTTTTGAGGTAATTTCCTCCTGGCCCAGATAACTGTGGTTATTGATAAAGATCGCTTTGGCATTTAGGTTTTTTGCCAGCTCCACATCTGTAAGCCTGTCGCCGATCACAACAGAATTTTTTAAATCGTATTCCTCGGAAAAATATTTGGTAAGCAGGCCTGTATTGGGTTTCCTGTCTGGAGAATTATCCTTTGCGAAACTCCGGTCTATGTATTGTTCAGAAAAATGTACCCCTTCATTGTGAAAAGTTTTAATGATAAAATTATGGGCAGGCCAGAAGGTTTCTTCGGGAAAGAATTCCGTTCCCAATCCATCCTGATTGGTGATCATTACCAATTCATAATCCAGCTCCCTGGCGATCTTTGACAAATAGATTACCGACTTTGGATAAAAGGTCAGTTTTTCAATGCTGTCTATCTGTTCATCCTCGGGTTCTTTGATCAGTGTGCCGTCCCGGTCTATAAACAATACTTTTTTCATATCAGGCTAATTTCTTTAGGGTGTTTATTAATAACAAGACTTCCTGTTCCGTACCGATCGTAAATCGCAAACAATTTTCACATAAAGGTTCTTTGGTTCTGTTTCGGACAACAAATCCAGTCTGCAATAACTGATCATATCTTCTGTTGGCATCATCAACCCTTACGAGTATGAAATTGGCCTGGGAAGGAAAGGTCTTTTTTATAAATTTTATTTTACTTAACTCTTTAATTAATAATAGTTTATTTTTATTTATTTCAACTATTTGTTTACTTGTTTCTCCGATGTCATTCAACTTCTGCAAGGCAGCATTTTGGGTGAGGATATTGATGTTATAGGGAGGTTTAATTTTATTCAGGATGCTAATGATCTCAGGGCTTGCATAACAAATACCCAATCTGATGGAAGCCATTCCATAGGCTTTTGAAAAGGTTTGGCTTACAATTAAATTCGGGTATTCCAGTAATCTTGTCATCCAGCTTTTTTCATCGGAAAAATCGACATATGCTTCATCTATCACAACAAGACCGTTAAAACTATTGAGTATAGTTTCAATATCACTCTTAAAAAACTTGTTTCCTGTAGGATTATTGGGAGAACATATAAAGATCAGCTTGGTACTTTCATCGACCGCCCTGATAATTTCGGGTACATTCAACTGAAAATCCCTGTTTAGCATTACTTCTTTGCAGCTTATACCATTCAGGTTTGCCAGCACTTTGTACATACCGTAAGTTGGAGGCATCAGAATTACCGAATCTGTCTTCGGTTCACAAAAAGCCCGGTAGATCAGATCGAGTACCTCATCACTGCCATTTCCTAACAAAATGCATTCCTTTTTTATTTGCCTGATGGAGCCAAGCTTTTCTTTAAGCACCTGCTGCTGTGGGTCGGGATACCGGTTCAAACCGGATTGAAAAGGGTTTTCATTGGCGTCAATAAACACCATTTCGGCTGTAAGTCCGGTAAACTCATCTCTGGCAGAGGAATACGGAGACATGCTTTTGACCTGCTCGCGAACCAGTTTGTACGGATCAAATTTCTTCATCTTTATCTATATTTCTTAATCGAATGGTCACAGCGTGTTTATGAGCCTGAAGTCCTTCTGCATCAGCCATTATTTCTATGGCTTTTCCTATATTCTGAAGCCCTTTTTTTGTTATTTCCTGAAAAGTAATGGCTTTCATAAAAGAATCGAGATTAACCCCGCTGTAATTTCTGGCATAGCCATGGGTAGGCAGGGTATGGTTTGTGCCTGAGGCATAGTCGCCGGCACTTTCAGGTGTATAATTACCGATAAATACAGAGCCCGCATTTTTGATATTTTTTAAATAAAAATCCTTTTTGCCGGCAGCGATGATCAAATGCTCGGGGGCGTAATCATTGACCAGATCCATCGCAATTTTCTCATTTTCACAAAGGATCAGCCTGGAATTTGAAATGGCCACTGCCGCTATCTCTTTTCTGGGCAGAACTGAAATCTGCTCGTCGATCTGTAATTCAACTGCTTTGAGAAACTCTTGTGAGGTACTCACCAGAATAACCTGGCTGTCGGTTCCGTGTTCAGCCTGTGACAGCAGATCGGAAGCCACAAAGGAAGCATTGGCAGTATCATCTGCAACCACCATCAACTCGCTGGGTCCTGCCGGCATATCGATGGCTGCACCAAATTTTGTAGCCAATTGTTTTGCCACAGTAACATATTGGTTGCCAGGCCCGAATATTTTATCAACCTTTAAAATGGTTTCTGTGCCAAAGGTCATCGCTGCAATCGCCTGGATACCTCCAATTTTAAAAATGCTGTTCACACCACATAAATCGGCAGCATAAAGAATTGCCGGATTTATATTGCCGTTTACATCCGGAGGAGTGCATAAAATGATCTCTTCACAACCCGCAATTTTCGCAGGGATGGCCAGCATCAGAAGGGTCGAGAACAAGGGAGCCGTTCCTCCCGGAATATACAAGCCCACCTTCTGAACGGGCCTTTTTTCCTGCCAGCACATCACGCCATCGCTTGTTTCAATCCTTACCGGTGCAGTAACCTGTGCCCTGTGAAATTTTTCGATATTTTGCCTGGCCAGAGCAATGGCTTCCTTCAATTCTGGATCCAGTGCATGCACAGCCTGGTCAATTTCTGATTTATTTACCCTGCTGTCAGCTATTTCTGCTTTATCAAAGGTTTTGGTATATTTTTTTACAGCAGCATCACCATTCAGTTTTACATCCCTGAATATTTCCAAAACCAGGGGTTCAATTTCATGAACAGAACCGGCAGGCCTTTTCAGGATCTCTTCCCAATCCTTTTTTTTCGGAAAATTATATCTTTTCATACCGATCGGTTTACTTAAAAATTACAGAACCATTTTTTCTATGGGCACTACCAGGATCCCTTCTGCCCCGGCAGATTTTAATTCATCTATCAATTCCCAGAATTTATGCTTGTCTATTACTGTGTGTATTGAACTCCAGCCCTGCTGAGCCAAAGGCAAAACCGTCGGACTTCTCATCCCCGGCAATATTTTCACAATTTCGCTTATCTTTTCATTCGGGGCATTCAAAAGCACATAGTTCGACTTCCTGGCTTTAAGTACGGATTGTATCCTGAATCTAAGTATGTTCAGGATCGCCTTTTGTTCTTCACCAATTACAGGTGAGACCGCGAGCACTGCCTCTGAGCGGAACAGGATCTCAACTTCCTCCAGGTTGTTTTGAAACAAGGTACTTCCGCTGCTCACAATATCGCAAATTGCATCGGCAAGGCCAATATTGGGGGCTATTTCAACAGAGCCCGATATCTGATGCAATTCTGCCTGTACATCCTTTTCTCTTAAATACGCATTCAAAGTATTTGGGTAAGACGTAGCAATTCTTTTTCCTTCCAGGTCTTTAATTGAATTGTAGGGAAATGTTTTGGGGACAGCCAGCGACACCTTACATCTTGAAAAATCCAGGTATTCCAGAACCTCTATACCACCACCTTTCTCAACCAGTAAGTTCTCGCCAATGATCGCCACATCAACTACCCCATCGATTAAATACTGGGGAATATCACTGTTTCTGAGAAATAAAATTTCCATGGGAAAATTAGACACCGTTGACTTGAGCTGATCTAGTCCGTTGCCAACCGATATGCCCGCGTCCTTTAGTATTTCAAGGGAATCTTCATTCAACCTCCCCGATTTTTGAACTGCAATTTTTAATCTTTTCATTTTTTGAATTTTTATTCAAGTACTCCGGGCAATAAAAAACCCGTTTGAAGCACTCAAACGGGTTAATATTATTTTTTATACACATCATAACATAACTAACACGCCTGAATACAGAAGTTAGGATGGTGATGATGTATTTTATTCAATTTCATTTTATTGATTATAATAGCGCAAATATAAAGACTATTTTTAAAAAATCATTTGCCTGGTCAATATTTTTGAAATAAAATATTAATTTTTTGATTAATAAACATTACTAAACTCTGTTCAACTGTACTTTTACAAGATTTGGACGCCAGAAATCAAATAAACAGGTAAGCACGATCTCAGAAGGAAAAATTAGCTTAATTTGTTTAAATCTATTATTTTTGAACCTTCAATCAATCCTGTGACATCAAAACATAATTTAACTCTATCTCTCTTTCTGCTCTTGTTTTTGGCGGCTAAGGCTCAAAAAAACGTGGTGCCTGAGTTGCTTTTCACAGACTTTCCAATTTCTGGTACTGAAATCAGGGCGATAGAAGTTGTTAATGACTCCCTGCTCTTTTTCGCAGGGTCTCATGGTTTTTTTGGGAGTATTGATAAGGATATGGTCCGGTTGGATTCCATAAAAAAAAAGGAAGACCATCACTTTCATTTCAGGTCTGTTGCGTTTAACGGGAAAGACATGTATATGTTGTCCATTGAAAGCCCGGCTCATTTGTATAAGGTAGATCCTTTTTCTGAACATTTTGATCCCCAACTCGTTTACAGCGAGGATCATCTCAAAGTATTTTACGATGCCTTGCTGTTTAAAGATGCGTTGACAGGATTTGCACTGGGCGATCCTGTTGAGAATTGTTTTTCTGTCTTGAAAACTATTGATGGCGGGAGTACCTGGAAAAAGGTCGCCTGCGAAGAACTCCCTGCTGTTGTTGAAGGTGAGGCCGCTTTCGCCGCCAGCAATTCAAATCTTGCCGCACAGAAAAATACCGTATGGTTTGTTTCCGGCGGGAAAAAAGCAAGGGTTTTCAGAAGCAGAAACAATGGCATAAACTGGGAGGTATTCGATACTCCGATGGTTCAGGGAGAATCTATGACCGGTATTTTTACCTGTGATTTCTATGATGAAAACAAGGGTATTATTATGGGAGGCAATTATGACAAACCCAATGATACAAAAGGCAGCAAAGCCCTTACAAAAGATGGAGGTAAAACATGGGAACTCATTGCCGACGGGCAACTTCCCGGTTATATAAGCTGTGTAAGGTATATACCCGGCAGCAAAGGAAAAAAAATGATGGCAGTGGCTTCTTCGGGCATCTATTACTCTGATAACAGCGGAGTTTCCTGGAAAAAAATCTCTGAAAAACCTTACAACACAGTTCGTTTTTTAAATAAAAATGTCGCCTGGCTTGGCGGAAATAAGATCATTACCAAAGTAATTCTAAATGACCAAAATTAAGACCCCCCTGCTTTATCTGGTATTTATTATCCTTTTTACCTCATGTGAAGAGAACTTATTAACAGATACGTTTAAATGCGACAGCACAATTAGCTTCAAATCAACTAAGAAGTACACAGATGTATTAAAAAAATATTCCGTGGATATACCTGAAACGTGGAAAACTGAAATGTATTTTGATGAATACCGGTCTGAAATATTTACCGCCGACACAACGAAAGAACTCAATAACAGCTATATCCTTGAGTTTGCCAGGCAGCTGGGCGAATTTGACCTTGACACTGCCTTTGTAAAACATGTCAACCAAAGCCTCTTGCAAAGCAAGATCATACCTGTAAAGGAAGGTTTTGGAAAATTCAAAGGACATCCGGCCTATTTCAATTATGCCGTGGGCCAGCAAAAGGGCTTCAATTACTATTACCTGCAGCTCTTTGTGAAGACCAAGCCGGATGAGTCTTATACCCTGAGTTCAAAGATCTACGGGGTTGAAAATCTGGATGCCCGTTTTTGCGAATCCATACACTATATGAACAGCATTGAATTCAAATAATAATGCGCGATGGGCGTAAAGAAAAAAACCGAATTAAATTGAATTGAAATAACTTAGTACTATATTTTGAACCATTAATTTTAATAAAAAATCATGGATAATTTACTCAAAAGATTTATTGAATATATTAAAATTGATACCCAGTCGGACCCCAAAAGTACTGCTTGTCCAAGTACTGAAAAGCAATGGAATCTGGCCAATTTGCTGGCAAAGGAATTGAAAGGGATCGGACTGTCGGATGTTGTCATCGATAAAAACGCCTACATCATGGCCACGCTTCCATCCAATGTTTCTCACAAAGTGCCTACCATAGGTTTTATTGCGCATTTTGATACCAGCCCTGATTTTACGGCGGAGCATGTGAATCCCATAATTCACAAGAATTATGACGGCAAGGATATCGTATTGAATAAAAAAGAAAACATCGTGCTCTCCCCTGACTATTTCGAAGATCTGTTGCTGTATAAAGGCCAGACCATCATAACAACCGACGGGCGATCACTGCTGGGTGCAGATGACAAGGCAGGTATAGCGGAAATTGTCACGGCAATGGAATATTTAATCCTGCATCCCGAGATCAAACATGGCGAGATCAGAATCGGATTTACTCCAGACGAAGAAATTGGCAGAGGAGCTCATTTATTCGATGTCGGAAAGTTTAATGCCGACTGGGCATATACGATGGATGGCTCACAAATTGGAGAACTCGAATACGAAAATTTTAATGCTGCCGGAGCAACAGTAACTGTTGAGGGCAAGATTGTTCACCCGGGCTATGCCAAAAATAAAATGATAAACTCGCTCCTCATTGCAGCAGAATTTATACAGTCCTTGCCCAAAAATGAAATTCCGGAAAAAACGGAGGGATTTGAAGGTTTTTTTCACCTTTCGCAAATGCAGGGTGAAGTTGAAAAAACGGAACTTCAATACATTATACGTGACCACGATATGCAAAAGTTCAATGACAGAAAAGAACTTTTCAACAGGAAGGCCAAAGAATTAAATGCTAAATACGGAAAGGATCTCGTACATGCAGAGATCAAAGACCAGTATTACAATATGAAAGAAAAGATCGAACCGGTAAAACATATAGTTGAGCTGGCAGAAAAAGCCATGATCGCCGTTGGTGTCAAGCCAATAATCAAAGCGATCCGCGGAGGAACTGATGGATCGCAGTTATCCTACAAAGGATTGCCCTGTCCGAATATTTTTGCCGGCGGTCATAATTTTCATGGAAAGTATGAATTTGTGCCGCTTGAATCCATGATCAAAGCAACAGAAGTAATCATTAAAATTGCAGAACTTGCTGCAAAAAAATAACGGAGAATAAATTAGGAGTATGGATAAGAAAGTATTGCTTAGAATGGCGGATAAATACGGATGTCCGCTTTATGTTTACGATGCAGAAAAAATCATCTCACAATACAACAGACTCATCAGCGCCTTTGGAAAAAACAGAAAGCTGGAGATCAATTATGCTGTGAAAGCCTCATCCAATGTGAGTATACTAAAACTTTTGAAATCACTCGGTTCAAATATTGATTGTGTTTCTTTGGGAGAGGTTTTACTGGGCCTTGAGGCAGGATTCCATCCAAAACAGATTTCTTATACACCCAATGGGGTTTCCTTTACCGAACTTGCTGAGGTAGCCGGACTCGGTGTTAAGATAAATGTTGATAATCTGAGTATTTTGGAATCGTTTGGAAAAAAATTTCCACATATACCGGTGAGTATTCGCATCAATCCAAATATCATGGCCGGCGGCAATGAAAAAATTTCTGTGGGTCATATTGATTCTAAATTTGGAATTGCAGTAGACAGGATGAATGAAGTAAAAGAGATCATTCAAAGAACCGGCACAAGAATTCACGGTGTGCATATGCATACCGGGTCCGATATCCTGGATGCCGATATTTTCCTGAGGGGCGCAGATGTACTATTGCTGGTCGCCAAACAATTTAAGGATCTCGATTTTGTTGATTTTGGCGGCGGCTTCAAGGTAGCCTACAAAAAAGACGACCCTGCTACCGATATGGAAGCCTTTGCCGAGAAGTTTAATAAAAAATTTGATGATTTTTGCGCGGAATACGGAAAGGACCTGACAGCAGTATTTGAACCGGGGAAATTTATGGTAAGCGAGTGCGGTTATTTTTTAAGCCGGGTAAATGTGGTAAAACCATCTGCCAACCTGGTATTTGCAGGAGTAGACAGCGGTTTTAATCATTTTATCAGACCCATGTATTACGGTGCTTATCACCATATAACAAACTTATCAAATCCAGAGGGAAAAATGAAAGCATACCATGTTGTGGGCTATATCTGTGAGACAGATACCTTCGCAAAGAACAGGGAGATCAGTGAAATCTCGGAGGGTGACATCCTGTGTTTTAAAAACGCAGGCGCCTATTGCTTCAGTATGGCTTCGAATTACAATTCCAGATTTTTGCCCGCTGAAGTTTTGGTTTATAAAGGCAACGATTATCTGATACGGGAAAGAGAATCATTTAAGGATATCCTGAGAAACCAGACCAAAACAGAGATACCGCTGGACTGAGTTATTTTGTCTCTACTCAGGATATTCTATGCGTAAATGATAGATGTTGTGCAGCTTCTTTTTGATTACTTTTTTAATTGCTAGCACTTCTTTAAAAGTAATGTCCGCATTCAGGAACTGACCGCTGTTTATCTGAGTAGTGATTACCTTTTCAACCAGTTCGTCTATTAATATAGCCGTCGGCTGCTTGATACTTTTGCTGGCTGCTTCACAGGAATCACACATCATAAGGATAGCGGTTTCCTTGGAGAAGGGTATCGGACCGGTATACCTGAAATCTTCTTCTTTCACTTCCTCCGGCGTCAATTCACACTGGGCACGGTAAAAATAATAGATCAGATTCGTGCCATGATGCGTTCTGATAAAATCAATGATCCGGTCTGGCAACCGGTTCCTTTTGCCTATTTCTATCCCGTTCAGGACATGTGCACGGATAATTTTCACGGAATCAATTGGTGAAAGATCATGATGCGGATTTACATTGGTAGTTTGATTTTCAACAAAGTAAATCGGATTCAACATTTTTCCAATATCGTGATACAAGGCACCGGCTCTTACCAGGAGGGCATTCGCTCCTACTTCATTGGCTGAAGCTTCAGCCAAATTGGCCACCTGTATCGAATGTTGAAAGGTTCCGGGTGCTTTTTCATTTAATTCTCTCAATAGCGGAGAATTTGTGTCGGATAACTCAAGTAAGGAGACATCAGAAACCAGGCCAAAAGTTTTTTCATACAAAAGGATCAAGAACAGGGAAAGAAAAGAAAGTACTCCGTTCAAGGCAAACATTCCGAAATAAGCATACTTCATGCCTTCATTACTTCCATTTTGAATGAGGTAAAATGCTATATAAGAGATGATATAGATCGCTGTGATCTTCAGAATAGAAACAAATAAATTGAACCTCCTGTGAAGTTCTGAAACCGTAAGTATGGTTACCATACCTGCTATTATCTGCAGAAAAATAAATTCAAAACTGTTTGGAACAATAAAACCGAGCAACAGCACGGTATTCACATGTACGAACAAGCCCAGTCTCGGGTCGAAAAAAGCTTTTAAAACGATTGGCAATATGATTATGGGAACCACATAAATATAGGATACCCAGTAGTTTTGCACCACTGTTACCAGAAGAACAAACAGCGCTATATTGAACAGGATAAATGCGAGTTTGGTATTGTTGTGAAAAATCTCCAATCGGTATTTCTTCAAAAACAAAAAGATCATCATCAATGAAAGCGAAACAAGCACCGTATAGCCCAAAACTACCCAGTAATAATTTGACCTGCTCCAAAGCTGGTTGTCATATTCATTCTTCAGGGACTGTAAAATTTCATACTTCTGATTGTCAACAAGATCTCCTTTAAGAATAATCCTCTCTTTTTCTGCGACCAAACCTTTGGTGGCAGATCTGCTGCCCAACTCTTCATCGAGAACCCTATCCGTTAATTCTTCATCATAAAAAACATTTGGTTCGATTATTTCAAAAAACAAAGAAGTATAACTGTTTTCCAGATCCCTGTATTCACTTTTACGAAAATAGTTGTGTATTTCATCAACCAACTTATCCGTAGTGATTAAATCCTCAGATAAAACATCCTGAGCTTCATTGCCTTTTCGCAAAGTGATCAACTGGGCATTTTTTATTTTATCATTATCAGATTTATTCAGAAATCCAACTTTGTAAATGCGGTTGAGAAACCCCAAACCAAAGTTTGTTATATTGTTGATATTTAATTTTTTATCTTTATTTTCCTGAAGTATAAGATTAATCTTTTTTTTATAGCTTTCTATTACTTTGGCTTGTACATCTTCTCT
This sequence comes from Flavobacteriaceae bacterium, assembly GCA_041303035.1. Taxonomy (GTDB): domain Bacteria; phylum Bacteroidota; class Bacteroidia; order Flavobacteriales; family Flavobacteriaceae; genus Namhaeicola. The sequence goes on from JBFYPZ010000020.1 coordinate 18,227, forward strand.
GTATACAAAATAAAGTTGCTGGTTTTTTTCAATTTCTTCTGCTTCTGACTTGAGCTCTTCATCGGACTTCTGTATAGCAAAATCGAATGGGGCATACAAATTTTCATATTGCCAGGGTTTGCCTTTCTGGAATGAATATTTAAAACTGCCACCTTTAGGAAATAAATAGACGATCAACACGGTCGTGGAAATAAACAACAAGACCTTATATATCAAAGAATGGTTTTGATAGAATTTATTGAATATTTCCCTCATGGATCTGTTTATTGCCAAATGTAGTAATTTCCACTCATTTTTATTGTAAATTTTGATCAGTTAGAATTGATTTAGCCGCAAATGGCTGGTCATCGGATAAAGTTTATTTGGCTCTTTCCTCAGTAATTTATATTTGAAAAAAGTCAATTCCAACAAAAAAACTGAAACCATTGGCATATAACCGGTGCCTCTTTTCTCAATTAAATTAATTAATTTAGCGCAAAAGAAATCAAATGCAAAGAGAAGTAGTAATTGTTTCGGCTGTCAGGACGCCCATTGGCAGTTTTTTGGGCAGCCTGTCCGGCATTTCTGCCCCGAGATTGGGTGCGCTGGCAATAAAAGGTGCAATTGAAAGGATCAAACTGGATCCAAAACTGATAGATGAAGTTTTTATGGGACAGGTGGTTCAGGCCGGAGCCGGACAGGCACCTGCAAGGCAGGCGGCCATTTATGCTGGCCTGCCCGTTGAGGTTCCCTGCACAACTGTTAATAAAGTCTGCGCATCGGGTATGAAATCCATAGCCATAGCAGCACAGGCCATTACCTGTGGTGATATTGAAATAGCAGTTGCCGGAGGCATGGAAAATATGAGCCAGATCCCATTTTATCTCGATGGAAGAAATGGAAAGAAATTCGGGAATATTACCCTTGATGACGGACTGTTAAAAGATGGTCTGACCAATGTTTACGACGGAAAGCATATGGGTACCTGTGGTGATCTTTGTGCTGATAACCACCAGTTTACCAGAGAAGAACAGGATAATTTTGCCATTGAATCATATCAAAGATCTGCAAGCGCATGGAAAAACGGGTACTTCAAGACAGAGGTGATACCTGTACATATACCTCAGCGCAAGGGCGATCCGCTTATCTTTAATGAAGATGAAGAATACAAAAACGTTCAAATCGATAAAATCCCATCGTTAAAACCAGCCTTTTCACCCGAAGGAACTGTAACGGCTGCGAACGCTTCAACACTTAACGATGGAGCAGCAGCCCTGGTCCTGATGAGCCTTTCAAAGGCAAAAGAATTGGGTCTTCAGCCACTAGCCAAAATAAGGACTTATGCTGATGCCGCTCAAGCTCCTGAATTGTTTACAACCAGCCCTGCCCTAGCCATTAACAAAGCATTAAACAAATTGCAAATAAGCCCTGAGGATGTTGACTTTTATGAATTAAACGAGGCTTTTTCCGTAGTGGGCCTGGCCAATATAAAATTGCTCGGCCTAAATCCTGAAAAGGTAAATGTGCATGGCGGTGCGGTGTCGCTGGGCCATCCTTTGGGATGTTCTGGTGCCAGAATTGTCGTTACCCTCATCCATGTCTTGAAACAGCATGGAGGAAAGATCGGTGTGGCAGGAATTTGCAATGGCGGAGGCGGGGCTTCTGCAATGGTTATCGAAAATATGTAAACCCCTTAAGAACCCATTGTATTAGCATGAACTTTGGCATTTGTTTACTTAATGCAATTCCATTAAGAAAAGAACCCTTTCACAGTGCAGAAATGATCTCTCAGCTCTTATTTGGAGAAACCTTCAAAATTTTAGAAGCGAACAGATCCTGGCTGCATGTTTTGCTGGATGAAGATAATTATTCCGGTTGGGTAAGTACAAACCAGATCGTATACCTCGATGAAACGGAGTATGCTGAAATATCACAGGAACCATCAGGCTATATTGAAGATTTGGTTACTTATCTGCACAAGAATGATACCATGCTGCCCATTTCTCTGGGTGCCAAATTACCGCTCCTCAGGAACCGGCAAATGCATGTAGCCAACCAGCATTTTATTTATGACGGAACCCTGAAAACCGGATTTAAACCAAAATCCAGTATTGTTGCAACTGCACATTTTTATTTACAGTCACCACATCTGTCGGGCGGAAAAACACCGTTTGGTATAGATGCTTCCGGATTTACCCAAATGGTCTACAGAATCAATGGCTATTCCCTGCTCAGGGAAGCCTATCAGCAGGCCAGCCAGGGCGAGGTGCTCAGTTTTATTGAAGAGAGTGAAGCCGGTGATGTGGCATTTTTTGATGATGAAGAAGGAAATATAATTCATTCAGGAATCATTTTGAACAACAACCATATTATCCATTGCTTTGGAGAGGTCAGGATAGACCGAATCGACCACAGCGGCATCTATAATGTTGCAACCAAAAAACACACACACAACCTGCGTGTTATCAAGCAAATGTTCAGGGAAGTTACAAATTAGATCAGCTTATCTTCAGTGATTTAACCTTTACTACAGGTTTATCAAGCGATTCAAATTGCGAATTTTGCGAAAGGTAGTTTGGTACAATAGATTTTAATATGGTAACGATTTCCACCATGGATAATTTTTCCAGCTCTAGCAACTGTTCTATTGAAGCAACGATCCGTTCAAAATCTATTTTTTGTGTCTTGGCTATGAGGATCTTTTCATGATAGGTTGGAATGGTGTCCTCTTCATTGGCCAGTAACTCCTCAAAAAGCTTTTCACCAGGTCTTAAACCGGTAAATTCAATATCGATATCCTTCGGGTAGTTCAGTCCGCTCAGGTGTATCATTTTCTTGGCCAGATCGAAGATCTTGACCGATTCTCCCATATCGAACACGTAAATTTCACCACCGTTCCCCATCGCACCGGCCTCAAGTACCAGCTGGCAGGCTTCGGGTATGGTCATAAAAAACCTGGTTATTTCGGGATGCGTAACGGTGATCGGTCCCCCCTTTTCTATTTGTTTTTTAAACAGAGGAATTACGGAACCATTCGATCCAAGTACATTACCAAACCGTGTAGTCACAAATTTCGTCTTTCCCAAACCGTTCAGGTATCCGCCGAAAATCTCAGAAACTCTTTTAGTCGCTCCCATGACATTGGTTGGGTTTACGGCCTTATCGGTTGAAATAAAAACAAATTTACTTACATTGTACTTAACAGCAAGTTTCATTAAAATACCAGTACCCACAATATTTACCTTGACGGATTCGTATGGATTATCTTCCATCAAAGGCACGTGTTTATAAGCTGCCGCATGAAAAACGATATCAATCTTTGAGTTCGAAAAGATTTCTTTCATTCTGAACTCATTTCGGATATCAGCCAGTTCAACAGTAAAATTCTGGACGTTCTTTCTGATAAATTCCTGTTGAAGATCATAGAGTGCTGATTCTGCCTGATCCAATAATATTAACTTTTTGTATGCGTATTTACTGATCTGTTTGGCTATCTCACTTCCAATCGAACCAGCCGCACCGGTAATCAATATAATTTTATCATCCAAATCCTTCTGAATAACCGGATTGTTTATTTTGATAGGCAACCTGTCAAGCAGATCTTCGATTTTTACATCGGATATTTGAGAAACATTCAGGTTACCGTCAATCCATTGCTGCACCGGAGGAACTATTTTGACCTTCACCGGTAATTGGGTCATTTTATCAACCTTATCAAAAAGAATAAATGGTTTGATATTCTGAATAGAAAAAATGATCTCATCGATCTTGTGCCTTTTTATAAAATCTTCATCTATTTTCTCCGGATCATATATCTTGATTCTGTTGAACTGTTTACCTATCTTGGCTTTGCTGTCATCCAAAAAACCAAAAATTTTGTAGTTATTCTGAACAGTACTGTTCATCGTGGTATAAGTGAGCAGTCCGGAATCACCGGCACCATAGATCAGTATGTTTTTTGGGGGTTTATATGTGGTAATGATCCGGTTGAATAAATATTTGAAAACAAATCTGCTCGCTATCAGAAGTACCAGGTTCAATAAATAATGGATTACTATGATCCCGATTGGTACAGCATAATCCGTCAGCACACCGTAGTACCTGAATGCCAGGGTCGTAACCAGGGTAAGTATCAATATCGCTGTTGCCGACCAAAATACATTGATCGCATCTTTGATTCCGGTATGTCTTACAATCCCTTTATAGGAACCTACCAATAAGAAACTGATCAAAGTAATTACCGCAATATATGGCAATTGCAAAACCATATCGTTGCCGCTAAAACTCATTTTAAAGTTAAACCTGGTGAGATAAGCCAAAAAGAACGCGTTCAAAGCAATGGCGATGTCGATCATCAGGACTATCCACCGGGAAGTATAGGCATTGTTTCTTTTTAAAAAGGATTTGGTCATATAAAAAGAAATTAAATCGGATTCTTTAATTAATTGTTGCCAAGTATAAGGGGCATACCATCTGCGCCACTTCCAATTACAACGACTTTGGCATTAGGAGATGTGGCCAGTTTTAATGTGGCTTCGATACCCTTATCTTTTAATATCTTATCATTCAGTGAAGCGCTCAAAATAGCGTTGGCGTCAGCTTTACCCTTAGCCTCAATTCGCTGTTTTTCAGCTTCTTTTGAAGCCTTTTCCAACCTGAATTCGTATTCAAGGGATTCCTGCTCCTGACCGAGTTTTCTCTCAATAGCATCTTTAATGGCATCCGGTAAGGTCACATCCCTAACCAGTACCTCATTTAATTGTATATACTGGTTTTCGATAATTTTCTTGGTCTCTTCGTAAATTTCGTTCTGAATGGCATCCCTTTTA
>JBFYPZ010000021.1:0-22317 GCA_041303035.1 Flavobacteriaceae bacterium
AAGTCAAAAGTCAAAAGTACGCGAAGGGATTTACAATCGTAGCCCCGCGATGCCTCGCGGGGTGATTGATCCTCAATGCTGGCCTTGACACGTATTCAGATATGAGATGTGAGATGTGAGATTTGAGAACCTGGAATCAGGAATCAGGAGACAGGAAAAAGGATAATTTTGAATGTAGAATGATGAATTTTGAATTGTTTTATTAATATTAAGTAATTGAAAGACAGGTATTAACATCTGATTTAATTTGGTAATTACCGGAAATACAACTCCATTTTTTACAATAATTCGTAAATAGGCAAAAGATTGCCGCTTCATGCCTTCGGCAGGTTCAAGGTTCAAAGTTCAAGGTTCAATGTTCGAGGTTCAAGGTTCCTGGTTCGAGGTTCCCGGTTCTCATGTTTTTACAAGCTTTATGAGATTCCTCTCCCGCCAGGGGCGGGATTCGGAATGACAATATTAAGCAATAGCGCTAACTTCGAAGTCGGGAGACTTCGAAGAGCAGGAAATGAACTTTTGACTTTTGACTTTTGACTGTTGACTTTTGACTTTTGACTTTGGACTTTTGACTTTCGACTTTTTCCTTTTTCCTTTTTCCTTGTCCTCCTGTTTCCTTCTCACATCTCACATCTCACATCTCACTTCTCACATCTCACTTCTCAATACTAAAAATAATTAACGATATTCAAATGCAAATTGGAATTGTTAAAGTCAAAATCCACTTTGTCGGTTCTGGCCAGGGCGTAAGCCAGATGGATCCTGCCAATTTTAGTCAGAAATGAATAGCCGAGGCCCAAACTCAGGATTTTGGTGTTTTCGTTCAAAATTTCATTTTCCAGATAGCCTATGTCAGTGATGCTGTGAAAAAAAGAAGAAGGGGAGGTCTTGTACCGGTATTCGATGTTGAATATTCCATAAAGATTGGTCAGCAGGCTTTCTTCACCAAAACCCCGAAGTGTTTGGATTCCGCCAATCCGGAACAGCTCGTTATAAAAATAGGTATCCGAAGCAAGATATTTGCCCTGTGCCTGGGTAAAAAGTGAATGCCTCGGGTTGAATGTCCAGATCTTGTTCGCCATAAGTTCGATCCGGTATTGTTTTTCCGTGTCTTCCTCCGTGCTGCGGTTTGCCCAGAATACTTTGGTGGTGAGTTCGTAATCGTGCCAGTCCGGAAAAGAACCTTCTTTTTCAGTACTAATAAAAGCAAGTCCGAGTGCCCGGGTTTTAAAAGAAGACAAAGAGCTGTCTGCTGATGCCTGAAGCAGGTCATTGGATTCGGTATAATTGAAAAGGGCGGCGAGCTCAGATCGTCTGCGCAGTTTATAAAACAAATTAAAATTGAAATTGATGTTGTTGAAAGTGGAATCCTGCTGGTAAAGATTGAAGCTGAATTCCGGACTGAACGCCGACTGAAATACAAAGGGCAGACGGGCCCGCAGGTCAATTTCTTTTCTGTCATTCCCGTTGTTCTGCCATTTTAAAGAAATACTTTCCCCGCGGTTAAAAATATTTTCCAAAGAGAGGAAGAGATAGCCGTTGAATATGAGTTTGTCATTTTCACGGTCGTTGCTAAAACCGACCAGGCCGTCAAAAGAACTCGATCTTTTCTTTTCAAAAAAATAGTAGATGCTCGTGGAATCTTTTGTAAACAGAACTTCAGGTGGTTTCGTTTCGCTTACAAAGGGTATGTTTTGGACAGCTACTGAAGAAAGGTCGACATTTTTTTTACTAAATGGTTCTCCCACAGTAATGCCCAGGGCATGTTTTTTAAAACCTGCAGGAAATTCCGGGTAACCGTTGATCACGATCTCATCGATGGTACGGGTATATGTTTCGCTGACGGCCAGATTGGCGCGGAGCTCAGAGGCTTCAATTTCGATCACTTCAAGAAAAACTTCTGCAAAGGGCTGGCTGTTCCCTGCGTAATAGTCGGTGACCTGCTGCATCAGGTTCTCCAGATCTTCAAAAGGCAGGGTGATGGTTTCACTGCCTGTTGCCCATTCTTTGTTGTTCTTGAACAGTTCGTGGAGCGATCGGGGATATTTCAGGATTATTCTTTCAATTCTGTGCCCCGGTATAAAAAAGGCCGTGTACAGGGTATCTGTTTTGATAAGGGTATCCAGTTTGTTTTGTAAATAGCCCATTTTCTGCAGTTTCAGTCCGATTTCGGCAAGCTCCCTGGTTACTCCGGTTTCGGTATCATGAATTTTAATGTAATCGGGCAGGGACACAGACACTTTATTTGCATCGGGTTGTACTTTTACATCCAGATTAATACGCTGGCCAAAGGCTAAATTCGCCCACAAGAAAAACAGGGTGTAATATATATATGGTGTAATTTGCAATTTCAGACGGGATCAGGGTGTAAATATCACTGATTTTTTATTGAAAACCAATGTAATTTTTTGGCGTGCCGAAGTTTTTTAAAGGAAGAAGACCCAGGAGGTTTATCCGGTTTATTTTACAATAAAGAAATTGTTTTCCCATAAAATATTGGCTTACAAGGATTTCATTTTCCCGGCAGGCAGCAGGTCTGTTAAAATATATTGTTAAAAAAACGCTGGTATAAAGTTTGAATAAATAGAAAAATGTTATACATTTGCACACTCTTAAAAAAAGAGGTTTAAAAATATTAAAAAAACAAGAAAAATAGAATGCCAACTATTCAACAATTAGTACGTAAAGGAAGGGCTAAAATAACCAAGAAGAGTAAATCGGCTGCTTTGAGTTCTTGTCCGCAGCGTCGCGGTGTTTGTACGCGTGTTTACACAACAACCCCAAAGAAACCAAATTCTGCTATGAGAAAAGTAGCCAGGGTAAGGTTGACCAACGGGAATGAGGTGAACGCATACATACCGGGTGAAGGACATAATTTGCAAGAGCACTCGATAGTATTGGTTAGAGGCGGAAGAGTAAAAGACTTACCCGGGGTTAAGTATCACATCGTTCGCGGTGCACTGGATACTGCTGGTGTAAGCGGACGAAATCAGCGTAGATCAAAATACGGTACCAAACGTCCGAAGAAATAAAGTAATTACTTTAATGTAGAGAACAATGAGAAAAAAAATATCTAAAAAAAGGGAACTTTTACCGGACCCTAAATACGGAGATCAGTTAGCAACTCGTTTTGTGAATAATTTGATGGTAGACGGAAAAAAATCTGTCGCCTACAAAGTATTTTACGACGCTTTGGAAATTGTAGAAAAGAGAAAGCAGCAGGACGAAGAGAAAAATGCTTTGGATCTGTGGAAAGATGCCTTATCGAACATCATGCCTCACGTTGAGGTACGAAGCAGCAGAATTGGTGGAGCTACGTTCCAGATTCCTATGCCGATCAGACCGGACAGAAAGATCTCGATGGCGATCAAATGGATGATTTTATATGCCAAAAGACGCAATGAAAAATCAATGTCGGCAAGACTTGCCGGCGAAATAATGGCTGCTGTAAAAGAAGAAGGTGCTGCGGTAAAGAAAAGAATGGATGTGCACAAAATGGCTGAAGCCAACAAAGCATTCTCTCATTTTAGATTTTAATGATTAGATAAATGGCCAGAGATTTAAAATATACAAGAAATATTGGTATTGCAGCGCATATTGACGCAGGTAAAACTACGGTCACTGAGCGAATACTTTATTATACCGGTGTTTCGCATAAAATCGGTGAGGTACACGATGGTGCTGCTACCATGGACTGGATGGAGCAGGAGCAGGAAAGAGGTATCACGATTACTTCAGCTGCCACACATTGCAAATGGAAATACAACAACGACAGTTATGCTGTAAATATCATCGACACGCCGGGTCACGTGGATTTTACCGTTGAGGTAGAGCGTTCCCTGCGCGTACTGGATGGTATGGTGGCTTTGTTCAGCGCCGTTGATGGTGTTGAGCCTCAGTCAGAAACTGTTTGGAGACAGGCAGATAAGTACAGGGTACCCAGAATTGGTTTTGTAAACAAAATGGACCGTCAGGGTGCAGATTTTTACAATGTTTGTACGCAGGTAAAAGAAATGCTGGGTGGAAATCCGGTTGCTCTGCAGGTACCGATTGGTGATGAAATCGATTTTAAAGGCGTGGTTGATCTTATTTCAAATAAGGCGATCATTTGGGATGAAGAGGATAAAGGTATGACTTTTGAAGTCATCGAAATTCCTGCAAATCTAAAGGATGAAGTTTCTAAAAAGAGGGCAGAACTGGTTGAAGCCGTAGCCGGATATGACGAAACTTTGCTGGAGAAATTTTTTGAAGATGAAGACTCGATCACAGAAGAGGAGATCATTGCAGCTTTGAGAAAGGCTACCATTGATATGTCTATTATTCCCATGTTCTGTGGTTCTGCATTTAAAAATAAAGGTGTACAGGCGATGCTTGACGGTGTGATGCGATTTTTGCCTTCACCGCTTGATATTGAAGCCATTGTAGGTATTAATCCTGACACTGAAAAAGAAGAAAGACGCCAGCCAAGCGCCTCTGAGCCCTTCTCAAGTCTGGCCTTTAAAATTGCTACCGATCCATTTGTTGGAAGGCTGGCTTTCTTCAGGGTCTATTCAGGTTTTCTTGATTCAGGTTCTTATGTACTGAACACGCGTTCCGGCAATAAGGAAAGAATTTCAAGGATCTATCAGATGCATGCCAACAAGCAGCAACCGATTGATAAAATTGAAGCAGGTGATATAGGTGCAGCAGTAGGATTTAAAGATATTAAAACCGGTGATACGCTTTGTGATCTGAATAAACCAATTGTTCTGGAATCCATGAGTTTCCCTGAACCGGTTATCGGTATTGCAGTTGAGCCAAAAACAAAGGCTGACGTTGATAAATTGGGTATGTCGTTGGCAAAACTGGCGGAAGAAGATCCGACATTTGTGGTGAGGACAGACCAGGCTTCGGGTCAGACAATTATTTCAGGTATGGGTGAACTGCATTTGGAAATACTTGTTGATCGGTTAAAGCGCGAGTTTAAGGTTGAAGTCAACCAGGGACAACCACAGGTTGAATACAAGGAAGCATTGACAAAAAATGCACAGCACAGGGAAGTTTACAAGAAACAATCCGGTGGTCGTGGTAAATTTGGAGATGTTGTTTTTGAGATGGGACCGGCAGATGCCGATTTCAAAGGCCCCGGACTTCAGTTTGTCAATGAGATAAAGGGTGGAAATATCCCTAGGGAATATGTGCCCGCTATTGAAAAAGGTTTCAGAGAAGCCATGAAGAACGGTCCTTTGGCCGGATATGAAATGGATACCATGAAGGTCAGGGTCATTGACGGATCATTCCACCCGGTGGATTCTGATTCCCTGTCGTTTGAACTGGCAGCCAAGATCGGATACAAGTCAGCGGCAAAAGCGGCAGGAGCTGTAATTTTAGAGCCTATCATGAAACTTGAGGCCGTAACCCCGGAAGAGAATATGGGGGATATAGTTGGTGACCTGAACAGAAGAAGGGGTCATGTGAATTCAATGGATGACAGAGCGGGAGCGAAAGTCATCAAGGCATTGGTTCCTTTGTCAGAGATGTTTGGCTATGTAACCACCCTGAGGACTTTGTCATCGGGCAGGGCAACGTCAACGATGGAATTCTCGCATTATGCAGAAACTCCGGCGAATATCTCGGCAGAAGTAATTAAAAAAGCGAATGGGTAACCTTGTAATACAATAAGTGATGAGTCAGAAAATCAGAATAAAATTAAAATCTTACGACCACAATCTGGTAGATAAGTCGGCAGACAAGATCGTAAAATCTGTAAAGAGTACGGGTGCTGTAATCAATGGACCTATTCCTTTACCAACAAACAAAAAGATCTTTACTGTTTTGCGTTCTCCGCACGTAAACAAAAAGGCCAGGGAGCAGTATGAATTGAATGCCCACAAAAGGATACTCGATATTTACAGCTCTTCTTCCAAAACCATCGATGCTTTGATGAAGCTGGAATTGCCAAGTGGTGTGGAAGTAGAGATCAAAGTGTAAGTGTTTTCCAAATAGGAAGATACCACTGAAATTGAAAAAGAGATTTTTCAACAACATGTCCCGAGCGTTTGACGAGGGAAAAACGGAAAAAATACATCAGGGTTGAAGTATTTTTGACCCTGTTTGTTTTAAATAGATTGTATAATAATTATAAACTAAATTATGTCTGGGTTAATTGGAAAGAAAATTGGAATGACCAGTATTTACGATGAGAATGGGAAGAACATCCCATGCACCGTTTTACAGGTAGGTCCATGTATTGTTACCCAAGTCAGAACCAAAGAGGTTGACGGGTATGAGGCCATTCAACTTGGTTTCGATGACAAAGCAGAAAGGCATGCCAACAAAGCGACTGTAGGTCACTTTAAAAAAGCGGGCACGAGTGCTAAGAAACAAGTTGTCGAATTCAAGTATTTTACAGAGGAGTATAAATTAGGTGATGAGATCACAGTTGATCTTTTTCAGGAAGGAGAATTTGTCGACATCAGTGGCACTTCAAAAGGAAAAGGATTCAATGGTGTGGTAAAAAGACACGGTTTTGCCGGTGTTGGTCAGGCCACACACGGTCAGCACAACCGTTTGAGAGCCCCCGGTTCTGTTGGTGCATCTTCTTATCCGTCAAGGGTATTTAAAGGTGTACGGATGGCCGGAAGGTTAGGAGGAGATACAGTGAAAGTTCAAAACCTGCGAGTTTTAAAAGTGGTTAAGGAAAAAAATCTTTTGGTAGTAAAGGGTGCAGTTCCTGGTCATAAGAATGCATATATAATTATTGAGAAATAATGAAGGTAGCTGTAATAGATATCAACGGGAAAAATACTGGAAGAAGCGTTGAGCTTTCAGATGCTATTTTTGGAATAGAGCCAAACAAACACGCTATTTATTTAGATGTTAAGCAATACCTGGCCAACAAAAGACAAGGAACGCATAAATCAAAGGAAAGGGCTGAGATCGCCGGAAGTACCAGAAAAATAAAGAAACAGAAAGGTACGGGTACTGCCAGAGCGGGTAGTGTTAAATCACCACTTTTCAGAGGCGGAGGAAGGGTTTTCGGACCAACACCAAGAAGTTATTCTTTTAAACTGAACAAAGGTTTAAAGAGACTGGCCCGTCAATCTGCATTGTCTTTGAAGGCAAAACAGGACAATCTGGTGGTTATGGAGAAGTTTGATTTTGAAGCGCCCAAGACGAAGGATTTTGTAAAGATCCTGAAAACACTGGGGATTGAAAATAAAAAATCTCTTTTCGTGTTGGATGAGTCAAATAAAAATGTATATTTGTCATCGCGAAATTTGAAAGGTGTGAATATTGTAAATGGCTCAAATATAGCAACTTACGAAATATTATACGCCAATAAAGTGGTCCTTTCAGAGGAATGTTTAGAAGAAATTGAAACAAATTTTAGCAAATAGTTATGAGTATTTTAGTTAAACCTATTATTACGGAAAAGGCTACAGATCTTAGTGAACTGAGAAACTGCTATACATTTGTTGTAGAAAAGTCGGCGAATAAAATAGAGATCAAGCAAGCTGTGGAAAGTGCTTACGGTGTAACTGTTAATAAAGTAAGAACTGTTGTACATCCCGCTGTACGCAATGCCAAGAACACCAAAAAGGGATTGGTTATCGGCGTGAAGGGGGCTTACAAAAAGGCTTTTATTCAATTGGCAGAGGGCCAGAATATTGATTTTTACAGCAATATCTAAGAAAACGAGATGGCATTAAGAAAATTAAATCCGATAACCCCGGGACAACGATTCAGAGTTGTTACAGATTTTGTTGAGGTAACTGCGAGCAAACCAGAAAAAAGTTTGCTGGCCGGAAGATCAAAATCAGGTGGTAGAAATAATGATGGTAAAATGACCATGCGTTATGTTGGTGGTGGTCACAAACAGAGATACCGTATCATTGATTTTAAAAGAAATAAAGATGGTGTTCCTGCAACGGTCAAGACCATTGAATATGACCCCAATCGTTCGGCATATATTGCATTGCTGTTTTATGCAGACGGAGAGAAGCGTTATGCAGTTGCTCAGAATGGTTTAAAGGTCGGGCAGACTATCATTTCAGGAGATAAAGTAGCTCCGGAAGTGGGTAATACCTTGTTTTTGAAGGATATTCCACTTGGAACCGTAATATCATTGATTGAGTTACATCCAGGTCAGGGAGCGGTGATGGCGAGAAGTGCCGGATCTTTTGCTCAGTTAATGGCCAGAGAAGGTAAATATGCAACTGTTAAATTGCCTTCGGGTGAGGTCAGGCTGGTATTGCTGTCTTGTAAGGCTACCATTGGTGTGGTTTCCAATTCAGATTATCAATTGACTGTTTCAGGTAAAGCCGGTAGAAACCGTTGGCTGGGAAGAAGACCAAGAACGCGTCCTGTTGTAATGAACCCTGTTGATCACCCGATGGGTGGTGGTGAAGGCCGGGCATCCGGTGGACACCCAAGATCAAGAAAAGGTATCCCTGCAAAAGGATTCAAGACCAGGTCTAAAACAAAAGCGAGTAATAAGCACATAGTAATGCGCAGAAAAAAATAAGGATTGATATATGGCACGATCATTAAAAAAAGGACCTTTTGTTCATTTTAAGTTAGACAGAAAGATCCAGAAAAATATAGAAGCAGGCAATAAATCGGTGATAAAAACCTGGTCAAGAGCCTCAATGATTACTCCGGATTTTGTTGGACAAACAATAGGTGTTCATAACGGACGTCAATTTGTACCTGTGTATATTACCGAGAATATGGTTGGACATAAACTTGGAGAATTTTCACCTACACGTACGTTCAGGGGACATGGTGGTTCAAAAAATAAAGGTAAAAAATAATAGGTTTTATGGGAGTTCGTAAAAACAATAGAGCACAACAATTAAAGGAAGCACGTAAGGGTACTTACGTAGCAAAACTTAAAGGTTGCCCTTCCTCACCAAGAAAAATGCGTTTGGTTGCTGATCTGGTGAGAGGTGTGGAAGTTGAAAAAGCACTGGCTATTTTGAAGTTCAATGCCAAGCACTCTTCTATTAATTTGGAAAAATTAATGCTTTCCGCGATTGCAGTGTGGCAATCAAAGAACGAAGATGCAAACATTGAGGAGGCAGGATTATTTGTAAAGGAGATCTATGTTGACAGTGCATCCGTTCTGAAAAGACTGAGAACTGCACCACAGGGTAGAGCACATAGAATCAGAAAACGTTCGAATCACGTAACGTTGGTGTTAGGAACTAATAATATAAGCAATTAAGTAATAGCATGGGACAAAAAGCTAATCCAATAGGACTTCGTTTAGGAATCATCAGGGGGTGGGAATCAAACTGGTATGGAGGAAATGATTACGGCGATAAGATCGCAGAAGATCACCAGATCAGAAAATATGTGCGTGCTAGATTAAATAAGGCAAGTGTTTCCCGAGTGATCATCGAGAGAACCCTTAAACTTGTAACCGTTACTATCACAACCGCCCGTCCGGGAATCATCATCGGAAAAGGCGGACAAGAGGTAGACAAGCTGAAAGAGGAACTTAAAAAGATCACAGGAAAGGATATACAGATCAATATCTTTGAAATCAAAAGACCTGAATTAGATGCACTGCTGGTTGCTGCCAGTATTGCAAGACAGATTGAGAGCAGGATCTCTTACAAGAGAGCGATCAAAATGGCTATCGCAACTACCATGCGCATGAATGCGGAAGGTATTAAAGTGATGATCTCAGGCAGGTTGAACGGAGCTGAAATGGCTCGTTCAGAATCTTTTAAGGAAGGCAGAATACCGCTTTCTACTTTCAGAGCAGATATTGATTATGCACTTGAAGAAGCCAACACTACCTATGGAAAATTGGGTATCAAGGTTTGGATTATGAAAGGTGAGGTTTACGGAAAAAGAGAGTTGTCTCCTTTGGTTGGCATGGCCAAAAAAGCGGGCAAACCAACTGAAATGAGAAGTAAACCGCGCAAAAAATAATTTTTTAATAGACAAGAAATGTTACAGCCAAAGAGAGTCAAATATCGTAAAGTACAAAAGGGAAAAGGTAGTTTTAGTGGCCTTTCTCAAAGAGGTCACCAGCTTTCAGACGGAGTTTTTGGGATTAAATCATTAGAGCAAAGTTTCCTTACCTCTCGACAAATTGAAGCAGCACGTATCGCGGCTACCCGTTTTATGAAACGTCAGGGTAGTTTGTGGATCAAAGTATTCCCGGATAAACCGATCACCAAAAAACCTTTAGAGGTTCGTATGGGTAAAGGTAAGGGAGCACCCGAGTATTTCGTTGCTATTGTGAAGCCAGGAAAAATTATGTTCGAAATTGGCGGTGTTCCAATGGATGTGGCTAAAGAGGCTTTGCGTTTGGCAGCTCAGAAGCTACCGGTTAAAACCAAGTTTATTGTTGCACGTGATTATCAGGACGCCTAATCTAATCCGGCCTGGCCTGTAAAAAATAGAAACCATGAAACAATCTGAAATTGTAGAATTATCTGTAGAGGATTTAAAAGAAAAATTGGGCATGTTCCAAAAGAACTACACTGATATGAAACTTGCACATGCGATTTCACCATTAGAAAATCCAATACAATTGAGAAATTTAAGAAGAACCTGTGCAAGGTTGGCAACAGAATTAACTAAAAGAGAATTACAATAATTGTATTTCAATTTAAAGATGGAACAAAGAAATCTTAGAAAAGAAAGAGTCGGTGTAGTATCAAGCACTAAAATGCAGAAAACCGTAGTGGTATCTGAAGTTAGACGCGTTAAACACCCTCTTTACGGAAAATTCGTGTTAAGTACTAAAAAGTATTATGTACACGATGAAAAAAATGACTGCAACGTTGGAGATACTGTTAAGATCAGTGAGACTCGACCTTTGAGCAAAACCAAGTGCTGGAGATTAGTTGAAATTTTAGAAAGAGCGAAATAACCATGTTACAACAGGAATCAAGATTAAAAGTAGCTGACAACACCGGAGCAAAGGAAGTTTTAGTAATTCGTGTCCTAGGTGGAACCAAAAAACGTTATGCATCGGTGGGTGATATGATAGTGGTATCTGTTAAAGAAGCCACCCCAAACGGAACAGCAAAAAAAGGCCAGGTAGCCAAAGCGGTTGTGGTGCGGACAAAAAAGGAAGTAAGACGTAAGGACGGATCCTATATTCGTTTTGACGACAATGCTTGTGTATTAATGGATGCAGCCGCAAAGGAAATGAGAGGCACCCGTGTTTTTGGCCCTGTTGCCAGAGAATTACGTGAAAAGCAGTTCATGAAAATTGTATCATTGGCACCGGAAGTGCTTTAATTATCAGAATTATGACAAAGCTAAAATTAAAAACCGGCGATACGGTACAAGTGATCTCCGGTGATCATAAAGGAGAGCAAGGCAAAATTGTAAAGGTTTTGACAGATAAAAGCCGTGCAATTGTTGAAGGAGTGAATATGATCTCAAAACATACCAAGCCTAGTGCAAAAAATCCTCAGGGAGGCATTGTTAAAAAAGAAGCTTCCCTGCATATTTCTAACCTGATGATCGTGGAGAAAGGAACCACCACCAGGGTAGGATTCAGGACAGAAGGAGACAAAAAGGTTAGGTTTTCTAAAAAAACGAATCAAGCTATATAGTTATGGAATATACACCAAGACTTAAGAAAGAATACGAAAGCAGGATCAAACTTGCTTTGAAAGAAGAATTTGGTTACGATAACGTGATGCAGGTTCCAAAATTGCATAAGATCGTTATCAGCAGAGGCGTTGGTGCAGGTATTGCCGATAAGAAAATCATCGAGCACGCTGCCAACGAACTGGCAGCCATTACCGGTCAGAAGGCCGTTACAACTTTGTCTAAAAAGGACGTTGCTTCTTTTAAACTGAGAAAAGGAATGCCGGTTGGTGTTATGGTTACCTTGCGTGCCGACAGGATGTTTGAATTCATGGACAGGCTGGTTACCGTTGCCCTTCCAAGGGTTCGTGACTTCAAAGGCGTAAAGTCCACCGGTTTCGACGGCAGGGGAAATTACAACCTTGGGGTTACAGAGCAGATCATTTTTCCTGAGATCAATATTGATAAGATCTACCGCATCAGTGGTATGGATATCACCTTTGTTACCACGGCGAAAACAGATAAAGAAGCAAAATCATTATTACACGAATTAGGTTTACCATTTAAAAAGAATTAAGAGATGGCTAAAGAATCAATGAAAGCCCGTGAAGTGAAAAGGGCAAAAACAGTAGCAAAATATTCAGCAAAAAGAAAAGCTTTGAAAGAAGCCGGTGAATATGAATTGCTGCAGAAATTACCAAAGAATGCCTCTCCTATTCGCATGCACAACAGATGTAAGTTGACAGGAAGACCTAAAGGTTATATGAGACAGTTCGGTATTTCACGTGTTACTTTCCGTGAGATGGCCAATGAAGGATTGATTCCGGGTGTAAAAAAGGCATCCTGGTAAAAAATAAAAGTATTGTTTAATTGGTTTGAAGTTTAATCCCGAAAATGGGGTTAAAAACCAAAACCGCAAATTTAATCTATGTATACAGATCCTATTGCAGATTTTTTAACCCGAATCAGAAATGCGTCTAACGCAAGTCACAGAGTGGTTGAAATTCCGGCTTCAAACTTGAAGAAAGAAATGACCAAGATCCTTTTTGATCAGGGTTATATCCTAAGCTACAAGTTCGAAGAAAACAAAGTGCAGGGCAAAATAGTCATTGCACTTAAATACGACAAACTTACTAAAGAATCAGTAATCAAGAAATTACAGAGGGTAAGT
The DNA here is from genome assembly GCA_041303035.1 of Flavobacteriaceae bacterium. Lineage (GTDB taxonomy): Bacteria > Bacteroidota > Bacteroidia > Flavobacteriales > Flavobacteriaceae > Namhaeicola. The sequence goes on from JBFYPZ010000021.1 coordinate 12,713, forward strand.
ACACCTGGTTTGCGTCAGTACGTTGGTGCCGATGATATGCCCAGGGTATTGAACGGTTTAGGTATAGCCATTATTTCCACTTCGAAAGGAGTTATGACGAACAAACAGGCTCGTCAGGAAAATGTGGGCGGTGAAGTATTGTGTTACGTTTATTAATAAAATTAGTAAGATGTCAAGAATTGGAAAAAACCCAATAGTAATACCACAAGGTGTAAGCGTTGTTATCAATGACAACCTGGTTACCGTAAAAGGCAAGCTGGGTGAATTAACGCAGGAGTTCAGCGAGATCGGAATCACCATGGAGGATAATACGATCACACTTGTGCGACCTTCAGAGTCCACATCTCACAAGGCAAGTCACGGTTTGTACAGGGCTTTGATCAATAACATGATCATAGGTGTATCAAAAGGATGGTCAAAAGATCTGGAATTGGTTGGTGTTGGTTACAGAGCATCAAATCAAGGGCAAAGAGTTGACCTCGCTTTAGGATTTTCACACAATATTATTTTTGATATTGCACCTGAAGTAAAAGTTGAAACTGTGTCAGAAAAAGGTAAGAATCCTGTAATTAAACTTACATCACATGACAAGCAATTGCTTGGACACGTTGCGGCTAAGATCCGTTCTTTCCGTAAGCCTGAACCATACAAAGGAAAGGGTGTTAAGTTTGTAGGAGAATTATTAAGAAGAAAAGCAGGTAAAAAAGCATAAGAATTTATCGTTATGGCACTAACAAAATTAGAGAGAAGAGCGCGAATTAAACAGAGGATCAGAAAGGTAATCACCGGAACTACGGTAAAACCCAGGTTGTCTGTATTCAGGAGTAACAATGAAATTTCAGCTCAGTTAATTGACGACACCCAGGGCGTAACCCTGATGGCAGCTTCTTCGAGAGAAAAAGGTGTGGCTAAAGGTACTAAAATTGAAGTAGCAAATGCTGTGGGTAAATTGCTTGCCGAAAAAGCCGTAAAAGCAGGTATAGATAGCTGCTCATTCGACAGAAACGGTTATCTGTTTCACGGAAGGGTGAAATCTTTCGCAGATGGTGCAAGAGAAGGTGGTTTAAAATTTTAAAAAGACGTCATGGACAAGAGTTATAGAAATATTGAAAGAGTAAAGCCAAGTGGTTTGGAATTGAAGGATCATTTGGTGGGTGTTCAAAGAGTTACCAAAGTAACTAAAGGAGGTAGAACTTTCGGTTTCTCCGCTATAGTTGTGGTAGGTAACGGAAATGGCGTTGTAGGTTATGGCCTGGGAAAATCACAGGACGTGGCAACTTCTATTGCAAAAGCAATTGAAGACGCAAAAAAGAACCTGGTCAGGGTTCCTATTTTAAACCAGACCTTACCCCATGAGCAAAAAGGTAAATACGGAGGAGCAAAGGTATTTTTAAAGCCTGCTTCACACGGTACCGGAGTTATTGCAGGTGGTGCGGTTCGCGCGGTATTGGAATCTGTTGGGGTACATGATGTACTTTCCAAATCACAGGGATCTTCCAACCCACACAACGTGGTAAAGGCTACTTTTGATGCACTTTTGAGTCTGCGTGACGCAAAAACAATTGCAAAACAAAGAGGAATCAGCATAGAGAAGGTATTTAACGGATAATTTGTAATTGTGATGAAAAAAATTAAAGTAACCCAGATACGAAGCAAGATCAGAAGACCAAAAAACCAAAAATTAACATTGGAGGCTTTAGGTTTAAAAAGAATTAATGACAGTGTAGACCACGAGGCAACACCGGCAATTCTTGGAATGGTAAAAACAGTTAATCACCTAGTTTCTGTAGAGGAAATAAAATAAGATATTGTTTATGCAACTAAATAACTTACAACCTTCAAAAGGTTCTGCAAAATCAAGCAAGAAAAGAATTGGCCGTGGGCAGGGTTCCGGTAAAGGAGGCACTGCAACACGAGGTCATAAAGGAGCAAAATCGCGTTCAGGCTATTCTAAAAAGATAGGTTTTGAAGGTGGACAAATGCCTTTGCAAAGACGTGTGCCTAAATTCGGATTTAATAATATAAATCGCAAGGAATACAAAGGCATCAATCTGGATCAACTGCAGCAATTGGTTGAAGACGGTAGAATTAAAGATACCGTAAATATGGCTGTTTTGATCGAGAATGGGGTTGTTTATAAAAACGATCTGGTAAAAATTTTAGGTCGCGGTGAATTGAATGCAAAATTGGATATCACAGTGCATAAATTTACAGCTACTGCCAAGGCAGCAATTGAAAAGGCTGGTGGTAAGGCAGAAACCCTTTAAAAATAAATAGGTTTAAATGAAGAAATTTTTTAGTACCCTACAGGATATTTGGAAAATAGAAGAGCTAAAGAATAAAATTATCGTTACACTTAGTTTAATGGTAGTTTATCGTTTGGCCGCTCATTTGCCATTGCCGGGTATTGACCCTACACAATTGACAGCCATCAATGACAAAACTTCGGGTGGTTTATTGGGCTTGCTCAATGCCTTTACCGGTGGTGCATTTGCCAATGCCTCGGTTATGGCGCTGGGTATCATGCCCTATATTTCGGCCTCTATTGTTGTTCAATTGATGGGTATAGCCATTCCTTATCTGCAAAAATTGCAAAAAGAAGGTGAAAGCGGCAGAAAAAAGATCAACCAGATCACACGCTGGTTGACCATCGGAATCCTGATCATTCAGGCACCGGCTTATCTGGTTAGTTTACCCAGCCTGGGAATACCTGAAAGTGCATTTTTGCTGGGACGCGGACCCTTGTTTTATTTCTCATCTATCCTCTTGTTAACAACCGGTACGGTTTTTGCTATGTGGTTGGGTGAAAAGATAACCGATAAAGGAATTGGCAACGGAATTTCCCTGCTCATCATGATCGGAATCATAGCCAGGTTACCTGCCGTATTCATGCAGGAGGCGACATCACGTATCACGCAGTCCAACGGAGGTTTGTTGATGATACTGATCGAGGTGATCTTCTGGTTACTGGTGATTTTGGCCAGTGTGCTTCTGGTAACCGCTGTTCGGAAGATACAGGTTCAATACGCCAGACGCACCGTTGCAGGCAACGTAAAAGATGTGGCCGGTGCGAGACAATACATTCCGCTTAAGCTGAATTCAGCCGGTGTTATGCCCATCATTTTTGCTCAGGCACTGATGTTCGTTCCGGGATTACTGGCAAGTTCAGAGAATTCGACTTTGAAGTCTATCGGATTAGCTTTTACAGATATGTTTGGTTTCTGGTACAATGTGGTATTTGCGATACTGATCATCATCTTCAGTTATTTCTATACAGCGATCACGATTCCAACCAATAAAATGGCTGATGATCTGAAAAAGGGTGGTGGTTTTGTTCCGGGCATACGTCCGGGTAAAGATACCGCAGAATACCTGGATGGTATTTTATCCAGAATCACCTTACCGGGTTCTATATTTCTTGCGCTCCTGGCGGTTCTGCCGGCCATCGTAACGAAATTTGGTGTACAACCGGGATGGGCTCTTTTTTATGGAGGAACCTCTTTGTTGATCATGGTGGGTGTGGCAATAGATACTTTACAACAAATCAATGCCTATTTGTTGAACAGACATTACGACGGTTTGATGAAGACCGGAGCTAAAAGAAAATCAACGGTATAGTATATGGCTAAACAGACAGCAATACAGCAAGATGGCACGATTATAGAAGCACTTTCCAATGCAATGTTTCGCGTTGAACTGGAGAATGAACATATAGTGACCGCCCATATCTCCGGAAAGATGCGCATGCATTATATCAAAATATTACCCGGTGATAAGGTAAAGCTGGAAATGAGCCCCTATGATTTGAGTAAGGCCAGAATAACCTATAGATATTAATAAAAAAAGGCTTTTAATTAATTTTTAGTAAAAGGCCGAAATAAACAATAAGAGTAGAACTCATGAAAGTTAGAACATCTATCAAAAAAAGAAGTGCCGAGTGCAAAATTGTACGTAGAAAAGGCAGATTATATGTAATCAACAAAAGTAATCCTAGATTTAAACAAAGACAAGGATAAGTTATGGCAAGAATAGCAGGTATTGATATTCCAAAGAACAAGAGAGGGATCATTTCATTGACCTATATCTTTGGTATCGGAAGAAGTAAGGCTAAAGAAATTTTGGCAAATGCTAAGGTTGACGAAAGCACAAAGGTGCAGGACTGGACTGACAGTGAGATCGCCAACATACGTGAGCAGGTTAGTAAGGTCAAGATCGAAGGAGAACTGAGATCAGAAGTTCAGACAAACATCAAACGTTTGATGGACATCGGTTGTTACAGAGGTGTTCGACACAGATCAGGACTTCCATTGCGTGGTCAGAAGACCAAGAACAATTCCAGAACGCGTAAAGGCAAGAAGAAAACTGTAGCAAATAAAAAGAAAGCAACTAAATAATCTTTAGAGACATGGCAAAGAAAGTTCAAAAAAAGCGAAAAGTAATTGTTGACGCAGTTGGTGAGGCGCATATCAGCGCTACCTTCAATAACATCATTATTTCCCTGACCAACAAGAACGGGGATGTTATTTCATGGTCAAGTGCAGGTAAACAAGGATTTAGAGGTTCAAAAAAGAACACGCCTTATGCAGCCCAGACTGCAGCTGAGGATTGCTCAAAAGTTGCTCATGAAGCCGGCTTAAGAAAAGTAAAGGTGTTTGTTAAAGGTCCGGGAAATGGCAGGGAATCTGCTATCAGAACGATCAACAACAGTGGAATCGAGGTAACAGAGATCATTGATATTACCCCAATGCCGCACAATGGTTGCAGACCACCAAAAAGAAGAAGAGTTTAATTAAATAATTTTATATAAATCAAGGATTTAGATTATCGAAGGAATGCCTTAATTCATAATCCCTTAAAATTTAAAAGATGGCAAGATATACAGGACCAAAATCAAAGATCGCCAGAAAATTCGGTTTACCGATTTTTGGTGAGGACAAAGCATTAGAAAGAAGAAATTATCCTCCCGGACAACACGGTATGAACCGCAGAAGGGGGAAACGATCTGAATATGCTATCCAGTTAAATGAAAAGCAAAAAGCTAAATACACCTATGGAATTCTTGAGCGTCAGTTCAGGAATCTGTTCGAAAAAGCTTCAAGAACCAAAGGTATTACCGGTGAGGTATTGCTGCAGTTATGTGAATCCCGCTTAGACAATGTCGTTTACAGAATGGGTGTTTCGCCAACGCGCAGTGGTGCACGTCAGCTGGTTTCTCACCGTCACATCACCGTAAATGGTGAAATAGTCAATATACCGTCGTTTCAATTGAAAGAAGGAGATACTGTAGGTGTGAGAGAAAAGTCGAAATCGTTGGATGCAATTGCCCGTTCGTTATCATTGAACAAAAGTGTTTATGAATGGCTGAACTGGAACTCAGAAACTATGGAAGGCAGATTTATTAAAGTGCCGGAAAGAGTTCAGATTCCTGAGAATATTAATGAACAATTTATTGTGGAATTGTACTCTAAATAATTAAAGATAGAATCCAAACTTATGGCAATTTTAAATTTTCAAAAACCAGACAAAGTATTAATGATCGAATCCAATGCCACCGACGGCAAATTCGAATTCAAACCACTTGAACCTGGCTACGGTTTAACTGTTGGTAATGCTTTGAGACGTGTTTTATTATCTTCTCTGGAAGGATATGCGATCAATTCTATCCGTATAGAAGGGGTTGATCATGAATTCTCAACCATTCCCGGTATCGTGGAAGACGTAACCGAGATCATTTTAAATTTGAAGCAAGTCAGATTTAAACAACAGATAGAGGATATAGACAATGAAGCCATTACAATATCTATCAAAGGTAAAGAACAACTGATGGCAGGTGATTTTCAAAACTTCATCTCCGGTTTCCAGATCCTCAATCCTGAGCTGATCATCTGTAATATGGAAAAATCAGTCAACCTGGACATGGAGATCAGCATTGATAAAGGAAGGGGATTTGTACTGGCAGAAGAAAATAAAAAAGCTTCAGCTCCTATAGGTACCATTGCCATTGACTCCATTTACACACCGATAAAAAATGTAAAGTACGCCGTTGAAAATTTCCGCGTTGAACAAAAAACAGACTATGAAAAACTGGTTTTTGACATCAAAACGGATGGTTCAATCAGTCCGCAGGACGCACTGACCGAGGCAGCGAAAATACTGATCCATCATTTTATGTTGTTCTCAGACGAAAGAATAACGCTGGAGGCTGATGATATCGCACATACCGAAACCTATGATGAGGAATCACTGCACATGCGTCAGTTGCTGAAAACCAGACTGATCGACCTCGACCTGTCTGTCAGGGCTTTAAATTGTTTAAAGGCTGCAGAAGTAGATACCCTGGGCGACCTGGTATCTTACAACAAGAGCGATCTGATGAAGTTCAGAAATTTCGGAAAGAAATCACTTACTGAGCTGGATGAACTGGTGATGGTGAAAGGCCTGACTTTTGGAATGGATTTAACAAAATACAAATTGGATAAAGAATAGTTGTTTCTGAAAAGAAACAGCCAAATAAATTTGAGTTTACAATGAGACACGGAAATAAAGTAAATAACTTAAGCAGGAAAACAGCGCACAGAAAGTCTATGCTTTCCAATATGGCCTGTTCCCTGATCGAGCATAAGAGAATCAATACCACCGTAGCAAAAGCGAAGGCCTTACGTCAGTTCGTAGAGCCGTTGGTAACTAAATCCAAAGAAGATTCTACACACAACAGAAGGATCGTTTTCAGGAACCTGAAAAGTAAAGAAGCGGTTTCTGAATTGTTCAGAAATGTAGCCGTGAAGGTGGGAGACAGACCGGGAGGTTATGTGCGTATCATCAAGCTTGGAAACAGATTGGGTGACAACGCCGATATGGCCATGGTTGAGCTCGTTGACTACAATGAGATCTACAACGCCAAAGGAGCTGTTAAGAAAAAGGCTACCAGAAGAAGGGGTAAAAAATCAACTTCAGAAGATGTAGTTGTGGAAGCACCTAAAGCAAAGAAAGAAACAAAAACTGAAAACACAGAACCAAAAGACGAAGCATAAGCATGAAGTCAATTGTTTTTGAGAAAATTAAAGGATAAGCGGTTCAGGCTTATCCTTTTTTTTTTATCTTGTAGTCATGAAAAAAATCCTTTTTATTATAGTTATCTTTTGCTTTGGGCATGTATTTGCGCAAGAGCCAACTACAAAAAGAACAATTACACAAGTGAATAATTCTGCACAAGTGAATAATGCCGGTTCTGTTTCTGTTTTTAATGATAAAGAAATTGAGGGTAATCGTTTTCTCTTTCCTAATTGGCAGAACCAGGGACAAATTTATTACAAGGGCGCTGTATTTTCAGTTGACAACATCAATTTTGACATCTCTACAAATGAATTTAGTCAAATGAAAAAGCAAGATTCAATTTTTGTTTTTCATAATTCAAAAATTGATTCTGTAAAGGTGAATAATAGGTTACTTAAACCCAACAATACAGGGAAATTTAGCGAGATTCTCTCTGAGGGTAAAAAGTTGAATTTAATTAAGAGTTATGACGTTGAAATTATTGAAGGAATGTATAGTCCGGTATATGGCAAACAAAAAACGTACAGGTACAAGATTGTTACAAGCTATTATGCAGTTCAAAATGGCATACCAAGAAAAGTTTATTTGAACAAGAAAAATTTTACAGAACTATTTGGTAGCGAGAAGTCAGTGATGGAAAAGTATATAGAGGATAATAAACTATCATACAAAGATGAATCTGATATGATTCGCGCATGCAATTATTTCAACACAATTTAAAACAAATCGGATAAGAAATGCAATATAAAACAAAAGAGAAGGCGGTTATTCTTTTGGAAGACGGAACAATTTTCGAAGGTAAGGCCGTTGGAAACGACGGAACAGCTGATTGTTCATTCCTTTAAAAACCAATTTTATTATGATCATAAGATTTTTTTTGTTTCTGGCTATCCTCTATGCCTGTGGGCTTTCGGCTCAGGAGCGGCAGACAGTCGGACAGTCGGGTAGCACTTCAAATGTGATCACCGGCTTTTTAACAAAACCGGCAATACAGGTTGATGGGAATACGATAGAAGGGAATCGTTTTTTATTTGAAAACTGGAAAAATAAAGGCGAGCTGTACTCAAAAGGCAAATCTTTGAAACTGGACAACATCAATTATGATATATACAACAACCAGTTCAGTGAATTGAGATCAAATGACACCCTGTTTATTTTTGAAAATAAGCTGATCGATTCAGCCAGAATAAATGGCCGTTGCCTGAAACCGGATACCGGTAAAATGTTTAAGGAGGTATTGCTGGAAGGAGAGAAAATCAGTCTGTATAAAGTCTATAAAACAGAAATTGTAGAGGGTATGTTCAACCCGATCGACGGGTCTAAGCAGCCTTCCCGGTTCAAGATAACCGATGATTATCTGATCTCGAAAAACGACATAAGCAAGTCATTTTTATTGAGTAAAAAGGAAATTACAGAAGTCGTTAAAGACCATAAATCTGAGATTGAAAAATTTATTGACGAAAATAATCTTTCTTACAAAAAGGAAGCGGATGTGATCAGGATCTTTACATATTACAACACACTTAATAAACTATAAAAAGCAATTATGGAATTTGTTAAAAGAAAAAAAGCGGTATTACTCCTGGCTGATGGCAGCCTGTTTGAAGGTAAGGCAGTTGGCAATGAGGGTACAGCAGTTGGTGAAATCTGTTTTAATACGGGTACAACTGGGTATCAAGAAATTTTCACAGATCCCTCCTATTTTGGGCAGCTCATGGTAGCCACCAATGCGCATATCGGGAATTATGGAGTCAACGGAGAAGAACAGGAATCAGATTCTATCAAGATCACCGGGCTGATCTGCAGGAACTTTTCCTATAACCACTCAAGACCCGCAGCTTCCGGTACCCTGGAGGATTATTTTAAAAAGCAGAACTTCTTTGCCATCTCTGACGTTGACACCCGTGCACTGGTGCGTCATATCAGAAGTAAGGGAGCTATGAATGCTGTGATTTCTACCAATACCGACCTCAAGTACCTGCAGGAGCAACTGGACAAAATTCCCTCCATGGAAGGTCTTGAGCTCGCATCGAGCGTGTCCGTTAAAGAAGCGTATACTGTAGGTGATGAAAATGCCACTTACCGGATTGCGGCGCTTGATCTTGGAATAAAAAGGAACATACTCCGCAATTTTGTAAAAAGGGACTGCTATGTGAAGGTTTTTCCCTTTGACGCCACTTTTGAAGACATGAAAGGTTTTCAGCCTGACGGTTATTTTCTGTCCAATGGACCGGGAGATCCCATGCCTTTGAAAAATGCACAGGAAATAGCCAAAGCCATTATCGATCGTGACCTGCCGCTTTTTGGCATTTGTCTCGGGCACCAAATCATTGCGCTGGCCAATGGCGTGCCCACTTATAAAATGCACAATGGCCACCGGGGCATCAACCATCCGGTAAAGAACCTGCTGACCGGAAAAGGGGAGATCACCTCACAAAATCACGGCTTTGTTGTTGATAAGGAGGCTGTATTGGCAGGAGATATTTTTGAAATGACCCATGAACATTTAAATGATGGTACCCTGGCAGGCATGCGCATGAAGAATAAAAATT